>JANOEA010000062.1:0-5675 GCA_031412975.1 Pseudomonadota bacterium | reverse complement strand
AAACTCACTCATTTTTCATCTATATTGACACCGCTTATCAAGCTCGTCTGCCGCGGTGCATGGTTCTGCCATGCGGGGACCTTGGCCGCGATCACGTGCATCAGCGGGCCGCCCTGGGTGCCCGGGAACACCATCGACTGCAGCTTCTTTTCGATCTCGGGATTGGCGCGCGCGAGGATGATGCCGCCGCGCGGGCCGCGCAGGGTCTTGTGGGTGGTCGAAGTCACCACGTCGGCGTGCGGCACCGGGTTCGGATACACGCCGGTCGCGCACAGGCCCGCGACGTGCGCCATGTCGACCACGAAGTACGCGTCGACCGACTTCGCGATCGCGGCCATGCGTCCCCAGTCGATCACCTGCGAATAGGCGCTGAAGCCGCCGATCAGCATCTTCGGGCGGTGTTCGGTGGCGAGGCGCTGGACTTCGTCGTAGTCGATCAGCCCGCTGACCGGGTCGATGCCGTACTGCACCGCGTGGAAGATCTTGCCGCTGAAGTTGACCTTCGCGCCGTGGGTCAGGTGCCCGCCGTGGGCGAGGCTCATGCCGAGGATGGTGTCGCCGGGCTTGAGCAGGGCGAGGAACACCGCCGCGTTGGCCTGCGAGCCCGAGTGCGGCTGCACGTTGGCATAGTCGGCGCCGAACAGCTGTTTGGCGCGCTCGATGGCCAGCCGCTCGGCGATGTCGACGTGTTCGCAGCCACCGTAGTAGCGCTTGCCCGGATAGCCTTCGGCGTACTTGTTGGTCAGCACCGAGCCCTGCGCCTCGAGCACGCGCGGCGAGGCATAGTTCTCCGAGGCGATCAGCTCGACGTGGTCCTCCTGGCGCTGGCGTTCGGCCGCCATCGCGGCGCCCAGTTCAGGGTCGTAGTCGGCTATGCGCATGCTGGACGGGAACATCGGGACTCCAAGGACTGTGGGTTGCCGGTATCGGCAACCGCTATCTGTTGCGATGATAGCCGCCCCACCCCATGCTGGCCATGCGCCCCGGCGCCACGCCCCGAGCCGTCGATGACCCGCCCTCGCCCACCGCAAGGCCCGTTTTCCGCCCTGCTCGCACAGGCCGGGCAGCGGATCGCGCGCGGCGATGCGGCAGGCGCCCGCGGGGCGCTCGAGAGCGTGCTGCGGCAAAGCCCCGAGCAGCCCGACGCCTTGTTCCAGCTGGCCTGGCTGGAAGTAGCCGCGAACCGTCCCCAGCCGGCCATCGCGCTGCTGGAGCGCTGCGTGGCGGCGCGCCCAGCCTGGGCCGAGCCGTGGGGCCGCCTCGGCCAGCTGCGGCTGATGCTGAACCTGGATGCCGCGGCGGTGACCGCTTTCGAACGATCGACCGCGCTGGCGCCCCACGAGGCAGCCGGTTTCGAGGGGCTGGCCGAGGCGCAGCGTCGCGTCGGGCAGGACTTCGCCGCGCTGGTCCGCGCACGCACGCGGCTCGCCCAACTGCAGCCGCGCGAGGTCGAACATCGGTTGCGGCTGGGCTACACGCTGACCAGTGGGGATCTCGCCGAGGCCGCGCGCGCGGCGTATCGGGATGCGCTGGCGATCGATCCGGGCAACCTGGTCGCGCGCTGGGCGCTGTTCCAGAATCCGGCCCATGCGGTATTCCCCGATCAGGCCGCGATGGACGCGCATGCCGCGCACTGGTCGGAAGGCCTTTCCACATTCGAAGCGCTGGATCCCACCACGCGCAGTGCGGGCGAGATCGAACGCGCGATCCTGAGCGCGACCGATTTCGCGCTGCACTACCAGCCGGGCCCGCTGCGCACCGAACGCAGCCGCTACGCCGATGCGCTCGCGCGACTCGCGCATGCGGCGATTCCCGCGCCTGCACCGCAGCCGCGGCCCGGCGGCACGCGTCGGCGCATCGCGCTGGTCTCCGCATTCTTTCGCCACCACTCGGTGACCAAGGTGCTCGGTGGCTTGATCGATGGCCTCGATGCCGAACGTTTCGAACTCGGCATCTTCCACCTCGACCCACGCCGCGATGCGCTCAGCGAGCAATACGCCGCGACCGCGGCAAGCTATGCAAACCTGCCGCAGCGACCGCGCGAAGTGCTCGACGCGATCGCACGCTTCGCGCCCGACGTACTGGTGTTGCTCGACATCGGCATGGATCCGCTGAGCCAGGTGCTGGCCTGCTATCGCCTCGCGCCGCTGCAACTGGCGCTGTGGGGCCATCCGCTGACCACCGGCCAAGCGCAGATCGACGCACTGCTGGTCGGCGCGTCGATGGATCCGCCGGATAGCGCTGCGCACTACCGCGAGCGCGTGCTGCATCTGCCCAACCTCGGCACCTGCTATCGGATGCCCGCGGTCGCTGCGCGCGACACCACTCGCCGCGACACGGTCGATTTCCTGCTCGCGCAGATGGTGCTCAAGATCACGCCCGCGCACGATGTGCTGCTCGCGCGCATCGCACGACAAGTGCCGCAGGCGCGCTTTCACATCGCCGCCAGTCCGCGCGCGCACGTGCGCGAGGCGTTGGCGGCGCGGATCGGCGGGGTTTTCGCGGCGCATGGGCTCGATGCGAGTCGCCACGTGCGGATGCTCGGGCACGTTCCGGAAGCGCAGTTCCTTGCCACCGCGGCCGGCATGGACGTCAATCTCGACAGCATCGGCTGGAGCGGCGGGGTGTCCAGCTTCGATCTGCTCGCGCAGGACCTGCCGACGGTCACGGTCGACACGCCCACGCTGCGCGGACGGCAGACTGCGGCGATGTTGCAGCGGATCGGCGTGCCTGAACTGGTCTGCGCGGATGTGGATGCCTACGTGGAGCGTGCGGTCGCGCTCGGCCGCGACCGCGATCTGCGCGAGCACCTGCGCGAGCGGATCGCCGCGTCGAAGCAGGTGTTGTACGACGACCAGGAGCCGGTGCGGGCGTTTGCGGGGATCCTGGAGAATCCGGTACTGCCGCCTCCATCCGGCCCGTAACGAGCGCACACGCGTAACTTTGGAGTCGAATTGCTGCCGAGAATGCTCGGTGTGTCCTTCGACTCCGGGCCTGCGGCCCTGCGCTCAGCAACTGTCTTGGAATTCGACCATGCTTTCCCCGTCAGATTCCCGGTAATGCGGCCGTGTTCTCGCGCTGTTGCAGCTCGTCGCGGTAGCGCGCGTTGAGGATCACCAGCATCTTGCGCATGCATGCCACGATCGCCACCTTGCCGTGCTTTCCAGCCGCCTTGAGCTTGATGTAGTGCGCGCGGATGCTCGGCTCCCACCGCACGGTGCTGCGCGCGGCCATGTACAGGGTCGAGCGCACCAAGGCCCGGCCGCCATGGATGTGACGTGCCCCGCGTAGCGTGCCGCTATCGCGATTCAGGGGTGCCACGCCCACCAACTTGGCAATCTGGCGCCCACTCAGGCGCCCCAGTTCCGGGAGCATGGACAACAGCACCACCCGGGTGACCGTACCCACCCCTGGCATGCTCTCCAGCGCCTGCGAGGGGTGCTGCGCGGCATACCGGGCCGCAATCGCCTCGTCGAGCTTGACCAACTCGCGGTCCAACGCGGCCAACGTGCGGTCCAGGTGCTTGCGGATGTCCTTCAGGTCGATTCCCGCACGCTGTTGCCGCGTCAGGTGCCGTGTCTCGAGCACCTGGTGACGCCGGCGCACGAACTGGGCCAATTCTCGTTGCCACGGGGCAGACGACACGTAGCGGCGCAAGCTTGCGGCGAGCACCACCACCATCTGGGCCAACATCGCCGCATCGATCGCGTCGGTCTTGGCCAGCCGGCCCGTCGCCCGCGCGTAGTCGCGCGCCTGCCGCGGGTTGACCTGACAGACCCACACCCCCGCTTCCTCCAGCGCCAACAGAAGCCCCATCTCATAGCCACCGGAGGCTTCCAGCAGGACCCTCACCTCGTCGCCCAGGGCCACCACCCGGGCCGTCAGTGCGCGAATGCCTTTGCGATCATTCGCATACTGCGACGCCCCGCTGCCGTCGCCAATGCACACGTCGAGACGATCCTTCGACACATCCACACCGATTCCGATCATGGCGCTCTCCGCTATAGTTTTGGGGTCGAGAGAGCCTCACGCGTATCCCAGCCTTATCGCTGCGAACGATCTTCAGGCAACTGTTCGGGTGATGCGTGAGTTCCGGCATGCGGCCCCTGCTGAGCGACGCTCGTCACGAGCGAGGATGAAACGGGCGCGCATGCCGGCTCTCGACGTTCAACCTACCCAAAAGACAACAGATAAGGATGAACGGGGGTTGGGGAGGAACCCGCGCCACAGGTTGACCTTGTGTAGGGGACGAACCTGCGCCGCTGGTTGAACGGGTGTGGGGGACGAACCCGCGCCGCCAAATCACCCGTTCATGGTGAGCGCAGGCGCATGGCGCCGGAGTCGAACCACTACCGAACCTGCGCGCACTTCGACGTTTGACTTTCGCGGAGGCGGTTGGGGCGCCGTGCGACAATCGTGGCCCTGGAATCGATCCGACCGATGCCCGCAGACCCCATCAGCGAAGCCCTCGCCGCCGCGTTCGGCCTGAGTCGCGCCGGCCGCCACGCCGAAGCCTTGAGCACGCTCGATGGTTTGGGCGGCAAGGCCGCGCACGATCCGCGCGTTCACGCATTGCGCGGGCGCGTTCTGGTGCAGCGTGGCGATGCGCTCGGCGCGCGTGTGGCGATCGACACGGCGCTCGCGCTGGATCCAGACTGCGCGCCCGCGCTGGTCGAGGATGCGGCACTCGCGCGCAGCGCTGGCGATACCGGGCGCGCGATCGCCGCATTGACGCGCCTTACCCGCAATGTGCCGCAGCAGCCCGCATTCTGGTTCGACCTCGGGCAGCTGAGCGCCGAATCCGGTGATGCCGAGCACGCGCATCAGGCCTATTCGCGGACATTGGCACTGGCACCCGCGCATGTCGAAGCGCGCTTGCAACGCGCCAACCTCGACGCGGCCGCCGGGCGACGCAGCGCCGCGATCGCGGAGTATCGCCAGTGCCTCGCGTTGCGCCCCGGCTGGCGCGAGGCGCTGCTCAACCTCGGCGAGATGCTGCTGCTCGAAGGCCAGTTCGCGGACGCCGCCGATATCTGGCAGCAGGCGGTGCAGATCGATCCGCAGGCGCCACGCACCTGGGATGGCCTCGCCCGCGCCGCCAAGGCCGCGCGGCGCTTCGAGCAGGCGCTCGCCGCACGCCGGCGTGTCGCCGAACTCGACGATACGCCGCCGGCCTGGGCGCTGCTCGGCATGGAGCAGTTGCGACTCGGAGATCTCGCTGCTGCACGCGATGCCTTCGAGACCGCCCTGCAGCGCGATCCGGATTACCTGCCCGCCCGCTGGGGCCGTTTCCAGCTGCCGCGCAATGTCGTGCACGCGGACGGCGCGGCGATGCAGCGCTTTCGCGCCCAGTGGCTCGAGGAACTGGCGTGGTTTGAAGCAGCACCCATCGAGCACACACCGCCCGCGGTGCTGGTCGGTTGCATCACGCTCGCGACCGAGTTCTACATCCACTATCTCGGCGAGCCTTTCGTGGCCGAACAGCGCCGCTATGGCGCCCTGCTCGAACGCATGATGGCCGCTGCGTTCCGCGCTCGCGCGCCTGCCGCATCGCGGCCGCGCGACGACGGGCGCATGCGGATCGGCTTCTGCTCGGGCTTCCTGCGCACCCACACGGTGAGCAAGCTGTTCGCGAGCCTGCCCGGCGCCCTCTCCCGCGAGCGCTGGGAGATCTC
>JANOEA010000061.1:0-3017 GCA_031412975.1 Pseudomonadota bacterium | reverse complement strand
GCACAACAGCGCCGTGCGGTCGAATCGGAACATGGCCTCATGCACAGACCGCCCCGCTTTTTCTCCCGCATCCGCTTCGGTGTTGCGAGTGCCGTGTGCATCGCATGCAGCGTGCTCGCCGTCGTGCCGGCGCGCCCCGCGATCGCGGCGATCGCCACCGACCTCGGCTACGTCGATCCCGGCTCGACCCGCTTCACCCGCTTCAAGGCCTTCGTCGATCAGGCGCTCAACGGCAGTCCCGGCTACGACTTCAAGGCCATCGATGCCGCTTACGCGTGGCGCATCACCAACAACAGTGCCTACTGCAACCTCGCCGTCGGCAAGGCCGAGTCGCAGGTAGCGACCGCCGAAGCCGAGATCGCCGCGGGACGCCGCGCTCCGGTGGCCGCCGACTCCTACCTCGAGGTCGGAGTGATGATCCGCGATATCGCGATCACCTACGACTGGTGTGCCGCATTCACGACCGCCAGCCAGCGCACGCGCTGGTCGGCATATGCCGAGCAGGCGATCTGGAACGTCTGGAACCACCAGCAGGCGCGCTGGGGCAATGTCGCCTTTCCGTGGTCGGGCTGGTCGGTGAACGATCCCGGCAACAACTACCACTTCAGCTTCCTCGAAGCGACGATGTACTGGGCGCTCGCGTCCAACAGCGCGACCTGGCGCAATTTGCTGGTCAACCAGAAATTCCCGGCGCTCCAGCAGTACTACGCCAACCTGCCCGGCGGCGGCTCGGGCGAAGGCACCGGATACGGACTCGCGCAAGGCCGGCTGTTCGAGATCTATCGGATCTGGCGCGATGCGACCGGCACCGATTTGTCGGCAAGCAACGTGCACCTGGACGATTCGTTGGACTACTGGGTGCACGCCACCGTGCCCACGCTGGATCGTGTCGCGCCGATCGGCGACCAGTCGCGGGTGTCGTACCCGGAGCTGTGGGACTACCACCGCAACGTGCAGCTGCAGGCACGCGCGATGGGCCACGACAGCGCGCGTCGCGCGCGTGCGCAGTGGTGGCTTTCGTCGATCTCGATCCCGCAGATGACCAGCGGTTTCAACTTCCGCAACGACCTGCTCTCGCCGAGCGCCGGCGGCACCCCGCCGAGCGTGCTCCACCACCACGCCAGTGGGCCGGGACATCTGTTCGCACGCAGCGACTGGAGCAACGGCGCGATGTGGATGTCGTTCGTGGCCGGCCGCTACAACCAGTCGCACGCGCACAAGGATCAGGGTGCCTTCACGCTGTTCCAGGGCGACTTCCTCGCGGTCACCGAGAACATCTTCAGCCGCAGCGGCATCCAGCAAGGTTCGGACGTGCACAACGTGGTGCGTTTTGTCTCGGGCGGGCAAACCGTCCTGCAGCGCGAGGGCACCACGTCCACGATGGTGGTGACCCCGGGTGCCGGTGGTTCGCTGGAGGTCGATGCGAACCTCACCCCCGCGTTCGCCGGCAACGCCGCGGTCAGCAACTGGCGACGCCAGCTGTCGTTCGCCAATCGGGTGCTGCGGGTACGCGACACGTTCGCGAAAGGCGCTGGAGTGGAGGCGATCTTCCAGGTCAATACGCCGGTGGTGCCGGTGGTCAGCGGTCGCAGTGCGCGCGCGGGCAACCTCACCATCACGGTGGTCAGCCCTGCGGATGCGACGCTCAGCGTACTCGACTGGCGCGGCGTCGATGCCGCGGAGTTCACCCGCGGCTACCGCCTCGACGTGCGCGGCAGCGGCAGTGAATTCGTGGTCGATTTCAGCACCGGCGACAGCGTGTTCGGCAGCAGCTTCGAATAAGCCGCGGTGATCGATCAGCTGCGCGCCGAGCGCGGCCGGTTGCCGAACAGCTCCGGCATCGCCAGCTGGGCTGCGAACATCGCGGTGCTGGTGTCGCGTTCGACCGCAATACGACGCAGCGCATGCCAGTCGGCGCCGACCAGCGGATTGCTACCGGCCTGGTAGCTGCACGCGACCCGATAGCCCAGCCTGCGCGCGATGTCGACCACGCGTGAGTCGTAGGCATCGATTCCGCCGACCGGATAGGCCAAGGCGATCGGCGCCTGGCCGGTCTCCTGCTCTATGCGATCGCGGGACACCGCCAGTTCATGCTCGATGCCGTCCGCGTCGAGCTTGGCCAGCATGCGGTGATGCACGCCGTGCGAACCGATCTCCATGCCGGCCGCGTGCAGCGCGCGCACCTGCTGCCACGACATGGGGCGACTGTTGGCCGAGGGGCGTGCCGGGCCGACTTTGCAGTCCGACGCGATCGCATCGATCGCCGCCTGCTGCGTGCGACCATCGAGTGCCTTCAGGCGGTCCAGGACCTTGGCGACGACCGCGCGGCGCGCCGCGCGCGATTCGCCGAGCTCGAGGCTGAGTTCCGGCCGGTGCAGCTGCAAGCGCCCGACCGGTGCGCTGAGGATCGCGTGGGCGACCCAATCGAACGCGTACGGCAGGCCGCTGTCGATATGTCCGGTGGAGACGAAGAACGTGGCAGGCACGCCGAGCTCGCGCAGGATCGGCAGCGCGACGTCGTGGTTGTCGTCGTAGCCATCGTCGAAGGTCACGATGACGGCATTGCGCGGCGGCTCGCGCCCGGCATCGCGCAGCGCCAGCACGTCGCGAAAGCGCAGTGGCGTGTAGCTGTCGCGCAGGTGGCGCATCTGCGCGCGAAAGCCCTCGGCATCGGCGCTCAACAGTTCGACGTCGAAATCGAATCGTTCCGCGTCGATCAGCGGCGCGATCCGGTGATAGGCAAGGATGCGCAGGTCGTGGCGGAACCCCGCGCGCGCGCGGCGCAGCAGCGGCAGCAGCCGCCAGCGGTCGCACAGCCTGGCAAGGCGCTCGCGGCGACCGGGCATGGACGCCGCTGGCAGGCCGATAGCGGGGCTGCGGTTGTCAAACAATGTGGCGGACCGATCCATGCTCTCCCCAGCACTTCACACGAATGCGCGGCAGGCTCGAGAACCCTGCCGATGCAGGCAGCATTGCCGCCTCCATGCAGGTTGACGCTGCGGGCCGAGTGTGTGGCA
>JANOEA010000060.1:0-5416 GCA_031412975.1 Pseudomonadota bacterium | reverse complement strand
CCCTGCGCGGCCGCGGCCAGGCTCTGCGCCGGCTGGTCGGTGCGCGCGACATCCGGTGCGGCCCAGGTCGGGATCCAGCGCTCCTGCGCGGAGGCGGCGGGCCCCAAGGACAGCCGGTGTTCGATCGCCGGATCGACCATGTTCGCGGTGTCGATGCGGGCCTGCCAGCGCCCGTCGGCATCGGGAGCTACCTCGATCGCACGATCGAGGTCGCCATCAATCACGAGCTGGAGCCGCTCGGTGCCGACTGCGCGACCGCTGACCGACAGGTCGCCGCGCACGGGTTTCGTTGGTGTCGCATCCAGCGCCAGACGCGTCGCGCGCGCATCCGCGTCGAACGTGCCCGCGGTCGATCGATCGGCGATCCAGACGCGACCGGCGCGCGCGGGCAGTGGCAGATCGAGCTTGCCGCCGGCGCCGACTTTCAGATCGCCCGCAGCGCCGTCCAGATCGAACGCGCCGCGCAACGTGGTGCCGGCCGGCAAACCGGTGTCGAGGTTGTCGAGCAGTGCGGCGCGATCGGCGCTGTTGAACACGACCACGGCGTCGGTCGTCGCATGCCGCATGCGGTAGGCGAACGCACCGGGGCCGGCCGCGGTCTCGAACAGCACCGTCGGCGTGCCGTGGGTGAACACCTGGTTGCTCCGCCGCAGTGCGGCCATCGCCGCGATCTGCCGATACAGCGGCGCACTCGTATCGAAATGATCGCTGCTGCCCGACTGATAGCCGCCCGCGAACATCGCCGCGCGCGGCCGCGTGAAACCCTGTTCGGTGCCGTAGTAGATGGTCGGAATGCCGGGCAGGGTCATGATCAGCAGCAGCGACTGCTGCAACCCGGTCGCGCTGCCGCCGGCCAGGAAACGATCGACGTCGTGGTTGTCGACGAAGCTCGGCATCAGCTGCGGCCGCGCGTGCAACTGCATCATGCTGCGCAGGCGATGGCCCAGCGCTGCGGTCGGCCGGCCGCGCGCGAACACGTCGAGCGTGCTGCCGTAGAGCGGGAAGTTGATCATGCCCGGCATCGCGGTGCCGTCCGCCTCGCGCAGGTAGGCATCGATCTTGCGCGCCTGCGCATCGGCGAACGGCGGATCGATTCCGAAGCCTTCGCCGAACACGTGGAAGTCATCGCGCCCGGTGGTGGCCGCCACCCGCGCGATGCCCGGCGCCTTTGGATCATCCGCATGCAGGAAGTCGGTGAAAAAATCCGGCGGCACGTAAAACGCAGTGTCGACCCGGAACGCATCGACGCCGACTTCCCTGATCCAATGCCCGTAACTGCGGCGCAGCGCGGCCTGCACCTGCGGATTTCCGGTGTTGAGATCATCGAGGTCGGCCAGTTGCCAGGTCAGTTCCTGCTCGCGGTCGGTGCCATCGCGAATGGTCGGCGTCCAGTGGTAGATCGCCTGCGCGCGCTGCGCTGGATCGCGCGGATCGTTGCGGTCGAACGGCGCCTGCGCCGGTGCACTGCGCCCACCACGATCGCTGTTGGACACGAAGCCCACGGTGGGATCGCGAGGATCCCACGCACCGGGATAGCGGATGAAGTTGCCCACGTGGTTGACCACGATGTCCTGCACCAGGTACATGCCCGCGCCGTGCAGCGCGCGCGACAGGTTCTGGTAGTCGGCCAGCGATCCGAAGTGCGGATCGACCGCCATGAAATCGGTGCCCCAGTAGCCGTGGTAGCCGCCATAGCGCACTGCGTCGTCCCACCACTGGTGCGCGACCGGCGGCGTGATCCAGACCGCGGTCGCGCCCAGGCCGCGGATGTAGTCCAGTCGTCGGGTGATCCCGCGCAGGTCGCCGCCGCTGTAGTGCGCGCCGCTGGCCGGGTCATATTCGCGCTGGCCGTGGTCGTTGTTGCCGGGATTGCCGTCGTCGAAGCGGTCGATCATCACGAAGTAGACGATCTGCTCGCGCCAGTCGGGGGAGGCGACATGCAGTGGCCCCTGCGGCGCGTGCGCCGATACGGATGCGGCTGCCGCAACCGCCGGCTCGCCCGATACCCGTGCATTGTCTGCTGCAGTGCAATATCCGACATGCAACAAAGCAAGCAAGCAACTGCGGTAGCGCCAATGTCGCGTTGCAACAAACATGCTCGAAATCCTCGATTCCTGGTGCGCAATTGCGCAAATTCGCGCGACTCGCGGACGCATCGCCAGCGCACTGGCGCGGCTCATGTCGCGGCTTCTCCAGCACCATTCTGCGCAGAGTCGGGCGCGGCCGCGCAGCCCCGCTTTGTTATGAATACGTTTGCAGCATGACCTATCCGCGGGGGTGCGCGGCTAGCATCCTCCCTCAACCGGGGGAGGGCGTTGCCCCGGAAGCGTCGGGTCCGGTGCGTGCCGCATGGCGGTCGATCGGGGCGGCATCCTGCGTGTTTTCCTGGGGAGGGGTCATCTTGAAGCTCAAGCGCAATAAACTCAGCGCGGCGCTCGCGTACGCGCTGCTGATCTCGGCCGGTGGCGTCAACGCACAATCGACCGACGACGACCAGATCGAGAAAGTCGTCGATGCGCAGGAGGGCGCAAGCCAGACCGACGCCGAGGCCGAAGAGGCCAAGCAGCGCGAAAAGGAAATGGCGGTGGTCACCGTGACCGGTATCCGCAGCAGTATCGAGCGCTCGATCGACATCAAGCTTGACTCCGACTCGATCGTCGAGGCGGTGTCGTCCGAGGACCTGGGCAAATTGCCCGACATCTCGATCGCCGACACCATCACCCGCTTGCCGGGCCTCGCCGCCCAGCGCGTCGCAGGGCGTTCGTCGACGATCAGCATCCGCGGTCTGGCCGGCGACTTCGGTACGACATTGCTCAACGGCCGCGAGCAGGTTTCGGTCGGCGACAACCGCACGGTCGAGTTCGACCAGTATCCGTCCGAGTTGATCAACCAGGTGGTGGTCTACAAGACCGCCGATGCCTCGTTGGTCGGCCAGGGCCTGTCCGGCACCATCGACCTGCGCACCGTGCGTCCGCTGATGTACCAGGAGCGCGTGGCACAGGTGAACATACGCGGCGAGAAGAACTCGCTCGACGAGATCAACGAGGAAGGCAGCGACACCGGCAGCCGCATCAGCGCGTTCTACGTCGACCAGTTCATGGACGGCGACCTCGGCATCGCGCTGGGTTATGCGCGCCTGGATTCGCCGGGCCAGGCGCAGCGTTACGAAGCGTGGGGCTTCCCGACCGATATCGGGGGTGCGCCCGGCGCATTCACGCTCGGCGGCGCCAAGCTGCAGGGCACGTCGACCGACAACGTGCGCCAGGGCTTCATGGGCGTGCTCGAGTACAACGTCTCCGACTCTTACTCGACGATGCTTGACATCTACTACTCGAAGTTCGAAAAAGCCGAGACCACCCGCTTCATGGAAGTCGGTCTGGGCTGGGGCGGCGGCGTGTCGCTGGCCAATCCGGTGATCGAGGATGGCGTGACCGTTGCAGGAACCTTCAACGGCATCAGGCCGGTGCTGCGCAACGACCTCAACGAAGGCGACGACAAGCTGTTTGCGATCGGCTGGAACAACCAGTTCACGATCAATGACGACTGGTCTTCGACCTTCGACCTGAGCTACTCCGCTGCCGACCGCCAGGAGAGCATCCTGGAAACCTACTCGGGCACTCGCGCCGGCGTCAGGGACAGCGTTGGCTTCACCCTCGACCCGAACACGATTCCGAACTTCTCCTTCAGTCGCGATTACACCGATCCGAGCGCGCTGGTGCTCGGCGATCCGGGCGGCTGGGGCCAGGACGGCTACATCAAGACCCCCGAGATCGACGACGAACTGACCTCGGTGCGGCTGGACTTCAAGCGCAGTTTCCTCGAGGGCCCGATCAGCAGCGTCGAGTTCGGCATCAACTATGCCGACCGCGAGAAGCAGCGCTCGGTACCGGAGGCGTTCCTCGACCTGCTGAACAACCGCGCACCGGTCCCGGTCGACAACGCACTGCTGGTGCGCCCGGTGGATCTGAGCCACCTGGGGCTGCCGGGTACGCTCAGCTACGACATTCCGGCGGTGCTCGACCGCTACTACCAGTTCCGCGAGAACATCAACGCGGACATCGTCAACAAGCAATGGACGGTGTTCGAGAAGATCACCACCGCTTTTGTCCAGGCCAACCTGAATACCGAGTTCCTCGGCGTTCCGTTGCGCGGCAATATCGGCCTGCAGGCCGTCAATGCCGACCAGAGTTCCGACGGCTTCACCGTCGTGCAGGGCAACGCGGCCAATGCGATTCCGTTCAGCGGCGGCGCCGACTACACCGACTACCTGCCGAGCATGAACCTCGTGTTCGAACTGCCGTCAGAGGTCAACGCGCGGTTCGGCGCTGGCCGCCAGCTGGCCCGCCCGCGGATCGACCAGCTGCGTGCGAACAACAACACCAACCTCGAGTTCTCCGGCCAGAACATCGGACGCTGGACGCGCAACGGCGGTAATCCGGAGTTGCTGCCGTGGGAGGCGAACGCCTACGACCTGTCGTTGGAGAAGTACTTCGCCGAGCGTGGCTACGTGAGCCTCGCTTACTTCTACAAGGACCTGAGAACCTTCGTGTTCGATCAGAGCACGCCGTTCGACGCGACCGGCCTGCCGATCCCGCCCGGCTACACCGGTCCGACGCCGCAGCCCATCGGCGTATTCACGCGTCCTGCCAACGGCGAGGGCGGCAACATCAAGGGCTGGGAACTCTCGGTCTCGGTGCCGTTCAACCTGTTCGCCGAGGTGCTCGATGGCTTCGGCATCCAGGGCAACCACTCCGACACCAGTTCCTCGATCAAGCGCCTGGGTCCCGACGGCCCGGACGAGCCGATCGCGGGTCTGTCGGAGAAGGTCACCAACATCTCGCTGTATTACGAGAACTTCGGCTTCCAGGCCCGCGTCGGCCAGCGCAAGCGCTCCGACTTCCTCGGCGAGATCCAGGGCTTCGGCGCCGACCGCGCGCTGGTCTACATCGACGGCGAGACGGTGACCGACGCGCAGATCGGATACAGCTTCCAGAGCGGCAGCAGGCTCGAGGGCATGTCGATACTGCTGCAGGTGAACAACCTCACCGACGAGCCGTACCGCCAGTACTTCAACTCCAACGGCCTGACCCAGCGCTACGAAGAGTACGGCCGCCAGTACCTGCTCGGCGTCACCTACAAGTTCTGATCCGCTCGCGCGTCACCGAGCCCCTGCCGACCGCGCGTCGGCAGGGGCTTTTTTTTGTTGGGCGCGCTTTTGCTCCCAAACGAATCCAAGCACGCGTGCTCTTGCTCCCTTCCCCATTTACGGGGGAAGGGCTGGGCCAGGGATTTCGCCGCCGCGGTCCGGTGCTTCGACTGCGACGCCCAAACCAGCCCCACGCGAAGCCCGTCGCCGCCGCCCGCCAGGCGCGCCCTCCATTGCGCCACCTTCCCTGGATCCGCATGCAGGTAAGGC
>JANOEA010000059.1:0-2907 GCA_031412975.1 Pseudomonadota bacterium | reverse complement strand
CCGTGCCTGATGGTGCGCGACCGTCACTTCGACGACAACGGCCTGCCCAGCGGAACACCGGGCGAGTGGCGCGCATTGCCCGAGGGCATCGAGGGCTTCACGCCCGTCGACGGCGAGCAATCGGTGGTGCGCGTGAAGCGTTTCGAGAAGGCCGGGGCAGCCGGCAGCCCACCGACGCAGCATTTCGTGTTCGACATGACCGTCGAGACACGCACGGTTGAATGAGGGTTTTGAGCGCCCGCGCTGCGGGCGCCTAAGGAGCCTCTGAACAAAAGCGGGCCGTCCAGCGCAACGCTGCCGCCAGTTTCAGGTGGGTGAGCACAGCACTTTCGAGCGCCGGTCGCCCGGAGTGGCGCCTATTCACTGTCGGGGTCTGCGTACAGCCGACTCCTCACTGCGCGAAGCGCTCGCGCAACCGCGCGAGCTCTGCCTCAGTCCAGCCTTGTGGCTCGGTCAGCGCGTACCAGGCGGCGATGTAGTCCGCCGCGGAGTATTCGTGACCGAAGCCGCGCGGTGTGGAACCGACCATCGTGTCGGCCCCCAACTGCAACATCGTCACCACCGGAAACCAGCGCAGGTCGGGCGACACGTCGGGACCGCGCGGCTCGCGCATCCATTCCGGTTCTCGCCAGGCCGCTGCACTGCTGAAGAACGTGATCGGGTCGGAGGCGTACTGCAGGAATCCGATCCGGAAGTTGCCCCACCTTGCATCGCCGCGATCGAGTCGCTGGTCCTGGTTGGCGAACCGCACCACCGCGCCGCCACGGAATACCGGCAACCACGCGGGTGAGCCCGGATCGCGCTGTGCAGTCACGCGCTTCCAGCTCGCATGCCGAAACGGTGCGCCGACCCACAAGGCACCATCGAACGGGTCGTCGATGATGTCGTACAGATCGAACGAGATATCGGAATTGAAGGATCCGAGGCTCAGTCCATTGAGGAACAGGCGCGGTCGGGTCTCCCGTGGCATAACGCGCCAGCGGCCATAGACGGCCGAGAACATCGCCCGCGCCATCGCGGCACCATCCGAAGCCTGGGTCATCAGCGAGAGCGGACTGTTGAGGTAGGAGTACTGCGCAGCCACCGTCGCGATGTCTCCGCGATGCAGGTATTCGACCGTGTCCTGCCCGACCGCATCGACCCACCCGGTGCCGGTCGGCGTCACCAGCAGCAGCACCGAACGCTCGAAGCCACCCGCGCGCTCGAGCTCGTCGAGCGCAAGACGCGCGCGCGCCGCAGGATCCGCGGCCGAATTGAGACCGACGTAGACGCGAATGGGCGTCGCCGTGGGTTCCCCGAAAAACGCCTGCAATGCCTCCGGCGTCGGACCGCCCGCCACGAAGCGGCGTCCCTGCCGTCCGAGGTCCTGCCAGTTCACGAGCGACTGGCTGCTGCCGGTTTGTTCGGCGCGAACCGGCTCCGGCATGTCGTCCTCGATCAGCGCATCCAGTTCCTGGAAGGAACGGTCGGCCACTCTCAACACGGATGCCACGAGCACACCGTCGATGACCGACCAGAACAGCATCACGGCCGCAACGATCCCGATCAGATGCGAGACCCGCTCCGGAACGTATCGATTCGTCCACCGCGAAATGCGCAGGAAGAGCTTGCGGAACAGGCGCGCGAGCGCGAGCAACAGGCCGAATGTGACCAGTGCGACCAGACCGATCGCCATTCGCTGCACCCCGGGTGACTCCTCCATCCCCATCAACAGCCGCAGCGAGTTCTGCCATTGCAGCGCCTGCCACAAAAAACTCACCACGATGATACCCACGACCACGGCAGCGATCGCCTTCGCAACGATCCGCCCGCGCCCCTGCAGCACGGGCAGTTGCAGGTAATTCCACAAGGCCATCAGTGCGATGGCCAGGCCATAGCCCACTGCGAACGACACGCCGGACAGCAGGCCCTGCACGAGGAACGGCCGCGGCAACAGGGAGGGCGTCAGCGAGAACGCGAAGAAGATCGCGCCGATGAACAGGCCGAGATAGCTCAGCGGAGCAGTCATGGATGGCATCCTGGTCACCATTGATCGGCTAGCGCGTCGCGCCACAATCATGCAGTTTCTTCGCAGCGGTGCCGAACCGACCTATAGGGCGATCGCGGCGCGCCACTGGGGAAAATCGCCGCACCCAGGCGAAAGCGCATGCCTGGTGTCGGAACAAACGGCCCGAGATCAGCAACCGGACCATGTCGGACCCGGTGGTGCCGCAGCCGGCGCACGCCATTGAAGTCTTCGTCTCGCAGCCCGGGGTGCGCCCGGACTGCGAGCCGAACATAGCGACAACTCAGTCGCAGACGAGGCGCACGCGGCGCTCGGCGAGATCGAAGGCCGCGTCGGTCTCTGCGGCCATCACCTGCTCCTTGGCCTGCGTGCACGCGTTGGCACTTTCCACCGCGCGCGGCGTGGCCGCCGCACTGCGGGCACAACGATCCTCCGAGACCAGGCGGATGTTGTTCATGCCGCCGCGCTCGACCGCCACGCAGTCGCCGGTACGCAGGCCGGCCTGCTCGGTGCGGATACGGGTGGTCTGGGTGCCGCCCAGCAGAACGGTGTACTCGAAGGCCTGGGTGCGCCCCATGGACGCGCCGACGCGCGAGCCGACCGCTGCACCGCCGACGCCACGCAGGGCCCGGTTGCTGCTCGAACGCCCCGAACTTCCGGACGAGGCACCCAGCAAGCCACCGACCAGCGCGCCGGTGTTTTGCGACGAGCGGCTTTCCACATCGACGAGACGGACGTCGGTGATGCGGCCGTACTGGACCGAGGTCTGCGCATGCGCGGTGCCCATGCACGCGGCGCCAAGCAGCAAGCTCGTGGCGATCGCGTTTCGAAAGGTGGTTTTCATGACAGTCTCCAGATCGGGGATGAAGACCGGCGCCGCGGCGCCGGACCAGATGAATGCG
>JANOEA010000058.1:0-5585 GCA_031412975.1 Pseudomonadota bacterium | reverse complement strand
TGATCGCTTCGGCCGCGACACGCAGGCGCTGGAGCTGCTGCGCGGGCTCCAGCGGAACTATCCGCAACATCCGTTGGCCGGCGAAATCGCCGCCTATGCGACGGTGGTGGAGGGACTGGTCGCGAGCGCCGCACCGAAGCGGGCTCCCTGATTGCGCTGGTGCACTGCTTTGTGACCGTGCACCCTGCACAAGGAAGCTACCCACGACGGCCGCGGCAAACTTGCTGCAAGCTGACATCTACCTTGTGGGAGCTGCCATGGCAGCGACGGCGGAAACGCCGATCGCCGCAGTCGCCTGCATGCCGGCTCCCATAAGGTCAACACGACTTCCCCGGCAAACTTGGTGGGAGCTGACGAGCTACCTTGTGGGAGCTGGCATGGCAGCGACGGCGGAAACTTCGATCGCCGATGTCGCCGGCATGGCGGCTCCCACAAGGCACCGACGACGGCCGCGACAAACTTGCTGAAAACCGACATCTTCCTTGTGGGAGCTGCCATGGCAGCGACGGCGGAAACTCCGATCGCCGCAGTCGCCGGCATGGCGGCTCCCACAAGGCACCGACGACGGCCGCGACAAACTGCTGAAAACCGACATCTTCCTTGTGGGAGCTGCCATGGCAGCGACGGCGGAAACTTTGGTCGCCGTATTCGCCTTCTATGGACCGGGGCGCGGCGCGCGCACCTTGTGCGCCTGCGCCGAATCCGGAAACACCCTTTCGATGGTGGCGCCGACACGCTGCGCATCGGTGGTGAATTCGACGCTGCGCAGCGCGATCCACAGCTCGAAGAACGCCTCGGGCAAACCCTTCAGGGTCGGCTGGCTCTGCGCCATCCGCACCAGCAGGCGTTCGGCTGCGAGCAGCTGGCCGGCGGCGATCCAGCGTCGCGCCAGGGTCAGTAGTTCGACCGCGGACAGGCGCGGTTTGCGCTGGCTCGCTTCCATGTAGTCGTTGAACAGCTCGACGTGGTCTTCCGGCGCGCGCCCGCCACGGCGCAGGTCGAGCAGCAGCCAGCGCGCGCTGTCGTGCAGCGCGAGCGCTTGCGGCATGCCGC
The DNA here is from genome assembly GCA_031412975.1 of Pseudomonadota bacterium. Classification (GTDB taxonomy): domain Bacteria; phylum Pseudomonadota; class Gammaproteobacteria; order Xanthomonadales; family Ahniellaceae; genus UBA4656. The sequence continues at coordinate 4,532 of JANOEA010000058.1, read as the reverse complement.
GCCACGCGCGATAGCTCAACTCGTGCGTAACCGGATCGTCGGCGGCGACCAGCAGCAGCTGCGCGACATGTTCGCGCGCACGGGCGAAGTCGAGCAGGCCAAGCGCGCTGCGCACCGCCGCCTGCAGCGCGGTGCGACGATCCTCGCTGCCCTCGCTGTCCAGATAGTCGCGCCGCTCGAGGCCTGTGGCGCGAATCGCGAACGCGAACAGGGCGCCGCTCATGATGCCACCGGCGTGCGCGTCGAAGGCCACGCCGACCCCATCGTTGCGCAGCCAGTTGAACAGCTCCCAGCCGAGCCACACCGGCAGCAGCCACAGCGCCACCACGCGTGCATGGCCGAACACCACGAACAGCCAGTAGAAGATGCGTACCTTGCGCAGGCCCCACAGCACGCAGAACGCGCCCATCAGGCCTGCGATCGCGCCCGAGGCACCGAGCAGCCCGCTGGGCTGGCCGTGGTTGAGCAGCAGCGAGAAGCCGGCCGCACCCGCCGCGGCGACCAGATACAGCAACAGGAACAACAGGCCGCCCAGCGCGCCCTCGACCAGCTGCCCGAGCAGCAGCAAGAACACCATGTTGCCGAGCAGGTGTTCGAGATCCGCGTGCAGGAAGGCCGAGCTGAGCAGCGCCGGTGCGCGCGGCGCGTCGTAGCGCAACAGATGGCTGGTGGTGAACATCGCGCCGAGCATCGTGTTCAACCGCGCACGTCGCGCGACCCACCACGCGTGTTCGGCATGGCCGGAATCGATCAGGCTCGCGTTGCGGATCTTCGTCGCCAGTTCCGGATCGCGCTCGGCCACGCCGAGCGCGAGTCCGCTGCGCTCGGGCTCGTCCACCGATTCGAGATAATCCGCGATCTGCGACTTGCCATTGGCACGCAGATGGGCGGCGATCGCCGGTGCTTCGATTTTCGCCAGTCCGGAGCTGCGGTAATACTCACCGGCACGCCGGTAGGCAGCGTCATCGCCGGACTGCAGGCCGAAGAAAACCAGCAGGTTCGCCGCCACCAGCGCCAGCGTGATCCACGGCGCGCTGGCCCATCCGGGGCGGCGGTGCAGCGGCACGATCAACATGCGGATTGGCCCACTCTCAGCACCCACGCGATGGCAAGCGTGCGCCGCGTCATGCATTCGCGGGGCCCGCTCTGCGATGCTTGGTGTACGGGAATTACGGGGATTGCATCCATGCTCCGTGCTGCACTGCTGCCTGGCCTGTGGTTTAGCATCTCATGCGTGCAGGCGGCGACCTATAGTGTCGGGCCGGGCGCCACCTACCCGACCCTGACGGCGGCGTTCAACGCGGTCGACCTCGGCCCGGGCGATATCGTCGAGGTGACCGGCGGCGTCACTTACGACGTCGGCTCACCGGGCATCGTGATGGGTGCTGCCGACAGCGGCGCACCCGGCAATCCGGTCATCGTGCGCGGCGTTCCGGTGGGCGGCCAGCGGCCGATCCTGCGCGGCGGCACCAACACGATCGAGTTCCGATCCTCCAACCACGTGGTGTTCGAGAACTTCGAGGTCACCGGCACCGGCAACGTCAATACCGGCACCTTCCGCTGCATCTATCACCATGCCCACGACATCACGATCCGCGGGGTGCTGGTGCGCGACTGCCCGCGCCACGGCATCCTCGGCGCCGACACCGACTCGGGCTCGCTGACCGTCGAGTACTCGGAGATCCGCAATGCCGGATCCAACGGCGGCAACCACGCGATCTACATGGCCACCGACGAGGTCGCCTATCCGGGCGCGATATTCCGCCTGCAGTACAGCTATCTGAGCGACAGCCAGTTCGACCCTGCGGTGATCGGCGGCAACCTGGTCAAGAGCCGTGCCGAACGCAACGAGATCTACTACAACTGGCTGGAGGGCGCGTTCTACCACGAGCTGGAACTGATCGGCCCGGACCCCAACGGGGCGGCAGCCGGCTGGAGCGAGTCGCTGGTGCGCGAGGACTCCGACGTGGTCGGCAACGTGATCGTGCACAGCGCCGACTTCGGCAGCGTGCTGCGTTTCGGCGGCGATGCCACCGGGCAAAGCTTCGGCCGCTATCGCTTCGTCAACAACACGGTGGTGCGGATCGGCGGCAATGGCGACACGCCGACCGTGTTCCGCCTGTTCGATGGCATTGCATCCCTGGAATTCCACAACAACGTGATCTGGCGCGAAGGAACCGCGGGACTGACCCTGGTGCGCGGCGTGGAGGCGGTTTTTCCCGTCGGCGTGGTGCGCGTGCGCGCGAGCAACAACTGGATCAAGTCCGGCTTCGGATTGAACCCGCCCGCATTGCCGGTGCAGCTGACGGGCACGCTGACCGGCACCACACCCGGATTCAGCAACATCGGAGGATTCGACTTCACCCCAACCAACGGCAGCCCGCTGATCGATGCGGGTACGGCGACTACGGTGACGCCGCCTGACTACGATCTTGCCAACCCGCTTTATCCGCCAACACGACACCCGCCACCGCGTGCGGCCCTGCCCGCAGGCTCGGCGCTGCTGCGACCACTGGCCAATCCGATCGACATCGGTGCGTACGAGCGCGATACGGCGGGCACGATCTTCGGCGACAGCTTCGAAAGCTGAGGCGAGCGGCAGCGCCATGGGCGACATCCGGCGTCGACCGGATGCCGCCCGCGCATGCGGTCAGGGCTCGAAACCGTTGGCAAACAACAGGTCGGCGGGGATGCGTGGGCCGTCGAGCAACAGGACCTGGTTGCCGACCACGACATACAGGTTCTGCTGCTCATCGAGCCCGAACGATGACACGCCCTGCCCGCTGTTGATGCCCGTCCCGAACTGCTGGAACGGGGCTCCCGCGCCGCTCGGCCCGCTGGGCTGCGACCAGGTGTTGCCCGAGCCGGTAGACACCCACACGCTGCCAGTGCAGTAGTCGGCGAAGAAGTAGCGACCGACCATGCCCTGCACGTTGCCACGGTAGACGTAGCCACCGGTGACCGAGTAGCACGGCGCCCCGACAATGAGATTGCGCGGGTACTCGATGATCGGCCCGGTGCGCGCCACCACCGGCGCGGTGCAAGCCAGACCATTGTTGTTGAACGGCTGGGAGCCCTCGAAACAGCGCCATCCCCAGTTCAGACCGCCGGCGTTTGCATCCTGCCGGCTGATTTCTTCGCGCGCGCTTTGGCCGACATCGCCGATGTACATCTCTCCAGTGATGGCGTCGAAGGTGAATCGCCAGGGATTACGCAATCCATAGGCCCACACTTCGTCGCAAGCTGCGGCGATCGGTCCACCGGGGCTGCTGGGCTGGCCTGCGGGGATGGCGTACTCCAGCGGCTGGTTCACCCGCGGCTGTCCGCAGATGCCCGCGGTTCCGGCCGTACTGGTTCCATTGATGTCGAGGCGCAACATCTTGCCGAGCAAGGCGCGCGCGTTGGGATCGCCGCCGTTACCGGTAAATGCTGCATCCGCCGGGCAGCCAGCATCGTTACCGTCGTTGGCGCCGAGCGTTGCGGGGTCGAGGGTGGTGCCGCGATTGCACGGATCGCCGCCACTGCCGCCATCACCGAGGCCGAAATAAAGCAGGTTGTCCGGTCCGAAGGCGATGTTGCCGCCGTTGTGGTTGCTGAAGTCCTGATCGACACGCAGGATGACGGTACAGGTGCCGAGGTCGGCCCCCGACAGCACGTCATCGCCGCTGGCCGGCGGTGCGGGGCTGGCCTTGGTGTAGCGCACCAGGATGCTGTCGCCGGCGCTGTCGGTGAAGCTGACGAAGATGCGGCCGTTGCTCTCGTACTGCGGATGGAACGCCAGGCCCAGCAGACCGCGCTCGCCGCCGGAGGTGAACCCCACGGTGCTCGCCGATGGATTGCCCGGATAGGTGCAGGTGGTGCCGCTGCCCAAGCTCAGGAAGGGCATGGTTTGCAGAGTGCCGTTGCGCCACACGCGCACTTGGCCACCCTGCTGAATCACAAACAGACGGTTGCTGCCATCACCGGCATTGAATACCCCGATCGGCCCACTGAGGCCGGACGCGAGGAACGACACGAACTGCGGCGTCGCCGGCTGCGCCAGCGCAATGGGTGCGGCGAGAATTCCGAGAGCAGCCAACGCAAGGCGGCGGATGGGGTTTCGGATGGGCATGACGGCATCTCCTCGGTGCACGATGGGCACTATCTTAAGCCGCCAGCGGTTCCACCGGCGTGACGCTCGTCGCACCGCGAGTGCCGCCCGCACAGGGTTGCAGCCCGATCAGGGATCAAAACCGCTCGCAAACAGCACACCGACCTGCGCCGACGAGAAGCGCCAGATTCGACCGCCGCCGATGTCCACGGTGTACAGGTCGCCGTTCTCGCCTACGCCGAAGCTGACCAGCGACTGCGGCGTGTCGCGCCACACGGTATTGGTCCAACTGGTCGACGGCGGCACGGGGCGGCGCAGGAAGCCGACGATCCCGGTGGTGAAGTCGCTCCAGACATAGATCCCTTGCAGGCCATAGATCGGCCCGCGATAGACGAAGCCGCCGGTCACCGACGAGCCGAGCCCGGTGCTGCGCAGGTAGGGG
>JANOEA010000057.1:0-11853 GCA_031412975.1 Pseudomonadota bacterium | reverse complement strand
CGGGTTCCGATGTCGTTCGATGGTGCGGTGATCGTGCGGCGGGCCGAAGGCCCGCCCTACGTTGCAACCGTGCAGTGATCATGCGGCGGGCCAAGGCCCGCCCTATGGCACCCAACAAAAAGGCCGGCTTGCGCCGGCCTTTTCATCGCCACGCGGCACCGCTCAGGCCATCGCGCGGATGCGCGCGGTGAAGCGGCTCTTGTGGCGGTCGGCCTTGTTCTTGTGGATCAGGTCCTTGCTGGCGTAACGGTCCAGGCGAAGGTGTCAGTTTCCTCGATCTGGATCTGGCCATGGTCGGTCCGGTCGTCGACAAGATGAGCGCGTCGTTCGACGACTACTGGAACTCAGCCGCCGTCTGGCCGATCGCGTCGCTCAGCCCCAAGGCGCTCGATCCCGAGGCCCTCGATGCGATTCGCGCGGGCGCCGAAACCAACGCCAGGCAAGCAGCCCAGTCGCCGTGGGTCCGGGCCCTGATCGGTTCCGATGTCGTGCAACGGATTCAGACCGGGAGGTTTGAATTGCACTGGACGCCGCGCTGGCAGGTGCTTTCCGACGACCCGCTCAAGGCCCTGGATGAAGACGACCCGCTGGCGCGCTCGGCCGTGTTGCGCGGATTCACCGCGGCGCTGGGCCAGGCCAAGACCTCGGTTGTGCTGATTTCGCCTTATTTCGTCCCGGGCGATTCGGGCTCGCTGCAGCTCACCGACATGGTCAAGCGCGGCCCCAGCGTTGCGGTCCTGACCAATTCGCTGGCGGCCAATGACGTCGTTGCCGTGCACGGCGGCTACTCGAAGTACCGTGCCCGGTTGATCGAAGGCGGCGTCTTGCTGTGGGAGATCAAGCCCGATCCCGTGCAGGCCGTGAACTCGAGCATGCTGGGTTCTTCGGGCGCCAGCCTGCACTCGAAATCCGCGATCATCGACGCGGAGACCAGCTTCGTGGGCTCGTTCAACCTCGACCCCCGATCGGTCAGGCTCAACTGCGAGCAGGGCGTTTTCGTCACCGATCCGGCGATGGCAGCTGAATTGGCCGCGATGTTCGGCAAGGTCACTGCGGGCGAAAACGCCTGGCGCGTGGACCACGATGCGGCAGGCAAGCTGCGCTGGAGCGATGGCAGCCGCACGCTGTACGAAGAACCCGACGCCAGCATGTCGCGTCGCATCCAGGCCACGTTGTTTCGTTGGCTGCCATTCGATTCGCAGTTATGATCGTCGCCCAGCTGTACGGCACCATCCGGTTCGTCGAAGGAGTTGCTGCATGAGATCACGGGTCGCGATTCGCGCGCTCATCGTCGTGTGCCTGGCGCTCGCCGCGGGCTCGGCATTCGGCAAGCCGTCCAACAAGTGGCGTCTGGAGTTCAGCGGCGCCGCGGGGTCCGACGGCGAGATCGTGCTGCTGATCTCCCCGGTGGGTGGCAAGCCGATCGAAGTCACCACCCTGGTGAAGGATTCCGACGGCGAGAACCGTGTCGCCGCCCGCGTGCGCGATGCGCTCAAGGCTGCCATCAAGGCCGACTACCATGTCGAGCGCGACGATGGCGAGAATGTGCTGGTGAAGCGCCGCAGTGGTCGCCCCAACTTCGAGATCAGCCTGGTGCGCAACACCGTCAAATCGGTGCGCATCAACTTCGACCGGGAGTGATCTTCCCGCCAAACGACGGACACCGGCACTACGCTACCGCCCGGCTTTCGAACTGCTCCGGAGCCCGGAATCGGCCGCCGCTGCGCGCGGCAAGGGTGACTGCGTGACCACATCCAGTGACCCGGCGATTTCCTGCCCAGGGCCATCCGCGACAGGCAGGCAGCCAGGGTCAAGGCCATCATGGTCAAGGCCATCATGGGCAAGGCCATCACGGGCAAGGCCATCACGGGCAAGGCCATCACGGGCAAGGCCATCACGGGCAAGGCCATCACGGGCAAGGCCATCACGGGCAAGGCAGTGGGCGAACAGATCAAGCGGTGAATGGGCCGCTGCGAGTCGGCTCTTGTACGATGAATCCAACGAACCGATCCCCAACGAAAAGGCAGGATCATGCGGACCCATTCGAACTTGAAGCCGGTAGCACGCATTGCGGCGCAGGACACCACGTCCGCAAGCGTCGGGATGCGGCGGCGTGCGCCAACGTCGCGTCATGCCGTCGTTGACGCCTGCGCCTGGCGCCAGGGTGAAGCCGGGTGGGCTGGGGCACCGCGCCACGCGCCCACGGTCCGCGCGCTGCTGTTTGCCGCAGCGCTGCTGTCCAGCCTGAATGCAAATGCCGAACAAGCACCAGCATCTGCCGACAACGGCACCGATCCGACCAAGTTCATCACGATTGCCGAGGCAAAGTACGAATATCTGGATCTCAACGGCGGCTTTGGCAGTGAGACCTTGCGCTTGAGCTACACCCAGCCGTTCGGCGGAGACAGGTACAACATCCGGGCCCGCCTGCCCGTGGCCGCCGTCGACGTGTTCGGCGACGACAGCTTCGACATCGGCGATTTCTCGCTCGAAGTCGCGCATGTCTTCGGCTTGAGCCCGACGGGCGCATTCGTCGCCAAGGGCGAGATGGTGTTCGACACCGCGGACAGGCCGGAACTCGGTACCGGCCAGAACGTGTTCAAGGGCACCTTGATCTATGCCCGGTTTCTGCAGGGCGGCAACATCTTTGCGCCGGCGATCGTGCAGAGCAACAGCCTGTGGGGTGACGACGATCGTGCCGATGTCAACTTCACCACCTTCGATTTCTACTACGTGCCCAAGCTCGGCGATCCGAGGAATCTGATCACCTACGATCCGGCGTTGAACTTCGACTGGGAAAACCACAAGCAGTTCGTGAGCTTGGCCGTCACCTTCGGCCGGGTGCTCGGCCCGCAGTTTGGTGGCAAGGGCATCTTGTTCGTCAAACCATCGGTGTTTGCCGGAGGCGACCGCCCCGGGGATTGGGGCATGGAAGTCGGCTACAAGGTCATCGCGTTCTGAGCGACGTGCCTATACAGGTGCCGGATCAGCAGGCGCCCAACCACCGGCGAGGGCACCCGCGAGGTGCGCTTGAAGGTGATGGAATTCCTCGACACCCTGCGCCGCGACGAACGCGTAGGGCGGGCCTTCGGCCCGCCGTCGGCGTATTCCGGTGTCGTTCGATGGTGCGGTGATCGTGCGGCGGGCCGAAGGCCCGCCCTACGTGCATCGCAACGGCGTGGTGATTGCGACGGCGGGCCGAAGGCCCGCCCCACGTGCTTGATGTTGGCCAAAGGAAATCTCCGGACGGGTTCGGAGTGTCGAAAAGGGACACAAGTATCCGGATTCTGGTGGACGCAGGCGTATCGAGTCGCTACAATTGTTGCTACGTGCAACAAATTGAGGTGATGACATGGGCACCGCGATCCGCATCAACGACGACATCTATCTCGCCGCACAGCGCGTGGCCGGCGCCGAGCGCCGTTCGATTCCGCAGCAGATCGAGTTCTGGGCGCTGGTTGGCAAGACAGCTCTGGAAAACCCCGATCTGCCGGTCGACTTCGTGCGCGAGCTGTTGATCAGCAAGCGCACCGACCGTGCTCTTGCCGAGCCGTTCGATCTCAAGCCGGCGAAGAAGGCGGCGTCGAAAACGCGCGTGCCGCGCCGGCGTGGCTGAGATCGCCATACTGCAGATGCCCGCGTTCAAGCGGGCATACAAGCGGCTTGCCGCCAGCCACCAAGCCGTAGTGGACGACGTGGTGCGAACGATCGTCGCCAATCCGGCGATCGGCGAGGCGAAAAAGGGCGACCTGGCCGGCGTATACGTGCACAAGTTTCCGCTCAACCGCCAGCAGATGCTGCTTGCCTATGAATGGAATCCGAGTACCCGGGTCTTGCTCGTGCTCGGCAGCCACGAGAATTTCTATCGTGATCTCAAGCGGGGTTGAGCACTGATCCAAGTCCGGTTTCTGGAGGCAGGCAACATCTTTGCGCCGGCCATCGTGCGGAGCAACGGCCTGTGGGGTGATGGCGATCGTGCCGATGTCAACCTCACCACCTTCGATTTCCACTACGTGCCCAAGCTCGGATCTTGCGACAAGCCGCGCCTGGAGGGGCCCCGGTTCCTGGTCTTCGAGGCCACCGGCGAGGGCACCCGCGAGGTGTGCGCGACGAACGCGAAGCGAACGCATAGGGCGGGCCTTGGCCCGCCGCCCGATTCCATCAACCCATCGGTCGGGCCCCGGCCCGCGGTTCCCCCATCAACCCATAGGGCGGGCCTCGGCCCGCCGTCCCCGATTCCATCAACCGTAGGGCGGGCCTTCGGCCCGCCGTCGGCGTATTCCGGTGTCGTTCGATGGTGCGGTGATCGTTCGGCGGGCCAAGGCCCGCCCTATGGCGCACAACAAAAAGGCCGACTTGCGCCGGCCTTTTCATCGCACCCCGGTCCCGCTCAGGCCATCGCGCGGATGCGCGCGGTGAAGCGGCTCTTGTGGCGGTCGGCCTTGTTCTTGTGGATCAGGCCCTTGCTGGCGTAACGGTCGAGCAGCGAGGTCGCGCTGAGCAGCGCGCCTTCGGCAGCGGGCTTGTCGCCCGACTCGATGAGCTTGATGACCTTCTTCACTGCCGTGCGCACCATCGAGCGCTGGCTGGAATTGCGGGCGTTGCGCTTGACCGCCTGGCGGGCGCGCTTCTTTGCGGACTTGATGTTGGCCAAAGGAAAATCTCCGGACGGGTTCGGGGTGTCAAAAAGGGACACAAGTATCCGGATTTCGGGGCCTGCGGTCAAATCGGCGGGCGGTTTTGCGGCCGGATCGCCGCTGCAGCCGGCGTGAGCTGCGGTCTGCGACCCGCCGCGCCCCGGATTTGCCCCTTGCCCCGCGGGCGATTCCTGCAATCCTTCGCCGGTCCCGTCTGCGGCCCCATCCAGTGCGCCTGCTCCGCTCGACCCTGCTGTTCTCCGGCCTGACCCTGGTCTCGCGCATCGCGGGCTACGTGCGCGACGTGGTCCAGGCCGGCGTGTTCGGCGCCTCCTCGGCCACCGATGCGTTCTTCATCGCCTATCGGATCCCGAACTTCCTGCGCCGGATCTTCGCCGAGAGCTCGTTCCAGACCGCCTTCGTACCGGTGCTGACCGAGTACAAGCAGCGCGGCGACGAGGCCGCGTTGCGCGATCTGCTCGACCACACGGCCGGCGCACTGTGCGCGGTGGTGCTGGTGGTCACCGCACTGGGCATGCTGGCAGCACCGCTGATCGCCGCGGTGTTCGCGCCCGGCGCGCTCGACGAGCCGGAGAAATTCGCGCTGATCTCGCAGATGTTGCGGATCACCTTCCCGTACCTGTGGTTCATCTCGATGACCGCGCTGGCCGCCGCGGTGCTCAATACCTACGGTCGTTTCGGAGTGCCGGCGCTGACCCCGGTGCTGCACAACCTCGCGATGATCAGCGCCGCGCTGTTCCTCGCGCCGATGATGGGCATGTCGATCACCGCGCTGGCGTGGGGCGTGGTCGCCGCGGGCATCGTGCAACTGGTCGCGCAATGGATCGCGCTGGCGCGCCTGGGCGTGGTGCCGCGACTGCGCCTGAATGTCCGGCATGAGGGCGTGCGGCGCATATTCCGGCTGATGCTGCCGACCATGTTCGGCGCCTCGGTCGCGCAGGTGAACCTGCTGGTGGGCACCATTTTCGCGTCGCTGCTCGCCACCGGCAGCCAGACCTGGCTGTACCTGACCGACCGCCTGATGGAGTTCCCGCAGGGCATGTTCGGCGTGGCGCTGGCCACCGTGATCCTGCCGGCGCTGTCGCGACGGGTCAGCGCCGGTGACCAGGCGGGCTACGCGGCCACGCTGGACTGGGGCCTGCGGATGGCGCTGCTGATCTCGATCCCGGCCGCCGCCGGTTTGATCGTGATGGCCGAGCCGCTGACCGCGACGCTGTACCAGTACGGCAAGTTCACCGCCTTCGATACCGCGATGGCCGCTTTGGCGCTGATGGCGCTGGCGGCAGGATTGCCCGGATTCATGCTGTCCAAGATCCTCGCGCCGGCATTCTTCGCGCGCCAGGACACCCGCACGCCGGTGCGTGCGGCGCTGATCACGGTGGTGGTCAACATCGTGTTATGCGTCGCGATCGTGGGTCCGCTGTGGTGGTACGGGGTGGAGGGCGCACATGCCGGGATCGCGCTCGCCACCGCACTGGCCGGCACCCTCAATGCCGTGCTGCTGTGGCGCTACCTGCGCGCGGGTGCGGGCGTGCGCCTGCAGCCGGGCTGGCCCGCGTTCCTGCTGCGGATCGTGCTCGCGGTGGTGCTGATGGTCGCGCTGCTGTGGCTGGTCCGGCGCTCGATCGGTCCGTGGACGGCGCTGCCCGCAACCGATCGCGTGATGCATCTGGCCTGGGTGGTGCCGGCAGCGGTGCTCGCCTACGCGGTGGTATTGCTGTGCGCCGGATTGCGGCCCCGTCACCTGCGCGAGCCGCTCGCCGCCAACAAGGCCATGCCGCCGGGCTGAGCCGGCGCGATTGCTATACTCCCGCGACTTATGCGAAAGATTTTCCGCGACGCGGACGGGGCCTGCCTCGCACCGCACGGCAGCATCGTGTGCATCGGCGCCTTCGACGGCGTGCACCGCGGCCACCAGGCATTGCTCGCGCATGCGCGGCGGCGGGCAATCGCGCGCGCGCTGCCGCTGGTGGTGCTCAGCTTCGAGCCGCTGCCGCGCCAGCATTTCCAGGGCCACGACGCGGTGCCACGACTGAGCTCGCCGCGGCAGCGTTTGCGCCTGCTCGCCGCGAACGCCGATCGGGTCGGCATGCTGCGCTTCGGATCGCGGATGGCGCATACGCGGGCGGAGGACTTCGTGCGCCAGGTGCTGGTGGCACGCCTGGCCGCGCGCGAGGTATGGGTCGGTCCGGGTTTCCGCTTCGGCCATGAGCGGCGCGGCGATCTGGACATGCTGCGCACGCTCGGCGCGCTGAGCGGGTTCAGTGCCGATGCGATCGAAGCGCAGCTCGAAGATGGTGTGCGGATCAGCTCCAGCCGCATCCGCGCCGCGCTGGCCGACGGCGATTTCGCGCTCGCAGCGCGCTGGCTCGGCCGGTCGTTCGCGATGGAGGGCCACGTGGTGCGCGGCAAGCAGCTCGGCCGCACGCTCGGCTACCCCACCGCCAATCTGCGGATACCCTACGGGCGGGCACCGATCGGCGGCATCTTCGCGGTGCGCGTGCATGGCGCGGGTTTGCAGCACTGGCCGGCGGTGGCAAGCCTCGGCACGCGACCGACCGTCAACGGTGTCGAACCGGTGCTCGAAGCGCATCTGTTCGACTTCGACGGCGATCTGTACGGCCACGTGCTGTGCGTCGAGTTCGTCGCCAAGCAGCGCGACGAACTGCGCTTCGATGGCCTGCCAGCGTTGGTCGAACAGATGCACCGTGATGCCGCACAGGCGCGCGCGATCCTCGCGCGCGGCCCGAATCTCGAAGAGGCGTTGACGCTGTGACCGACTACAAGAACACGATCAACCTGCCGGACACGCCGTTCCCGATGAAGGGCGACCTCGCGCGCCGCGAGCCGGAAATGCTGGCTGCATGGAGTGCGGCGAACCTCTACCAGCGCCTGCTCGATGACACTGCCGCGCGCCCTGCATTCATCCTGCACGACGGCCCGCCGTATGCGAACGGCCCGATCCACATCGGGCATGCGGTGAACAAGATCCTGAAGGACATCGTGGTGCGCTCGAAGTGGCTCGGCGGTTTCCGCTCGCCGTATGTGCCGGGATGGGACTGCCACGGCCTGCCGATCGAGATCGCGATCGAGAAGGAGCACGGCAAGGTCGGGGTCAAGCTCGACGCGCGCGGCTTCCGGCAGAAGTGCCGCGAGTACGCGGCCAAGCAGATCGACATCCAGCGCGAAGGCTTCAAGCGTCTCGGCGTGCTCGGACTGTGGGAGCAGCCGTACCGCACGATGGACTTCGCCTTCGAAGCCAACATGCTGCGCGCACTCGCGCGGATCGTCGACAACGGGCATCTGTTGCGCGGCGCGAAGCCCGTGCACTGGTGCTTCGATTGCGGATCGGCGCTCGCCGAGGCCGAGATCGAATACCAGGACAAGGTGTCGTCGGCGGTTGACGTCGCGTATGACGCGATCGATCCGCAGGCGTTGGCCGCGAAGTTCGGCGTCGAAGCAGGTACGGCGATTGTTGCGGTGCCGATCTGGACCACCACGCCGTGGACGCTGCCTGCATCGATGGCGGTCACGCTGGGTGCGGAGCTCGACTACGTGCTGGTCGAAGGCCAGTCGCGCGGCGGCACGCGCGTGCTGCTGGTGCTCGCCGAAGCGCTGCTTGCATCCGTGTCGGCGCGTTATGGCATCAGCAAAACGATCGTGCTGGGACGCGCGCAGGGTGCCGCGCTGGATGGACTGCTGCTGCAGCACCCGTTCTTCACCCGCCAGGTGCCGCTGATCCTGGGCGACCACGTGACCACCGATCAAGGCACCGGCGCGGTGCATACCGCCCCCGGCCACGGCGTCGAGGACTTCGAGGTCGGCCGCAAGTACGGTCTCGAAGTGCTCAATCCGGTCGGTGGCAACGGCCAGTACCTGCCGAGCACCGAGCTGTTTGCCGGCGAGCACGTGTGGAAGGCGCAGGAGCACATCATCAGCGTGCTCGAAGCGCGCGGCGTGCTGCTCGCGCACGATGCGAAGTTCACCCACAGCTACCCGCACTGCTGGCGGCACAAGACGCCGGTGGCGTTCCGCGCCACCACCCAGTGGTTCTTCAGCATGGATCAGGCGCAGCTGCGCGAAAAATCGCTGGCCGCGATCAAGCACGTGCGCTGGCTGCCCGGCTGGGGCGAGGAGCGCATCGCCGGCATGGTCGGCAATCGACCCGACTGGTGCATCTCGCGCCAGCGCACCTGGGGCGTGCCGATCGCGATCTTCGCGCACAAGGAAACCGGCGCGCCGCATCCGCGCACCGTCGAGATGCTCGGTCGCGCGGCGGAACTGGTCGAACGCGAGGGCATCGATGCCTGGTTCGATCTGGATCCCGCGACGCTGCTCGGCGACGATGCCGCGATTTACGACAAGGTCACCGATGTGCTCGACGTCTGGTACGACTCCGGCGTGACCCACGCCTGCGTGCTCGACGCGCGACCGGAGCTGGCCAGTGCGCCGGGCCAGACCCGCCAGGTGATGTATCTGGAAGGCTCCGACCAGCATCGCGGCTGGTTCCAGTCCTCGCTGCTGACCTCGGTCGCGATGCACGGTCGCGCACCCTACGACGAGGTGATCACCTACGGCTTCACGGTCGATCCGCAGGGCCGCAAGATGTCGAAGTCGCTCGGCAACGTGGTCGCACCCGAGACCGTGATGAAGACCCTCGGCGCCGACATCCTGCGCCTGTGGGTGGCCGCGACCGACTACACCAGCGAGATGTCGGTCGGCGACGAGATCCTCAAGCGCGCGGCCGACAGCTATCGCCGGCTGCGCAATACCGCGCGTTTCCTGCTCGGCAACCTGGCCGGCTTCGATCCCACGCTGCATGCGGTGCCGATCGAGAAGCTGCTGCCGCTGGACCGCTGGGCGCTGTCGCAGGCGGTGCGCCTGATGCAGGTCGCGCGCCGCGTATATGGCCCGGAAGCAAATTCGGACGACATCGCCTTCGGTCCCGACACCTACAGCTACCAGCTGCTCGCGCAGGAACTGATGCGCTTCGCGACCATCGACATGGGCGCGGGTTACCTCGACATGACCAAGGATCGGCTCTACACGCTGCCGATCGATCATCCGGCCCGCCGTTCCGCGCAGACCGCGATGTACTGGACGCTGGAAATCCTGGTGCGTGCGTTCGCGCCGGTCATGGCCTTCACTGCCGAAGAGCTATGGACCTACCTACCGGGCCGCAAGCAGGACTCGGTGCTGTTTGCCACGTGGGATGACCTCGCGCACCTGCGCGCGGTCGCGCTGGATGCGCGCGACCAGGCGCTGATCGACGATCTGGGCGCGCTGCGTTCGGCCGCGCTCAAGCAGACCGAGCAGTTGCGCAACGGCGGCCAGCTGGGTGGCTCACTGGAGGCCGAGGTGGGCTTGGTGCTCGATGTGGCCGATCCGCAGCGCTTCGCGGCCTGCGCGACCGAACTGCGGTTCTTCTTCATTACCAGCGACGTGCTGCTGCTGGATGCCGCGGGCGAACAAGGCTTCGAGGCCGAAGCCGGCGCGACCGAAGTGGCCCTGCTCGACGGCAAGGCGCGTGTGCTGGTGCGCGCGACGGGTGCCGCCAAGTGCGTGCGCTGCTGGCACCACCGCGGCGACGTGGGCACCCATGCGGCGCATCCGGAATTGTGCGGACGCTGCGTCGAGAACACCGATGGCGGTGGCGAAACCCGGGTCTGGTTCTGATGGCGGCCGTGCAGATGTCGGGCGTGTCGGGACTGCGCTGGCTGCTGCTGTCGCTGGTGGTGATCGTCGCCGACCAGGCCAGCAAGCTGTTCTTCCTCGGCTACGTGCCGGAGTTCGGCCGCATTCCCGTGATTCCGGGATTCTTCGACTGGACGCTGACCTACAACGAAGGCGTCGCCTTCAGCATGTTCGGCGAGGGCGGCAATCTGCAGCGCTACGTGCTCAGCGGATTCGCGGTCGCGGTCTCGATCGGTTTCACGGTCTGGCTCACGCGCTTGCCGCGCAGCGATCACTGGAGTGCGTTGGCGCTGGCGCTGGTGATCGGCGGAGCGCTCGGCAACGTGATCGATCGCCTGCGCCTCGGCCATGTGGTCGACTTCATCCTGGTGTACTACCGCGACTGGGCGTGGCCTGCGTTCAATGTCGCGGACTCCTGCATCGTGGTCGGCGCGATCGTGCTGGTGGTGGCGGGGATGCGCAGCGAGAAGGGCCGCAAATAGCTGGGCAACGCAGCGAATCGCACCCTCCTGCAGTTCGCGTTCAATCAAGCCCGGCACTACCATAGCCGCCATGCACGTCCTCCTGGCCAATCCCCGCGGTTTCTGCGCAGGCGTCGACCGCGCGATCGAGATCGTCGAGCGCGCGCTGGAGGCGTTCGGCGCGCCGATCTACGTGCGCCACGAGATCGTGCACAACCGCTACGTGGTCGAGGACCTGCGCACCAAGGGCGCGGTGTTCGTCGACGAACTGGCCGAGGTGCCGACGGGTGCGACCGTGGTGTTCAGCGCGCATGGCGTCTCGCAGGCGGTGCGCGAGGAGGCGCGTACGCGCGGCTTGCGCATCTTCGATGCGACCTGCCCGCTGGTGACCAAGGTGCATATCGAAGTCGCGCGGCATGCCAAGCAGGGCCGCGACGTGGTGCTGATCGGCCACGCGGGACATCCCGAAGTCGAAGGCACGATGGGCCAGTGGGATCCGGCAGCGAGTGCGCGCATCCACCTCGTCGAATGTGCCGCCGATGTCGCCAGGCTGGTACCGACCGACCCGCAGAAGCTCGCGTTCTCGACCCAGACCACGCTGTCGGTCGACGAAACCCGCGATGTGATCGACGCGCTGCGTTCCCACTTTCCCGCGATCGAAGGCCCGCGCCACGATGACATCTGTTATGCGACGCAGAACCGCCAGGATGCGGTGCGCGTGCTGGCCGGGCGCTGCGACCTGGTGTTGGTGATCGGCTCGCCCAACAGTTCGAATTCCAATCGACTGCGTGAACTGGCGCAGAAGCAGGGCGTGGATTCGTACCTGATCGATGGCCCCGAAGACATCCGTCGCGAGTGGCTCGATGGCCGCAGCGCGATCGGCGTGACCGCCGGCGCTTCGGCGCCCGAGAGCCTGGTGCAGGCGGTGATCGCGCGGCTGCGCGAATGGGGCGCGGACGCGGTCGAGGAAATCGCCGGCAAGCCCGAGGACATGGTGTTCGCGTTGCCGAAGGGGCTGCGCGTCATTTTGGTCGAGTGAC
>JANOEA010000056.1:0-4388 GCA_031412975.1 Pseudomonadota bacterium | reverse complement strand
GGCTTGACCGTCGGGTTCCTGCTCGCGGGCCTGTCCGCGTGGCAGTGGCTGCGCGGCGATCGCACGCCGGCCGTACGGCTGGCGCTGCGCACCGGCATCGCGATCGGTGCGGTGCTGATCCCGGTGCAGATCGTGCTCGGGGATTTCCATGGACTGAATACCCTGAAGCACCAGCCGGCCAAGGTCGCGGCGATCGAAGGCGTGTGGGAAACCCGCCGCGGCGTGCCGCTGATGCTGTTCGCGTTGCCCGACAAGGAAACCCGCAGCAACCGCTTCGAAGTCGGGATCCCGAAGCTCGCGAGCCTGATCCTGACCCACGACCCCGACGGCGAGATCCGCGGACTGAACGAGTTCGAAGGCGCGCACCCGCCCGTCGCGCAGGTGTTCTGGAGCTTCCGCATCATGGTCGGGGTCGGCGTGCTGATGCTGCTGTTCGGCTGGCTCGCGCTGTGGCAGTTCCGCCGTCGTGGCGAACTGCAGCCCTGGCTGCTGCGCGGATTGGTCGGCATGACGTTCTCCGGCTGGGTGGCCACGGTCGCCGGCTGGTACGTGGCCGAGATCGGGCGCCAGCCGTGGCTGGTGCACGGCGTGCTGACCACCCGCGAGGCCGCATCCGATGTGGCCGCCCCGCTGATCGGCATCTCGCTGGGCATGTACCTGACCCTGTACGCGCTGCTGATCACCGCCTACATCAGCGTGGTGTTCCATCTCGCGCGCAAGTCGAGCCAGCGCGGCACGGCTGAAGACCCGACCACGGGGCTGCAACATGCCTGACCTGGCCACTCCGGCGGGCTGGTTGCCGATCGTATTCGTCGCCCTGATGGGGCTGTCGATCCTGCTCTACGTGGTGCTCGACGGCTTCGATCTGGGCGTGGGCATCCTGCTGCGCGCCGGCGACGAGGCGCAGAAGGACATGATGGTGGCGTCGATCGGGCCATTCTGGGATGCCAACGAGACCTGGCTGGTGCTGGGGGTCGGCATCCTGCTGGTCGCGTTCCCGCTCGCGCATGGCGAGATCCTCACCGCACTGTATCTGCCGGTCGCGTTGATGCTCGCGGCATTGAGCCTGCGCGGGGTGGCGTTCGAGTTCCGCGCCAAGGCGCACGCGACGCACAAGGGCTGGTGGGATTTCGCATTCTTTTCCGGATCGTTGCTGGCCGCATTCTCGCAGGGCCTGATGCTGGGCCTGACGATCGTGGGTTTCCAGCATGGGCTTGCCGAATGGCTGTTCGCCATCGCGATCGGATTCGGACTGGCGGCGAGCTACGTGCTGCTGGGTGCCGGCTGGCTGATCCTCAAGACCAGCGGCGAACTGCAGATGCGCGCGGTGCGCTGGGCGCGCAACAGCCTGTGGCTGACCGGCGCGGGGATCGCGGCGGTATCGATCGCCACCCCGCTGGTATCGCAGCGCATCTTCGACAAGTGGTTCGCGCTGCCGGAGATCATCCTGCTGCTGCCGATTCCGGTGGCGACCGCACTGCTGTTCTTCATCATCGCGCGTTCGCTCAAGCGCCTGCCGACCCGGCTGCGCGACGGCAACGAATACGGGGCGTGGGTACCGTTCGCGGCCACCGTCGGTGTTTTCATGCTCGCCTTCTACGGCCTCGCCTACAGCCTGTTTCCCTACCTCGTGGTCGAACGCATCACGATCTGGGATGCCGCCAGCGCGCCCGAATCGTTGATGATCATCCTCGTCGGCGCGCTGTTCGTGCTGCCGGTGATCCTCGGCTACACGCTGTATTCGTGGCGGGTGTTTGGCGGCAAGGCGCAATTGCTGCAGTACTACTGAGCAGCGGTTGTAGGAGCGCACCCTGTGCGCGACCGTCGCAACCGGAACACGCCGCGTGACCGACCCCTGCGGTCGCGCGCTCGGCGCGCTCCTACAAAAAAAGCGGCTTGTTGCAGTGTGGACGCCGCGCTACAGCCCTCAGTGCGACTGCGCGCCATACAGCAGCCGCGCCCGGAGAGCGACGTAGTCGGCCGCCAACCTTTCGGCGTGGGCCGGACGCCCGAGCATCGCCGCGAGCGGTGCAGGCAGAGCCACGGCGTGTCCGATCAACGGCTCCACGATGGTCTCGAACTTGGCCGGATGCGCGGTGGCCACCACCGCCCAATCGCGCTGATCGCCGGCCGCGCGCATCCGTTCGAGTACTTCAACCGCGCACGCCGTATGCGGGCACCAGACCTGGCCCCAGCGCGCTTCGCCCTCGCGAATCCTGTTGCGAATGCTGTCGTCGTCGACCCAGTGCGCCGAGACCGCGCGCTGCAGGTCGGTCGTGTGCGGATACAGCCAGCGCAGCCGCTCGGCGTTGGACGGATTGCCGACATCCATCGCGTTGGCGAGCGTCCCCACACTGTCGCGCGCGACGTATTCGCCGCTGGCGAGGAAATCGAACAGCACGCGATTGGCGTTGCTGGCCAATACGATCTCGCCGATCGGCAGACCGACGCGGCGCGCGAGGATCGCGGCGAAGGCATTGCCGAGATTGCCGGTCGGTATCACCAGGTTCAATGGCGCGCGGCCCGCGCGGGCGTGGGCCAGCGCTGCATGCGCGTAGTAGCCCATCTGCGGCAGCAAGCGGCCGAGGCTGATGCTGTTGGCCGAGGCCAGCGGTTGCCGGGCACGCAGCTCGGTGTCGCCGAAAGCCTGCTTGACCAGACGCTGGCAGTCGTCGAAAGAGCCATCCACGCGGAACGCCTCGACGTTGTCGCCGAACGAGCCGAGCTGGTGCGCCTGGCGCGGCGATACGCGGCCATCGGGATACAGGATCGCGACGCGCACGCCGTGCTGGCCATGGAACGCCGCACCGACCGCACTGCCGGTATCGCCGGAGGTCGCCACCAGCACGGTGATCTGGGGCGCATCGCGATCGCGCAAGGCAAGCATCGCCGCGGCGAGGAAGCGCGCGCCGAAATCCTTGAACGCGGCGGTGGGCCCGTGGAACAGCTCCAGCACGAAGCTGCGGCCATCGCCGAGCGGCACCAGGGGTGCTTCGAACGCATAGGCGTGGGCGCACAGTGCGGGCAGCACGGTAGCGAGTCGGTCACCGGCGAAGAACGGCGCGAGCAGGCGCTCGGCGACCGCGGGCAACGTGTGCGCGCGGTCGAACGCGGCGGCATCGAGCTGCGGCAGTTCATCGGGAACGAACAGCCCGCCGTCGCCTGCGAGTCCGGCCAGGATCGCGTCGGACAACGCGGTGGGCGCCACACCGCCACGCGTGCTGGAGTACTTCATCGACACCACTCCAACCGCGCACCGGGCGCATCGACCGGCCCGATCAGCACATCGCTGTCGAGCCCCGCAGTTGCGAACGCCCGCTGCATCGCGACGGCCGCCGACTGCGCGGCATCGGCATCGACGAACCATGCGAACACGCTGGGACCTGCGCCGGAGATCGAGGCGCCGAGCGCAGCATGCGTCAACGCGGCCTGCTTGACTGCTGCGAATCCGGGAATCAAGCCGGCGCGACGCGGCTCGACCAGCACGTCGGACAAACCGGCACGGATCAGCGCGAGGTCATTGCGATAGCAGCCACTCAGGACCAGCGCGAGGTTGGCGCTTTGCTGCACGAACTCCCCGATCGCATAAGCGCCCTGCAAGGCCTCGCGCGCGCGGCGGGTCTCGAGCACGAAATGCGGATGCACCAGCACGCAGATCAGGCCCTCGGGCACCGGCACGCGGACCAGCTCCGAATGGGTGGCGAGCACCAGGCCACCGAGCAGCTGCGGACCGACGTTGTCGCCGTGCTGGCCGCCACTCGCGGCTTCTTCGCCGGCCAGCGCGAACGGGTACAGCGCCTCGATCGGCAGCGGCACATCGAGCAATGCGTTGACCGCGACCAGCGCGGCGCTGGCCGACGCCGCGCTGCCGCCCATGCCTGAGCCGAGCGGGATGCCCTTGTCGATCTCGAGTGCGATGCCGAACGGCAGCGCGATGGCCTGCCGCATCGCGATCACCGCGCGCGCCGCGGTATTGCGCTGCGGATCGCGCGGCAACTCGACCACGCAGCCACGGATCGCGTCGATCCGCACTTCAGGGGTCTCGATGCGATGTGCGGTGACACGGTCGCCCGCACCGGTGAGCGCATGACCGAGGATGTCGAAGCCCACGCCGACGTTGCCGACGGAAGCGGGAGCGAATGCGGTGGCGGTGGATTTCATTCGCTATGCGAAAAATCGAATGCCGCGGCTCTGCTCCCTTCCCCCCTTGCGGGGGAAGGGCGGGGATGGGGGGCGCAAGTCTTGCGGCAAGCTCGGACCCCCATCCCCAGCCCTTCCCCCGTAAAGGGGGAAGGGAGTTTTGTTGCCGCGACCTCCATGCCGCGGCTCGAACGCGCGACCACGGCTGGTCTCAATTGGCGCGTGTGCCCACTCACACCCTTGCCCCC
>JANOEA010000055.1:0-3250 GCA_031412975.1 Pseudomonadota bacterium | reverse complement strand
GGTGGGCAGGGTGACGCATAGCAGGCCTTCGCGGCCGGCCTTGAGCCAGGTCTTGCGGTCGACCTCGCCGGCACGGTCCCACACCGCCTGGCGCGGCACACACTCGCGCTCGAAGAAGCGCCGCGCCGTGGCGCGCAACATTTCGTGGTCTTCGCGAAAGACGGTTCGATTGACTTCCAATTTGCACTCCTGACGAAGGCCGGTTTATGACCCTGGACCGGGCACACGAGGACTGTGCGATCCGGAGTCAATGATTCCCGCTTGCGCCCTCGTTGCCACTAGCCAGAAAGGGGGGCCCTACGGGTCGCTGCGGTGCCGGTGCATCGAGGCGATGACCTCGCCCCTGGCTGGCCTCAGGTCTTGAGGCGTTGGCCGTACACGCCGTCAATGGGCATAGGAACCATCGCTCGCGTCGAGCATCCGCCGCAACGCGGGCCACGCAGTCTGGCCAGTGGGCGGCCGGTCCTGGGGGTGAAAGACCTGCGCCGTGACGCGTTGCGCCTGAAGCGGCGGCACGCGCAGCCGGCTTGACATGCCAGCCGCATCCACCTGCGCCTTGCAGGCCATTTCCAGCCAGTAGATGCGGCTGAACGCTTCGGCAATCGACGGCCCCACGACAAGCAACCCATGGTTGCGCAGGATGAGCACTTCATTCATGCCCAGATCCTGCTGCAGCCGCGCCTGCTCCTGCAAGTCGAGCACCGGGCCTTCGTAGTCGTGGTATCCCACATGCCCGTGGAATCGCATGGCGGTCTGGCTCAGCGGCAGCAGACCCTCTTCCGTGGCCGCCACGGCCATGCCGGCCCGTGTATGCGTGTGAATGACACATTCGACATCGTGGCGCGCCTGATGCACCGCCGTATGGATGATGGCGCCCGCGCGGTTGACGCCGTAGCCGTGAGCGTTCTGCGGCTCGAGCAGAATTTCGCCTTCGAGGTCGATCTTCACGAGACTCGACGCAGCGATCTCGCTGTACAGGAATCCGAACGGATTGATCAGCAGCTCCTCGGTGCCAGGAATCCTGGCGGAGATGTGGTTGTAGATCAGGTCGGTCATTCCGTACCGGTCCATCAACCGATAGCATGCCGCGAGGTCCACCCGGGTAGTCCACTCCTCGTGCGAAACGCTTTGCTTCACGCGGTCAGGGGAAATCTTCATCGAGACGCTCCTTCAGCCGATGACTTGTGCGGGGACGGTCAGGCCAACATGGCGACCTGCACTTCGCGACTCCCCTCGTAGGGGTTGCGGCCGTGCCACATTTCCAGATTGTCGAGAATCATCACGTCGCCGTTTCGCCAGGGCCAGGCGCGCGTGTGTGCCTCGATGTAGCTCTCGAAGCTCGATACCTCATCACCCGACAGCGGCTCCCCGCTGCCCAGGAATGTGCCGGACGGGTGCCTCTGGCTCGCACGCACCCGCTGTATCAGCGCGGCATCCATGCCCTCGTTGACGGCCGTCGAGGTGTAGGAATGCAGGTTCGCCCGATACAGACGCTGCCCCGTGCTGGGGTGAACGACCGTGGCAGCGGTGCGATTCACCAGCGTGAGACTCCTGTCGTCATTCCAGGTCACGGCCAGCCCCTTGGCCTTGCACACTTCCTCCACGACCGCGGGATCGTCGCTTTCGAACGCGATGTTCCAGCCGCGCAGATCCATGTGCGCCACCGAAGGGTCCAACTCGTCACTGGGTGGCGCGAAGTTGCGCACCGTCATGATCCCCTGCGTTTCGACCTTGTTGCGCAACGCTTCGGGAAGCGCCTGCAGAAGTCCGCGCACGTCGGCGACGATGGTTTCTCCGCCAACGTCTGCCACTTCCTTGCAGAAGAAGGCGATGCGCGCGGGATAGTCCTGCATGTAGGCCATCTCCGAGTGCAGGCGCAATTTCACCCGCTTGTCCAGCCGCGTCGACTCCATGACCTGGCCCGCAATGCGGGCGCGCGGCGCCACGCCGCCGAGATAGTCGCCCTCGAATGAAGGAAACAGGCCCACCACCGCGCCGAAATCAGCCGCCTCGTTGATCGGGAAGCCGCGCAGAACGATGCCACCGTGCGCGCAGATGAGTCGATCGAGCACGCTCCTCGTCGCCTTGATCCATGCCAGGAAGTCGTCGAGGACACCGAGCCGCTGGCTCACGCGCTCGATGAACAGCGGTCCGTCTCCCGATTCGAGACAGGAACACGCGATGCCATCTCCCAACAAGGCGATATCTGCAGAAGCGGATGAAACGGTCTTCATGTCGGTGGTCTCCTCTTTGGTTCCGAGATCAGTACTGATTCACCTGTCGCGCAAGTTGTCGGACGTGGCGTCTTGTTCAGCCTGGAATACGCACCGGCAGTGCGGTGATGCCGTTGACCAGATTCGAACGCACGCGCACCGGCGGTCCGACGACCTCGATCACCGGGAAGCGCGACAGGATCTCCTGCCACAGGATCTTCAACTGCAGCTCGGCCAGGCGGTTGCCGACACAGCGGTGGATGCCAAACCCGAACGACAGGTGCTGGCGCGGCCGCGCGCGGTCGATGATGAAGCGCTGCGGCTCGTCGATCGCCGACGCGTCGCGGTTGCCCGACAGGTACCACATCACCACCTTGTCGCCCTTGCGGATGGGCTTGCCCGCCAGTTCGGTGTCGGCCAGCGCGGTGCGCCGCATATGCGCTAAGGGTGTCTGCCAGCGGATGATCTCGGGCACCAGGCTGTCCACCAGTGCCGGGTTGGCGCGCAGCTTGGCCCATTCGGCCGGGTTGTCGTGCATCGCGAGCAGGCCGCCGCTCATCGAGTTGCGCGTGGTGTCGTTGCCGCCCACGATCAGCAGCGCGCAGTTGCCCATGAATTCCAGCGGCGTCATGTGGCGCGTGGCCGGGTTGTGCGCCAGCATCGAAATCAGGTCGGTGCGCGGCGGCGCGTTGACGCGCTCGTTCCACAGCCGCGTCATGTACTGCGCCATCTTCATCAGTTCGGTCATCCGCGCCTGGGCCACACCCTCGCGCTCAGCCTCGTTGGCGACCAGCTCCGGGGCGCTGGTGGCGATGTCGGACCAATGTGTCAGCAGCTTGCGGTCTTCGAGAGGGAAGTCGAACAGCGTGGCCAGCATCAGCGTGGTCAGTTCGATTGACACCTTGTCCACCCAGTCGAAGGTCTGGTTGCGCGGCAGCGCATCGAGCACCTTGCAGGTCCGCTCGCGGATCAGCGACTCCATGTTCGCCAGGTTGGCCGGCGCGACGATCGGACTGACCGCCTTGCGGTGTTCGTCG
>JANOEA010000054.1:0-2063 GCA_031412975.1 Pseudomonadota bacterium | reverse complement strand
GCGCCATGCGTCCGGCGAATCGGCGGCGCGTGCGTGCGCCGCCGCCTGGGTGACTCCGTCCGTGGCCGGAAAGCCGCGGACGTTCACGCCACGTCGCCGTCGGGGATCGCCCATCGGCGGGGGCAGGCGGGATGACGGGATAGCGAGACCCGGCCCTGCTTGGCGGAAGCCGCGCCGGATTGCGTGCGCGGTGGAACCGTTCGTGACGCTCGCAAGTTACCAAACGATGGCGCGTCTCACAAGCGGTTTTTGCGCGGTGCAGTACCGATAAAACAACAGAAATTCAGGTATTTAGAAGTAAATTCCATTGAGTGGAATCTTGCGCGTACGAATGGGCTGATTTGGTGCTGCGTCGCATTGCCATTGGTGGCCCGCAGGAGGCGTTTCAAGCGATCAGACGACCGCAAGTCGATGAATGGAAGCCACTATCTTCACCAATTGCTTTACGTGCGGGCAACCATCGCAATTCCACCCAGCGGCAGCGGTTTTCGTTGCGACGCAATGCATCACCCGGACGACTGCCTGCGAGTCTGCCGTCAGGCGGAGAGGTTCGTCGGGCGGAAGCGTGACCCACGGGGCCCTCGCCCGACCCGCAACGGCGGGGGTATGGCACCGGCTGCCGGTCCGACTTCAATCGGACAACGGCGCCGGGCTGTGGCCCGCCCCACGGCGAGCCACTTCGTCCCGGCCCGGAGCGACGCGATGACGGGCGTGGATCGCGCAAACCCGGTGCGACAGCCGTGGGGTAAACGCGATCACCTGCACACGCGACCCCTTGACCGGACAGCGACTCGGGACCGGAGCAGGTGTCGACGCGCACGCTGCGGCACGCCCATGCCGTGCTTCGCGACCTGTCGACGCGACATCCCCCGCGGCATGTGCAAAGTGCCGAGGGTTCTGTTGCCCGGCGAGTTTGCGGTCTATCCTGTCGACGGCGCGGCGCCCTCGACGCCGCTCGACGATTCCGGAGGCTTCACCATGCGCACCATCCTGCTCTCGGCGGGCGCGATCCTGCTCGCGTCCCCCGCGTTCGCCCAGGCACCCGACCCGAACCTCGCGCGCAACCTGGCCGCGACCTGCGCGATCTGCCACGGCACGAACGGCGTGAGCCAGGGCGTGGTCTCCTCGCTCGCCGGCACCGCGAAGATCGACACGCTGCTCAAGTTGCAGGAATACAAGAACGGAAAGCGGACCGGAACGATCATGCCGCAGATCGCGAAGGGGTTCACCGACGAGCAGATCGACCTGATCGCCGGTTTCTTCGCGCAGCAACCGCGCCAGGGGAATTGACCATGAACACGAACTTCGGCATCAAGCGGCGCGACTTCCTCGGCTGGGCGGCGGCGGCGGGCGCGATCGCGCTCCCCGGCTGCGCCTCGATGGGCAGCGGTGCGAGCAAAGGCAAGGTGGTGGTGGTCGGCGGCGGCTTCGGCGGCGCGACCGCGGCGAAGTACATCCGGATGTGGAGCGCGGGGACGATCGAGGTCACGCTGGTCGATCCGGCGAGCGAGCTCGTGAGCTGCCCGATGTCGAACCTCGTGCTCGGCGGCAGTGCCCAGATCGCGGCACTGACGACGCCGATGGGGACGCTCGCGTCGCGGCACGGCGTGAAGCACATCCGCGAGTCCGCGATCGCAATCGATCCGGACAAGCGCGTCGTGCGGCTTGTGAGCGGCACCGACCTGCCGTACGACCGGCTCGTGCTGTCGCCCGGCATCGACCTCAACTACGTGCAGGTCCCGGGCATGGAGAGCCAGGCCGCGCAGGATGCGGTGCTGCACGCGTGGAAGGCCGGACCGCAAACCGTCGCGCTGCGTCGCCAGCTCGAGGCCATGCCCGACGGCGGGGTCTATGCGATCACGATCCCGGTCGCGCCGTACCGCTGCCCGCCGGGACCGTACGAGCGCGCCTGCCAGGTCGCCTGGTACTTCAAGCGCTCGAAGCCGCGCAGCAAGGTGCTGATCCTCGATGCCAACCCGGACGTGACCAGCAAGGCCGGGCTGTTCAAGAAGGCGTGGAACGAGGAGTACAAGGGCATCGTCGAGTACCGGCCGAACCACGCG
>JANOEA010000053.1:0-2457 GCA_031412975.1 Pseudomonadota bacterium | reverse complement strand
GTCGAGGAGTGTGCGATGACCCTGTGTCCCGTGGCGTTGGCAGTCGGCTGCCGCAAGTGCCCGATCTTTTCGGTATGCCCATTGAAAACGGTG
Source organism: Pseudomonadota bacterium (assembly GCA_031412975.1). Taxonomy (GTDB): domain Bacteria; phylum Pseudomonadota; class Gammaproteobacteria; order Xanthomonadales; family Ahniellaceae; genus UBA4656. Next base: position 2,364 of record JANOEA010000053.1, on the reverse strand, counting down.
ATCGGCGATCAGCCGGGCAAGGACGAGAAGCCGCCTGGCGGCTCTGCGGGCGGCAAAGGCAAAAGCGGCGGACGCTGAAGGGCGCGCGCGCCGCGGCGCGGCACAGGCCCTGCGATCGCAGGCTGATTGGTGCCCGCACGCGCGCTGCGCGCGGGTGACCGATCATGCGCCGCCGGATGCCTTGCCCAGCTGCAGCTCGACCTGCTTGACGCCGGGCAGCAGGCGAATGGCGTCCACCAGCGCGGTGGTCGCGCGCACCCGCCACGCATCGCCCAGTTCCAGTTCGGTCTGCGCGTCGGCATTTCGATAGCTCAGCCGCAGTCCCGCCGGGCCCGGAGTGAATGGCTTGATCTGCGCCGACAGCTGGCGCGCGAAGTCGGGGCCGATCCCGTTGAGATCGACCCGCACCTGCCGCGCAAAGCGCTCGCAGGCCTCGTCGAGTCCCCACGCGCGACGTGCGCGAATCACCAGATTGCCGCTGAACTCATCGAGGCTCAACGCACCTTCGACGATCAGGATCCGGTCCTTGGTCAGCAGTGGCGCGAACTCAGACAGCACCTCGCGGAAGAAACTCACCTCGATCCGCCCGCTGGCATCCTCGAGCTGCACGAAGGCCATCTGCTCGCCGCGACGGCGCTGCTGTGCGATCAATCCGCCGACCGCGACCAGCTGCTCGTGGCGCCTGCGCTCGCCGGGATTCGCCGCCGGCCGATGGATTTCCTCGAGCCGCGCGATCGGCACCGTGACCAGTTGCTCGATCACCTCGCGATGCGCATCGGTCGGATGCCCCGACAGGTAATGGCCCAGCGTCTCGCGCTCGCCGTTGAGCAACTGGATCAGTGGCCATTCGGGTGCCTGCGGCAGATCCAGCGCCGCGTTCGCCGCGCCGCCCGCAGTCCCCGCATCGAAACCGAACAGCGAGGACTGGCCCGCTTCGCGCTCGCGCAGGCGCTGGTCGGCGGCTTTCATCACCTCGGGCAGTTGCAGCATCAGACTCGCGCGATTGGCCGCCAGTCCGTCCATCGCACCGGACAGGATCAGCGCTTCGAGCACGCGCTTGTTGAGCTTGGTCGGATCCACCCGCTGGCACAGATCGAGCAGGCTCGCGAAGCGCCCGCCGGCTTCGCGTTCGCGCACGATCGCCTCGACCGCGCCGTGCCCGACGCCCTTGATCGCGCCGAGTCCGTAGCGGAGCGTGCGCACGTCGAGGGCGGCGAACATCCAGCTCCCGAGGTTCACGTCCGGACGCTGCACTTCGAGCTTCAGCGCGCGCGCGTCGTCGAGGAAGTTGACCACCTTGTCGGTGTTGTCCATGTCCGAGGACAGCACCGCGGCCATGAACGGTGCGGGGTAGTGCGCCTTGAGCCACGCGGTCTGGTAGGTGACCAGCGCATACGCGGCCGAGTGCGACTTGTTGAAGCCGTACTCGGCGAACTTCTCCATCAGGTCGAAGATCGCGCTCGCGAGGCTGCCGGCCACGCCGCGCTCGGCCGCCCCGCTTTCGAACTTGAACCGCTCCTTGGCCATCTCCGCCGCGTTCTTCTTGCCCATCGCGCGACGCAGCAGATCGGCGCCGCCCAGCGAATAGCCGGCCAGCACCTGCGCGATCTGCATCACCTGTTCCTGGTACACGATCACGCCGTAGGTCGGCTTCAGGATCGGTTCCAGCAGCGGGTGCGGATAGCTCACCGCGCGCCGCCCATGCTTGCGCTCGACGAATTCGTCGACCATGCCCGACTGCAGCGGGCCGGGCCGATACAGCGCGCCCAGCGCGATGATCTCGTCGAACACGCCGGGCTTGAGTTTGCGCGCGAGCTCCTTCATGCCGCGCGATTCGAGCTGGAACACCGCGGTGGTCTCGCCGCTGGCGAGCAGTCGATAGGTCTTGCCGTCGTCGGTCGGCAGGCGCGCGATCTCCAGCGGCGCTTCGCCCGCGACCGCACGCTGCGTATTGATCGCCTTCACCGCCCAGTCGATGATGGTCAGGGTACGCAGGCCGAGGAAGTCGAACTTCACCAGCCCGACGGCTTCCACGTCGTCCTTGTCGAACTGCGTGATCACGCCATCGGAGCGCGCATCGCCGTACAGCGGCGCAAAATCGGTCAGCGCCGATGGCGCGATCACCACGCCGCCCGCGTGCTTGCCCGCGTTGCGCGTGAGGTCCTCGAGCTTGCGCGCGAGATCGACCAGCTGGCGCACCTCGTCTTCCGATTCGTAGGCGGTCTTGAACTCGGCCGATACCCGTTCGGGCTCCTTGCGCGATTTCTCCGACACACCCAGCGCATCGTCGAGGCTGATATCCAGCGGGCGCAGCGGAATGGTCTTGGCGATGCGGTCGACATTGCCGTAACCCATGCCGAGCAC
>JANOEA010000052.1:0-7750 GCA_031412975.1 Pseudomonadota bacterium | reverse complement strand
GCGGCGCTGATCGGCTGGTCGAGGATCTGCTCCGGTGCGGCATAGGCGGGCGACATCGCGCGATGGCCGGTCGCGGTGGCGTCGGTGTCGACGCCGGGTTCGAGCAGCTTGGCGATGCCGAAGTCGAGCAGGTGGGTGCGGCCCTGCGCGTCGACCAGGATGTTGGACGGCTTCAGGTCGCGATGCACGACCAGCCGGTTTTGCGCGTAAGCGACCGCTTCGGCGACATCGGCGACCAGCGCGATCCGCTCGCGCACGCCGAGCGCGCGGCTCCGCGCATGCTCGGTGATCGGCACGCCATCGACGTATTCCATCGCATACCACGGCGCGCCGTCTTCGCCGACGCCGCCGTCGGTGAAGCGCGCAATGCCCGGATGCGACAGCTCGGCGAGGATGCGCCGCTCCTGCACGAAGCGGCGGCGCAGATCGTCGCTGTCCATCCCGCGCTTGAGCAGCTTCAGCGCCACCTGCTGGCGGAAATCGCCGTCGGTACGTTGGGCGAGCCACACCTCGCCCATGCCGCCACGACCGAGCAGGCGTTCGAGCACGAACGGCCCGACGTGGCGACCCGCGCTGCCGTCGGTCGTCGCGGCCGATGGCTGGCCCAGCGAGCCGGCGACGGTTGCGCCCAGTGCCGCCATGCCGTCGTCGAGCAAGCCGCTGTCGTTGTCGGCCGCGAGCATGCGTTCGAGCTCGGTGGCAAGCTCGGTATCTTCCGCGTGCACGCTCGACAGGCGCGCCGCGCGCGCGGTGGCATCGAGATCGACCAGTTCGTCGAACAGCGCGAGCAGGCGGGCGGTGCGGTCAGTCAGCGCGTTCATCGACTGCCATCCCCGGTCCGAGTCGCACCTGCACGAACGTGCGCGGGCACCGCATCGCGCGCAACTGGCGGATCGATCGCGCGCGATCGGAATCGTGGCCCCCCCGCGGATGCCGGTGGCCGAACGCTGACACAGCGCGTCCGGCGTGGCAAACGCGGGGGCGGGCCGCCGTCATGGCGCCGGGCTCTCGAATCCATTGCCGAACAGCGCGTCCTCGGTCGGTTCGGCGATGGCAGGCGTCGCACCGACCGGCGCACTGCGGCCCGACTCCACGCCGCGGATCGAATAGCTGCTCACCGCATACGTGCGGCTGACTCCGAACTGCGCGGACAGGTCGAGGAAGCCGTTGGCCGGGGTGCTGCCGAGCGGCATCCATTCGCCACCCTCGAGGCGGTACACGCGATAGCCGATGACCCGCGGATCGGTGCCGGCGGTCCAGCCCACCTGCACTTGCGCGTAGCCCGGCGTGCTGAAAGTGGCGAGGTCGACCGGCACCGGCAGGCCGGCGAACACGCGGGTACCGACGTTGTTGTCGCCGCTGAGCTCGACCAGTTCATCGCCTGGCACGATCACCGCGTAGAGCGTGTGTTGCTCGTCCGCGAATGCCCTGGCCGGCGCATTGAAACCCAGCACGACGTCGCGGCCGTCGCCGGCCGCCAGACTGGCGATGTTGGCCGTGGCCAGCGGCGCGCCGGTGCCGGTTGCGAGGTTCCAGCGCAGCTCGACGCGTGCGGTGCCATCGCGCGCGGTGTCGTAGGCCGAGCCGCGGTTACCAATCCGCACGGTGGCCTGGATAGCGCCGTTCGGCGTCACGCTGACGACGTTGGTCGCGACCGACTCGACGACCAGGTCGGGCGTCGCGGGCAGTGCGCGCATCTCGATGCCGCCGACCGTGGCGATTGCCTTGCCGTAGGCGACCTGGGTCTCGAAGCCCGCGGCCTTCACTGCCGAGGCGACCGACAGCAGACTCGGTGGTGCATAGGTCGCCGCGAGGGTCACGATCTCCTCGCTCATCGGGTTGTAGGCCGCGGTCGCGCCGAAGTGCGAGGCGCCATCCGCGCTGATCGCAACCGTGCGCGCCGCCCCGGTCGAAGGATTGACCTGGATGTTGAGCAGATCACCGGAGCTGACCACGGTGCCGAAGGGATCGCCCGGCTGCACCGAGCCGCCGTCGGCGTCGCGGAACTGGAAGGTGCGCATCACGATCGCGATGTCGCTGCCGCCCGCCTGCACCAACTGTGGACGCTCGCCGTAGATCGCGCGGCCGAACGGATCGGTGGGACGACGCCAGGTCCAGCTGCAGCTGCCAGCCGAACAGGTGCCGGTCGCGGTGTGCAGCGCCTGCCGGGTGCCGATCGGGCCGGTGCCCGCGTCGACCTTGGTGAACGCGACCCTCGCGGTATTCTGGCCCTGGGTGCGCAGCGACGGTGCGATCGCACCGGTCGGCAGCGCCGTCGCGACCTGCGCGTTGCCCTGGCCGATCAACCGATAGGCGAGCACGCGCTGGCTGAAGTCGTTGCGGTCGCTGCCTTGCTGGCGCACCCACACTACCATCGGGCTCGCGCCGAGATAGGCGACTGCAGGCGTGATGTCCTGCACGCCACTGACCACGGAAGCGACCTCGCGCACCTGGCTCCAGCCGGCACTGGCGGTGAACTGCGCGTAGTGGATGCGATTGGTGGGGTTGCGATAGTCGCCACTCTGGTTGCGCTGCCATACCGCAGTGACCTCGCCATCGCGCGGGCACCCCAGGCGGCCGGCGTAACACGCAGCCAATGCCGGGAAAGCCTCGCCGTTGCCCGGCGCGGTCAGGAACTGTTTGCGCAACCACCCGGCACCGTTGTAAACCGAATAGGCGATGCGCTGGTTGCGCACCAGGGTCGCTACATCCGCACCCCGCACCGCGGCGATCGACAGTCCGCTTTCGGCCCACACCGCGACTGCACGATCGGGCGCGTAGTAGACGATCTGCGCCTGCCGCGCATTCGGCGCGCTGCTCAACAGTGCGCTGGGCTGCGGCAGGCCGTTCTCGACGGCCGACACGCGCAGGGTCTGAGCCGCGTCGAGCATGGCCATCTGTCCATTGCCATCGGTGCCGAACGCGATCGTCGGATGGCGACGCATCTGGCGCTGCTCAAGCGGCGTGACCGGCGACACCGTCAGATCGCCCTTGCTGGTCGACAACAGCGGCTCACTGCTGCCGGTACCGTCGAAGAACTCGCAGCTGCTGGGGGTCCGGGTGTTGATGATCGGGAAGGTGTCTTCGATCACCGGCGTTGGGCACAGGGTGCACGGATCGAAGTAGCCGGTGAAGGTCATGCCGAAGTAGAAGCACGGACCGGAGCGCGTGACCTCGTTGTTGGTGACCACGGTCGGCATGGTGGATATCGCGTAGCCGGTGACGTAGGCGCCCGCGTCGACGAACAGCCCGAACAGGATGTCGATGTCGATCCCGACGTTCACGTAGACACCGAAGCGCGCATCGGTGGTCATGTCCAGTCGCTCGCCGCTGTTGATCTGCTGCAGGCGACCGTAGAAGTAGTAGTCCGACATCAAACGCAGATCGGCGTAGACCTGCGCGCCGAAAACTTCCGGCACACCCCACGTCCAGCTGAACAGCGGGATCGTGTTGTCGAACACCGATTGGTACTCGTCTTCGCCGATCTCGACGAAATTGCTGCCGCCAAGGCTGCCGTTCGCATTGCGCCCGCCCGCAGCCTCCGCGAACTGTTTGGGGTTTGCGCCATCGAACAGGCGCACCGAGCTCGCCGGGCCGCTCGAGGTGATGCGATCGAACGTGCTGCGTGATGTGCGGGTACGGTTGTCGCGCGTGCGCGGCGGATTGACTGGTTCGCCATCGATGGTCGCGGGCAGGGTCAGGCTGGTGCTGCGATCATTGAAGACTTGGCCACTACGTTCGAACTTGACGTCGTTCGGGTCGGCATCGTCGACCAGCATGGTGCCGGCCGATTGGGTCAGCGCACCTGGCAGCTCCTGCCATTCGAAGCAGATGTTGCGCCGGCCGCGGCCGCCGTTGGCATTGATCGACTCGATGTACCCGCACGCCTTGCGTTGGCTGGCGTCGTTGCGGAAGTAGACGCCGCGCGGGAAGCGCCAGCTCTGCGCGAGCACACCGGCGATCTGCAATTCCCAGGTTTCGGTGTCCGCATCACCGGGGTCGTCCTGCAGGTTGCAGCCGGCCACGTTGTTGAGCTGCACAAAATCGCCGACCGCACTGGGCTGTCCGGTGATGGTGTTGGGCAGGTAGAGCTTGGCCGATACGATCGAGCCGCCGGCGTCCGGCTTGTGGCCGAAGCGGATATGGCGCACTGGCGCGATGGAATTGATGAAACTCCCGGCGAGGCCGTCGAAGTCGACCCAGCGACCGTAGCCCGTGGATCCCTGCCGCTGCACCAGATGGTAGTTGGTGCCCACGGTCTGGAACATCAGCGGGTCGGTGATGGTGACGTAGCCGCCGAGCTGGGTGAACGCCGGCACCTCGACCACCAGGTTCACCGAGGTTTGCTGCGTGGTGGTCACGTCGGTGCGCTCGTTGCGGATCTCGAAGCTGCCGTTATCGCGGTCATAGCGGATGCGGAAGCGGCTCGGGATCTCCGCGTTGCTGTTGTTGTTTTCGCGATAACCCGCGCCAAGGTGCAACGTGTAGACGGTCAGGTAGAACTCGTAGATCGGCGTGGCTTGCGCGGTACCGCAGTTGCCGCCGGAACACGCGACCGCATTGAAGCTGGTGTTCATCAGCGCCTGCCACGAATCCGGCGCACCATCGACATCACCCGCGATCAGGAACTCGGCTTCGCCCTGCGCATCGGTATAGCGACGCCGCAACGAGTTGCCGCATTCCGGCGGCGGCCGCTGCAGGCCGTTGACGACGCTCTGCATCTGGTTGACCACCATGCCCGTGGAACCTGCGAGGTTGAATGCCGGCTGCTGGGTCAGCACCAGACCCGCGCCGCCACTCGAGTACGACGAAATTCCGCCACTGGGCGGCGGTGGATTGAACAGCTGGATCGGTGCGCTGGCGTCGAGCACCGCGTAGGCGCCCTGCAACGGAACCGTGGAATTGTTGCCCAGCCGCGCGCGTACCCGGATCGTGATGTCGGTCTGCGGATCGAGATCGAGCACGGTCTCGAGGTTGGGGCCTTCGGTCACCTCGAACTCGGGCCTGCCGGTTTGTGCGTTGACCCGACTGCTGACCAGCCGGATTCGCCCGCTGCCGCTGGGCACGAAGGCAGTCATGCTGCCGAGACTGCCCGGTCGCGTATCGAGCGCGAACTGACCATCGGGCGCGACCGCCAGCGCGGTCGTCGGCAGCGGCGTGACCTGGCCGTTGGTGCCGACCCAGTATGCGCTGACCTCGACATCGGCAGGCGTGGCGCCGTCGGCGAGGTTGAGTCTTCCGGTCACCCGCAGCGGATCGCGCGGACGCGGCGTTGGATTGCTGTTGGTGATGCCGGTGATGGTGGTGAAAGGTCCGGTGAACGGTGCGCGCACTGTGATCGTGGTGCTGCCGCTGCGGGTCACGACCCGGCCCGACAGCAGTTCTGCACGCAGCGTGACCGTGGCGGGAAAGCTCGCCGGAATATCGGCAGGCGCGAGGAAGCCCAGGATCCGGGTCGGCGTGTCGACCGGGATCGGTCCGGCCACGATGCGACCGTTGTACTTCAGCTGCAGCGATCCCGGCGCGAGGTTGCCGATCGTCACCTGCATCCGCTTGCCCGCTTGCGGCTGCGCGGTGATGTTGCTGAAGCCCAGCCCGCCGACCACCGTAAACGGCGTGGTGCGAACCAAAGTGCCGCCGGTCAGCTGAAACGGCTGGCGCTGCAGCAACGCGATCTCATACGCGCCTGCGGCGACGGTGGGCACGTTGGCCGAAGCTGTCTCCGACGTCGATACATTGCTCAATGTCGCCAGCAGCTGGTTGACCGTGCGACCCTGTCGCAGCCGCAGCTCGTAGGTGCGGCCCTCCTCGAGGTTGTTCAGCGCCATCGTGATGCGGTTGCCCGGCGAGGCCGAGCCCGGCGTGACCGTCAGCGCGGTAACCCGCGCGAGGCTGGTCACCTCGGCGGCACTCAGTGCGCGGTTGTACACGCGCAGTTCGTCGAGCAGCCCGCGATAGCGCCGCGGTCCGCCGATCGTACCCACGCAAGGCGAACCACCGAATTCAAGCGCCGAGGTGACCGCACCGAAGTTCAAGGTACCGACACCGACGCTCGCTCCGGAGCGGCCATCGACATACACGCGCGCCGACGTGGCATCGCGCACGATGACAACATGGATCCACGGCCCGTCGTTGGCCGTCGCCCGGGCCGTGGTGGTGCCGATCTGTCCTGCGCGCGACAGATTGAAGCCGATCAAGTCGGGCGCGTTGTCGCCCAGTTGCACGTCGAAGTGGTTACCCACCGCGCAGGTGTCACGCTTGGACAGCAGCGAATAGCGCTCCAGATCGTCGACCTGCATGAACCAGCTGGCGCTGAAGCTGCCGTTGAAGGTAGTGGCGGGAATGCCGGTGAACTGCGCGATGTCGTCGCTGCCGTCGAAGCGCAGCGCCTGGCCCAGCAGGCCACGGGTATACACCGGTGCACCGATGGTGCGGCCCGTGTAGCCATTCGGACCGTCGTCGCTCATGTCGCCGTCGAAGGCGTAACGCGCGATCAGCCCGTTCTCGAGATCCTGTGCTTGTACGCTCGCTGAAAGCCCGACAAGGCCGCAGACCAGCGCCAGCCCATACCACCATCCACCCTTGATCCGCTGCATGACACGACCCCGTTCGTAGGAACTTGTCTCCCTTGCACGGGTAAATCGCGGACGCGGGGACATCGGCGGATTGCGAGGATGCCAGGGGGGCTACAGCGGGTCCAGATACGCGGTCTGGCCGCCGTCGATCCGGCGCCACAGGCTGCGCGGCCGCGCGGCGAATGCGGGCCGATGCACGCGCACGGTGTCGACCACCGACAGCGCGAAGAACAGCACGATGAACCATGGCCCGGCGCCAAGCACCGCGTTGTCAACGAACTCCATGCCGGAGTGCAACATGACCCCCGCGACAGTCAACAAGGTGAACAAGCCGGCGACCACCAGTCCGCTGTACAAACGACCGAAGGCCAGCGCGCGACGGCGCAACTTCTCGAGCTTCGTCTGCGCGGGCAAGGTCCACAGTTCGCGCAGGCGCTCGAGGATCGACCACGCGAACGGCAGCGCGATCCACATGCCCTCCTGCAGCGCCGCGAGCACCGTGCGCGGCACTTCCGGATACATCAACAGGAGGAACGCGCACAACAGCACGCCTGCCCACCATGGCGGCGCGCGGCGCAGTCGTGTCGCGATGTCGACCACCGTGCACAGGAACATCAGGGTCGCGACTTCGGTCATCACCACCCACTGCAACACCGCCTGGGGTGCTGCGCTGAACCAGGTCGGCACCACCTGGGTGGCGAGCGCGAGTGCGAGCGCCAGCGACAGGCATTCCGGCAGAAGGCGCGCGGCCAACAGCCCCCTGTTGTCGGCGCTGGGCTGGGTGATCCGGGCGGACTGCGCGGCGGCGGGAGCTGACATGGAACACAGTCCGAATAGGAAGCGGGGTAGTGGATCACGGAAAATCGCGCCGAACGGGGCCACGCGGGGCGCGCGGGCGATGAGGATCTCGCACGGAGCCCGCGCGGATGGCGGTTTCAGACGCGCGAACGCGCCAGGTAGGACTCCGGCAACGAGCGCTCTGGGACCGGCGTATCGCCATCGCGCCAGATGTTCGACCACAGCGCCCGACACTTCTGCCGCAGTACCGCCGCGCGGTCTGCCTGGCCGCACAGGGCCAGCACATCGGCGGCCATCAGCTGCGTCTGCGCCACGCGCAAGCCGCTCGGGACGCCGGCTTGTGCGAGCGCGGCGAGCGCGGACTCGGTCCCGTCGAG
>JANOEA010000051.1:0-4777 GCA_031412975.1 Pseudomonadota bacterium | reverse complement strand
TGGCGGGGGCCCGGCCGCGCCCCGCCGAACGCCCGCGCGTGTCGCGCGGGCCGGAGGGAAGGGAGTTTTTCTGCGCCAGCTTGAAGTCCGCTTCACACATGAATCCATACGCGACCATCAACGCGCACGTGCGCCGCTCAGAACGCGCGCCGCAGCTGCAGCTCGTAAACGTATTCGACATCGTGCTGGTTGGCGCCCGATACCATCCACGCGCGTGAGCCGGAGAGCGCCCAGCGCGAGTCCAGGTTCCAGGTCGCACTCAGACCGACGAAACCGAAGTCCTGCTTGAGCAGGCGGTCGTGCTGGTACCAGCGTTGATTGCCGAGCGGCCGATCCATGAAGAACTCGTCGCCATCGGCACCATGGCCGCGGCGGGCGCTGGCGAACACGGTTGCCGACAGCTCGGGGGAAAAGTCGTAGCGGCCCGACAACCGCAAGTGCTGTCGGTCGACGTTGCGATCCAGCACGCGGTCGACGAACTCGTAGCTGTATCCGAACGCATAGTGCGCATTGCTCCGCCCGATCCGCCGCGAGGCATCGAAGCCGAGCCGGAACCTGGTCAGGCGCTGGCCGGTCGCTGCACTTCCGAAGAATACGTAGTCGCGACTGGGATAGGTCAGTACCGCATGCGGCTGCACGTCGAAGCCGCCGATCACCGTGTGATAGCCCACGCCGAGCTGCCAGTCCTGCCAGGTCCCGTGGTATTCGCCGTCGTCGATGAACTCCGACGCTGGCCGGGCCGGCACCAGCCGGGTCGGGTTGTGCGCGCCGATATCGTTGCGCGCCCGTTTGCGGATGTAGGGCAGCGAGACATACGCCGACCAGCGCGAATTGAACCGGTAGTCGATGCCGAGGATCACGCTGCGACTGTCGGTGCGCAGGTTCCTCAGAAAAGACGCATCGCCGCCGTCCGCATCGAGGGATCCCTGGGTGCTCAGGGTCTGAAAACCCAGGCTCATCACGCCGCTGCCGGTGTCGGGTGCATCGAAGTCGAACCTGCCGGCGCCCTGGTTGGCCGAGGCGACGCCGGACGACAGCGCCCATGCGCCGATCACGACGCCCAGCGACAGGCATCGGCACAAATTCGACCCGTCCATCACTCCGCCATCAGGCTGTCGATGCGGCGCAGGTACTGGCCCGTGCTCGCGCCGGCGACCACGAACTGGTCGAAGCGCTCGCGCAGACCCGGGGTATCGCGCTGGCTGCGCTCGACGACCGGCAGCAGGCGCAACTCGTCCACCCCTGCGGGGGCGGCCGAGGACACCGTGTCGATCGCGTCGAAGTCGGCGATGATCACGTCGTACTGGCGTTGGGCCATCGCCTCCGCGACCTCGGCAGCGTCGTGCGCCACGGTCAGCTGGTGCCCTGCCTGGACCAGTCCGCGATAGACCGCGATGCGCTCGTCGGGCGGCGCGCGATCGCTGTCGAGCACCAGCACGGTGGCCGGGCGTGGGGCGAGGTAACCCTGGAACCGCACCCCCTCCCCCATGTGGAACATTCCCTCGCCGCAGGCAGCGGCGACCGGGCTGATGCCGAACAGGATGGCCGGCAGGACGAATCTGGCGAACGCGTGGCGCATGGTCGATCTCCTGTGCAACGTGGGCAACGGGACCAATACGGGAATCCCCGGCGCCGATTACAGGCAGGCGGCGATGGATCCCCGACTCGACTGGCAGCGGAGCGGCGGCCGACCTGCAGGCCGCGTGCGCCCGCATTGATTGCGGCCAGGCTTGCCGCGATCATCTGCCCATTCGACGCTGCACACCAACTGCCGCGTTTTGCCGCTGCGCCCCTGCTGGAGGAAAACCTGCCATGTCCCTGCCCAATCTGTTCGCCGCGCTCGCCCTGGCGGCGGTGGCGAGTTCCGCGCCGGCCACCGAGCCGCTGACCGTACTGGTCACTGGCGCCAACCGCGGTATCGGACTGGAGTACGCGCGCCAGCTCGCCGCAAAGGGCTACACGGTGATCGGCACCGCCCGCGACCCAGGGGCCGCGACCGAACTGCGCGCGATCACCGAGCGCATCGAAGCGCTCGATGTGACCGATGCCGCCAGCGTCGCCGCGCTCGCCAAGCGCCTCGACGGCGTGCCGATCGACATCCTGATCAACAACGCCGGGGTCGGCCGCTTCGACGACGATCAACTCGCGAGCCTCGACTTCGAGCAGATGCAAAGGACGTTCGCAGTCAACGCCTTCGGTCCACTGCGGGTGACCCAGGCGCTGCTGCCGAACCTGCGACTGGGCCAGCGTAAACTGGTGATCGGCATGTCCTCGCAACTGGGCAGCATCGAGCGCTCGAACGGCGGCATCTACGCCTATCGCGCGAGCAAGACCGCCCTGAACCAGTTCAACAAGAGCCTCGCAGCGGAATTCGGACCGCAGGGCTTCGTGTTCACCGTGCTGCATCCGGGCTGGGTGCAGACCGAGATGGGCGGCGCCAACGCAACGCTGACGCCCGAGGAAAGCGTGCGCGGCTTGATCGGCGTGATCGAAAAGCTCGGCGCGGACGACAACGGCCACTTTTACGACTACCAGGGCAAGACGATTCCCTGGTAGGACGCCGCGCAGGCAGACCAAACGCGCAACAACGCGCGGAAGCCGCTCACCGTAGGGCGGGCCTTCGGCCCGCCGCGCGATACCTTGCACGGACGATGTGCTGTTGGTGTGCCGCACTGGCGGGCCAACGGCCCGCCCTACGACGCCGCGAAGGTAGAACTCACGTGCAACAGCGCGCGGAAGCCGCACACCGGATTGGGCGGGCCTTCGGCCCGCCGCCCGATGCATTGCACGGCCGATGTGGGTGACGGTGTGCCTTCGGTCCGCGGGGCGATGCATCACAAACCGGGACCGCGAACCGGGAAACCCGCAATTCGCGACCGCCGGATCATGGCTGTCCCGGATTACCCGTCCCGGATTGCCCGCTCCCGCCGCTGTGAGTTCAGCGGAGGTTTCCCCCACGAGCCCCTTTCAAAGCAGCGCACCGGATCGTTCGCCGCGCTCGTAGACCACGTGGGCGCGACCAACGATCAGGGGATCGAGCTTGCCGACCTGCTCGACGCTCTTGCTGGTGTAAGGCAACTTGTGCAGGACATAGCGCATCGCGTTCAAACGCGCGCGCTTCTTGCAGTCGCTCTTGATCACCGTCCAGGGCGCCTCGGCGGTGTCGGTATCGAAGAACATGGCCTCCTTGGCACGGGTGTATTCCTCCCACTTGCCGAGCGATGCCTTGTCGATCGGGCTCAGCTTCCACTGCTTGAGCGGATGCGCCTCGCGCTCCTTGAAACGGCGCCGCTGTTCGGCGCGACTGACGCTGAACCAGAACTTGATCAAATGCACGCCGCTGCGCACCAGGTGCCGCTCGAATTCCGGCGTCTGGCGCATGAACTCGTCGTAGTCGTGCGGCGCACAGAAGCCCATGACGCGCTCGACACCGGCGCGGTTGTACCAGCTGCGATCCATCAGCACGATTTCGCCGCGCGTGGGCAAGTGCTGCACGTAGCGCTGGAAGTACCACTGGCCGGCCTCCAACGGGGTCGGCTTTTCGAGCGCGATCACGCGCGCGCCGCGTGGGTTGAGGTGTTCCATGAAGCGCTTGATCGCGCCGCCCTTGCCCGCCGCATCGCGTCCTTCGAAGATCAACACCACCCGCTGTCCGGTTTCCTTGACCCAGGCTTGCAGCTTGAGCAGCTCCACCTGCAGTCGAAACTTCTCTTTCTCGTACACCGCGCGACGCAACAGGTTCTTGTACGGATAAGCGCCGTCGCGCCACTCGGCCGCCAGGTCGGCATCGGGATTGCTGGCGCGATCCTTGCCGGGTTTGCGCCGACCCAGGATGACTTCGACCAGAACCGCGCGATCATCCGCCGACGCGCCTTCGAGGATCGCGCGCAGCGACCGTGCGCGATCGGGACCGTGCACCGACGCGTCCTTGCTCAGCAACTGTTCGATCGCGGCAATGGTGCGATCGCGCGCGCTTTCCGTTTCGGCGTCGGCCACCTGTTGCTCGATCACCCGCAGGCTCGTGGTGGCGATCACGTCGCCTTTGCTGACGGGGCGAGGCTCGACAACGCCACGCTGAATGCCCGCCGTGGTGCTGCCGGGCTTTTCACGAACGGATTTGCCGCGAGGCTTCATGCGAATGGTCCCGAAAGATCCAACGCATAGCGTCGCGTTTTTCCGTGCATTGGCGGTTGATTCAGGTCAACTGCGCAAATGCCGCAAGCGCCCGCGCACACAGCCGCGCTTTCGCGGCCCGCGTGGCTAGATCTCGCAGTTGCCCGGTTGCCGCTGGCCCTTGAGCGCGACCAGGTCGGCGTAGACGTAGGGTATGTTGTGGGTCTGGTGCCATTCCGTGGGGAATGTCTGCCAGATGCGCGTGCCCTGGAAGCGGCAGCGGATGCCGGGCACGAACTGCGCCTGTTCGCGACGCGTGTAGTACCAGAACGAGTTCGGGTTCCAGAATGAGGCATGGGTCGGATCCTGGAACGCGCCGCGCCCGTCGCTCGAGGGCGTGCGCGAGACCAGCCAGCCGCCGGGCACCAGCACGCGGTAGATCTCGTTCATCAGCCCGACCGTGCACAGGGCTGCGCCATCGGCGCCGTGGCTGCAGGAAGAATCGCGACAGTGCGGGATGTGTTCGAGGAAGTCCCAGGCGCGGATGCAGCCTACGCTGCTGTCTTGGAACGGCAGGCCGCGCCGCACGTCGCAGTTCACGTCGGCGTTGACGAGGTCGACGCTGCGGTATCCGGCCGGCGAGTTGTGGCCGCCACCAAGGTCG
>JANOEA010000050.1:0-2861 GCA_031412975.1 Pseudomonadota bacterium | reverse complement strand
CGAAACGATTCGTGCGCGACCGGGTCGTCTACGTGGTGGCGACCCCTTGATCCGCCCGTCCGCCCGGTTCGGTCGCGGCGGTGACACCGAAGGTGCGGCCACCATGAAGCACGCAGGGCTGGTCGCGATGCTGCTGTTGTCGGGCGTGGCGTTCGCCCAGCAGCAGGTTTACCCAGCCCAGGGGCAGGAACCCGAGCAGCAAAGGGTCGACGAAAGCGAATGCTCGGCGTGGGCGACCAATAGCAGCGGCTACGACCCGGCGCATCCGCCGACGGCTACTGCTGCCCAGCCTGCACCCGTGACCGGCAGCGGTGCGCGCGTGCGCGGCGCGGCGGCGGGTGCGACGGTTGGTGCGATCGGTGGCAACGATGTCGGCAATGCCGCTGCCAAGGGTGCCGTCGCGGGTGGGGTGGTCAGGCGCAACCGGAACCGGGCCGCTGCTTCGCAAGCGAACCAGCAGTCTGCCGAAACACAAAAGGCAGGGCAGGCCGCCTACGCGAACGCGCGCGCGGCGTGCCTCGAAGGCCGAGGCTATTCGGTCAGATAGGCAGGATTTTCGAACCATGCAGGCGAGAGCGACTCTCCCTGCGAGCGCACCAGTCCCAGCCGCATCCGCGCCCGATGCGAGGGTCCGTCCAGCAGCGAAAAAGCAGCAATGTCCCGCGACGAGTCTTGCTCGTCGCTCATGCGCGGGCGTGCCAGCGCTCGAATGCGTCGAGGGCCTGTCGCAGGTTGTGGAAGCGGCGCCCGGGGCCGAGGATCGGGCCCAGCGCGGAACGCTCGATCACCTGCTCGAAACCCGGATTGAGCCCGGCCAGCCACAAGCTCACACCGCGCTCGCGCTGCTTGCGCTCGCCCTCGATCAGCATCAGCAGTGCGGTGTATTCGATATCGGGAATCGCGCTGCATTCGAGCACGATCACGCGTGGCGGCGGCTGCGTCGCGGCGGCCAGCGCCTGCATCTTCTCCTGCGCGTTGGCCGCGTTGGCGAAAGTCAGCCGGCCTTCGGTACGCAGCATCAGCAGGCCGTCGATGAGCTCGTCCTCCGGATGTTCACCGGCACGGCGGAAGATCCCGTGCTCGCGGTTGTACGCGACCACGTATACCGGCGGGTGGTTGGCCTGGTAGATCAGGGTCAGCATCGACACCGCCACTGCGATGCCGATGCCCTCGAGCGTGCCGATCAACACCACGCCCGCGAGGGTAACCAGGGCCCAGGCCCATTCGGCGCGCCTGATCCGGGCGATCGCATGGAAATCGGCGGGTTTGATCATGCCTACCGACACCACCACCACCAGTGCCGCGAGCGCGGCCTGCGGCAGCAGGCCGATCGCGCGCGAAAGAAACAGCAGCACCAGCAGCGCCGCTGCGGCGGCCACCCATTGCGCGAGCTGCGTGCGCGCGCCAGCGCCGTCGGCCACCGCGGTCTGCGACGTGCCGCCACCGGCGGGCATGCCACCGGCGACCGCGGCCGCGAGGTTCGCCGCGCCAATCGCGAGCAACTCGCGGTTGGCGTCGATCGGCGCGTCGTCGCGAGCGCAGAACGCGCGTCCTGCCGCCACCGACTCGGTGAACGACATCAGCGCGACGCCGAGCGCTGCCGGCCACAGTTGCGCGGCCAGCGACACATCGGGCAGCGCGAGGGCAGGCAATCCAGCGGGCACCGCGCCGACCAGCCGCACGCCGTGGTCGCCCAGTCCGAGCAGCGCGGAGGCGGCGATCGCGAGCACGATCCAGACCAGCGGCGCGGGCAGTCGCGGCAGCCAGCGATGCAGCGCGAACAGCAGCGCGATGCCGATGCTGCCCAGCAGCAGCGTCCACGCATGGGTCTGCGCCAGCACGCCCGGCAGTTCCCTCAGGATGCCGACCGTATCGTGGGCGTGCACCGGCACGCCGAGCAGCGCCTTGGCCTGGCCGACGATGATCGTGATGCCGACGCCGGCAGCGAAGCCGACCAGCACCGGCTTGGAGATGAAGTTCGCGAGGAAGCCCAGCCTGAGCGCGCGTGCCAGCACCAGGAACGCACCTACCAGCAGCGCCAGCGTGGCTGCGATCGCGGTGGGCGCTGCATCGGAAGTGGCGGCCGTCCCCGCGATCACTGCGGTCGCCGTCAACATGCCGATCGCCGAAGTGCTCGATACGCTCAGGCAGCGCGAGGAGCCGAGCAGCGGATAAACGAGCATCGCCGCCAGCGCGGTGTACAGGCCGGCTTCCACCGGAAGTCCCGCGATGACCGCGATCGCCATCGCCTTGGGAATTACCACCGCTGCGGCGGTGAGGCCGGCGACCACGTCTGCCTTCAACCACGCGAACTGGTAGCCGGGCAGCCATCGCATCACGCGGATCTCCGAGGTCGCACCCCGCTTGCGACAGCGGCGCACTGCGGCCTCATGGTGCTATCCCAGCGGAATCAGCAAAAGAGCGTACAGCAGGCCGCCGAGCAGGAACGGCACGAAGCGCCCGTCCTTTTCGCTCGGCAATTCCATCACCGCGCTGTTCATGATCACCGCGCCGGAGATGAAGGCGACCAGCAACGCCAGTGCATCCGGCGGGATCGTCACCAACACGCCCACCAACCAGCCGACCAGGCACATCGCCGCCAGCAACCAGCGTCCGATCCGCTTGAAGTCGGCGCCATGCTCTTCCTGCAAGGCATGTTCGATGGTCACGAAGTGGCCGCCGATCGCCAGCGCGTACAGCGCCACCGGCCCGGTCTCGCCTTCGAGGTTGCGCACCATCAGGCAGGCCATCAGCGCCACATAGGCCGCGAAGCCGACGAGGTGGGTACTAATGCATCGGCCGCATTCGTCAATCGTACCATTGATGATACGACCGGTGATGACGATGACGACATGTTATTG
>JANOEA010000049.1:0-5583 GCA_031412975.1 Pseudomonadota bacterium | reverse complement strand
CATCGATCTCGTGCAGGTCCAGGTGGAACCCATCGGCGCCACCGCTGAACTGCAGGCCGGTGTAGCCGCCGTAGGTCGGATCGCTGTCCAGATGCACGTGCATGTCGATCAGCCCCGGCAGCAGGGTCTTGCCGGGCAGCGCGATCTGCTGCGCACCGGAGGGCAGCGGATCGCCCTGGCGGCCGACTGCGGCGATGCGGCCGTCGCGCACGATCACCAGCGGCTTGTCCACATAGCGTCCGCTGCGTACGTCGAGCAGACGATCGGCGCTGATCGCGAGCGTCGTCGCCCTCGCGGTCGGCGCTTGCGCGCATGCGCAGGTCGCAGCAAGGCCCAGGACCAAAGCGCCCACGAGGGTCAACGGCTGGCGATCGAAATACATCGGTGGCACCTCGGGTCGGATGGGTTGGGCCCAAGCATACGCCCAGCAAACCCGGGGCGGGTGCGCTCGGGCACTGCGGGGACTCGCATGCACGCGATCTTGCGTGGCGTTGGACTGCGTCGTAGCGTCCTCGCGGCCGAGTCCCACGAGCGCCACAAGCTCGAACGCCTGTGCCGCTACATCGCGCGCCCGGCGATCGCGGAGAGGCGCCCTTCGACATAGCTGGGGTCTGGGCTATCGATTTCGCCGCAGGGCCGGGTGCGTTACCAGCTGAAGACCCCGTGCAAAAATGGCACGACGCACTTCGAGTTCGAGCCCGTGGACTTCATCGCGAAGCTGGCCGCCCTCGTACCGCCGCCCCGCGCCCACCTCACCCGCTTCCACAGCGTCTTTGCGCCCAACGCCAACCTGCACGCCCAGCTGACGCCCGCAGGGCGCGGCAAACGGCCTGCAACCGATACAAGGCCGACAAGCCGCTCGCAGGCGCCCGATGCGCGCCCAAAGCACCGCTTGTGAGACGGACGCCTACCGGGCAGACTGGCTGGAAAAGGCGATTGAACTCCCTGTCAGCGGAAGTCTCCTGCGTTCCTGGTTTGATGCGCATCGGAAGAATATCGTCGTGACATACGTGCAATCTGTACTTTGCCTGGTCTTGATTGCCGGCGCCTGCACGGTGTCGGCCTGTGGTGGCGCCCGAGCCCCGGCGCGGCTCGTCCTGAGCGAGTGCGAAGTCAAGGGAGCCACGGAGAAGGCGCGCTGCGGCACCTTGGAAGTTCCGGAGAACTGGGACCAGCCCGGTGCCAGGAAGATCGCACTCAACATCGTCGTCATTCCAGCGATCGAACCATCGGGGCTGGCTCCGCTCTTCGATCTTGCCGGCGGACCCGGCGGCGCAGCGACAAACGGGGCGGACTATTTCCTGGGGGAGGGCTCGGCATATCGGGCGCGAGGGGACGTGGTCCTTTTCGACCAGCGCGGTACCGGGGCCTCCGCGCCGCTGCGTTGCCCGGAACTGGAGAACGCATCGCCCCTGGTGCGCATGTATCCGCCTGACAAGGTTCGAGCCTGCCGCGACGAGCTCTCCAGGAACCACGACCTGTCGCAATACACAACGACCGCATCGGTTCGCGACATGGAGGCGATTCGCGAAGCGGTCGGCGCGGAGACGATCGACCTGTACGGCATGTCGTATGGCACCAAACTCGCGCAAGCCTATACGCGCGCCTATCCCGATCGCGTGCGGTCGGCGACGATGATGGGCGTTGCGCCGATGGACTTGAAGACGCCGTTATTCCACGCCCGCAACGCCGAGGCCGCGTTGCGCCTCATCTTCAAGGACTGCGCCGCCGACGCCGCCTGCGCGGCCGCGTATCCCTCGCTTGAAGCGGACTGGGTGAGTGTCGGCGCCCTGTTCGATGCGGGCCCGATCGCGATGGCGACGCCCGATGGGGAGATCGCCGTGGAGAAGGGCCCGTTCATGGAGGCCTTCCGCGCGCTCCTTGGTTCGGAAAGCGGGCAGCGGTCGGTCCCGAAGCTCATTCGCGCGACCGCCGCCAGAGATTTCGCGCCGTTCGTCGAAGCGGTGACGGGCGGACCTCGCGGCTTTCTCGCCGAAGGCCTCTATCTCTCGATCGAGTGCGCGGAAGGCACCGGCCTCATCGAACCAGCCGAGATCGATGAGTCGGTGGCGGGAACCTTTCTCGGCCGCTACCGCGTCGACGAGCAGATCGCGGCGTGCCGCGAATGGGGAACGCCTGCCGCGCCCAATGCGTTCGCCGAACCGGTCGTGAGCAAAACGCCGGTCTTGCTCCTCGTGGGCGGACACGATCACGTGACTCCACCGGAATTTGCCGAGCGGGTAGCGCGCGGCTTCGCCAATCATCGCCTGGTCGTGGTCGAGGCAATGGCGCACAACGCCAGTGCGATCTCCAACATGCAATGCGTCGACCAGATGATCGCCGCCTTCGACGGCGCCGCCGATCCGAAGGTCATCGATGCGGGCTGCATAGCCGACATGAAGGCGCCTCCCTTTGATCTCGGAAATGCGGCCGAATCCGGGGCAACCACGAAGTAGGAATGCGGAAAAGGGGCCGGAGGAAAGGGTGTGTGTCCCGGATTTGTTGGGAACGTATTTTGAATCCAGAAAGCTGCTGATCGATCGAGACCGCATGCGTGATGTTGCCGCCCGTGGAGTGTTTGCAGCGGTGCTCGCGGCGGCCGCTGGCATTGCCGCTGGCGCTGCGATGCCGCCGCCCGACCCGCCGCGCACGCGAGTTCCCGTGGTCGACCGACTCGCGCCACCGCGCGACGACGAGTCCTGCGGGCTCGACCCGGTCGCCCAGCGCCTCGCGCAGATGATCCGCACGCATCCGCTGCAGGCGCGCGTGAGCTTGCGTTGCAGCGCACTGCTGGCGCAAGTCGCTGCACAGCGGGCGGCCGAAATGGCGCGGCGCGGCCAGGTGTCGCACCACTACGGCGTGGTGTCGCCGAACAAGCGGCTGCGCAAGGCCGGCTACCGATTGCCGACCAGCTATCCGCGCATGTTCGACAACCAGGTCGAGGCACTCGCGGGAGGCTACGCCACCGCGGAGCACGCGCTGCAGGCATTCCTCGATTCGCCGCCGCACCGCACGCACCTGCTGGCCGAGAACGCGTTCTACGCCGAGCAGGACGAGATCGGCGTCGGCTTCGCCCGCAATCCCGACAGCAACCACGTCGACTACTGGGTGGTGTACATCGCGCGCCGCGCCGAGGGCGGCAACCCGCTGAGCAGCACCATGGTGCGTTCAGCCGCCGGGGCAACAAGCAGTGGTGGGCCGTTCGACCCGGAGCCCGACGCATCGGACCCCGATCGGGATCGGTGAGGTCCAGGCGCGGGCATGCACGGCGTGCGCTGACACAGCATCTTCTTGCTCGGATCTGCCATCGCAGCGACCGCGGTAGCGGCAGGGAGTGAGCTTGCAGTCGCCGGCATGCCGGCTCCCACAACTGGGAATGGGGCTCGGCGCAAGCAATGGTGGCGAGATGACGCGCGCGAGCGCCCGTACCAGCACGGCACGGGGCCGCCGCAGCGATGTCGGGGCAAGCCGCGCCCGCGCTGAAATCTCATCTTCCATGTGGGAGCTGCCATGGCAGCGCCCGCGGCAGCCCGGGATCGCAGCACTCCTATGGGGCAGGTGTCAGCACCAGGGTGTGCTGCGCCGGCCCCGGCAGGAACGGCGTAGGCGTACCTTGCTCCCAGTCGTCATGACCACTGAGGTAGTACGGCGACAGCGGATGTCCGCTTTGTCCTCCCGGCATGTGGAAATAGCCTTCTGCCTCGTGACCCGGCGAGACCGCCATGCGCTGCGAGGCGCCGAAGGTCGGACCCTGCACGCGCGGCATCGCGCTATCGCCGGGCAATCCACGCGGCGGTGCATCGAGCAACCAGCCCAGGCCCGGCACCGCGCGCGACAACGGATGGCGAATACGCGTGGTATTGCGCTCGCCCCAGTTGCGCGCGGCGAGTCCGCCGGGCTGCGCGGCGAGTCCATCGACCAGTTCGCGCGCGGCTGCCAGCAGCAACGCATCCCAGCTTTCGTGGATCGGCGCGAGCAGATGTGCAGGCCGCTCCTGCAGCAGCTTCCAGACGATGCCCTCGGATTGCTGCAGCGGCGGTAGCCGATAGTCCGCGTGGGCCGCATCGCGCAATGGACCGGCGAGACCGTCGAGCACCTTCGCAGAAGCCGCAAGACGGAAACCGCGCACCAGTCGGTACGCCACCGCCTCGGGCACCGCGCGCGGATCCCAGCTCGCGGTGAGGCGATCCAGTTCGCGCAGCCCCGGATCCTCCGGCTGGCTGGCCAGCGTGTCGCGCAGCAGTTGCCACCACGGCTGCAGGAACAGGCTGCGATCGTCGAGCTGGATCGCGAGCATGTCGGCCGGTTGCAGTTGCTCGCGAGCGCGCAGGCCATCGCGGATCTGCATCGCGCGCGCGCCGAGCGCGTAGCCGCCGTTGCCGATCAGCGCCTGCGCGTTGCCCGAAGCCACGCGCGCATTGGCGCTCCACAGCCGGTGGTCGGGCGGATTGCGCACCTGCGGATAACGTTCGGAAGGCAGCCAGCCGGCCCAGCCGGAACCTTCGACGCTCCAGTCCGATGGAACGCGCGGATCGGCACTGCCGCGCGCGGGAATCGCGCCGATGATCGTCCAGGCCACGTTGCCGTCGCGATCGCCGACCACGAAGTTCTGCGGCGGCCCGCCCGCGCGGTGCGCGATCGCGATGGCCGCGTCGACGCTGGCCGCGGTCTCGAGTCCATTCAGCGCCAGGTTGACCGCCTGTGCGCGATGCGCGGTCCAGGCCAGCGCCAGCGCGCCATGTGCGGAATCCTCATGCACGATCGGACCCCAGATCGTCTCGCGCACCAGCATCTCTTCGCTCGCCGCACCGGCGACCAAAATCGATTCATGATGTTCGGTCACCGACACGTCGCCATCCGGCGTGCGATAGCGGGTGCGCGCGGGATCGCTCCACTGCACCTGCACCCAGTCGAGCCAGTCGCCGTAGCTGTTGGTGAATGCCCATGCGACCTGCCCATTGCTGCCGACCACGATGCCGGGCACGCCGGGCAGGGTGACGCCGCTGATGTCGACCGGGGTGTCGCCTGCAGCGTCCGCAAAACGCAGCCGTGCGCGGAACCAGATGTTGGGCACGCGCAAGCCCAGATGCATGTCATTGGCGACCAATGCGGCGCGATTCGCGGTCAGCGCGCCGCCGACCGCGAAATTGTTGCTGCCGATGCCCAGGTCGCCACCCACGCCCGCGCCGAGTCCGAAGCGCTCCCGCGGCAGCTTGCGCAGGTCGACCTCTGCCGCGCTCGGCAGCGGTGGATCCGCGCTCACGTCGCCGGCGAGTGCAGCGTCCCAGCGGCTGCCCTCGGCGTCCAGCAGAAGCGCGAGAGCTGGCGGCGCGCGCGCGAGCAGGTCCGCGCGCGCCAGCTCCTGCGCATTGGTCTCGTCGTTCAAGTCGAAGAACATCGCATACACCACGAGCACGCAGTCTTCCGCGCTCCACGGTCGCCGTGCCTGGCGCAGCAGCAGGTACGGAAAGGGTCGCCCATCGAGTGCCGCAAGTCCGGCGTTGACGCCCGCGACATAGGCATCGATGCTGCTGCGCTCCTGCGGCGTCGCGCTCCCTGCGACTTGCACTGCGCGCGCGCGGA
>JANOEA010000048.1:0-2178 GCA_031412975.1 Pseudomonadota bacterium | reverse complement strand
CCTGGAAACCCGGCACGGAGTTCAAGGCACGCCGCGACTCCGTGATGGCTGCGAAAAAGTAGTCAGGCTTGCAGGTGTGATTCGACGAACCACAACTGCTTGTCGGCCTCACCGGTGATCCGAGTCAGGAGGTCCGTGGTGATGGCATCGTCGGCCGCGTCGGCTTCAGCAATGTCGGCGCGCGCCGCGTTGGCGCAAAACGCCAACGCTTCTGCCACCACGTGCACCCATTCATCGGATGTGTCAACGTTGAGCGGGCATCGCGGCAGCTCACTGCGTGCATCGACCGCCTGAACCGTTCCTTCCGCCACGCATCCCAACTGCACGGCGCGTTCGGCGATTTCGTCGGACCAGCCGACGGCCAATGCCGCAGTGGCATCGAACAGCACGTGCAGTGGCATGAAGCGCGGCCCTTTCACATTCCAGTGCGCTTGCTTGGCCTGACGTTCGAGATCGAGAAAGTCAGCAAGGCGTTCGTTGAGAATCATCCCCAGCGCCGCGCGTGTATTGGCGGGTAGATCGACGCGAGTCGGAAACGTCGTCTTGCTGATGTCGGTCTTGGCGTCTTTTGAAGGCTTGGCAGCCATTGGGTCCTCGGGGGTCGTCGAGCAATGAGTGGAACACTGGTTTCGCGGCCGTCACTGCAACGGCTGCATGTGATACCCACCAGCACGCGGATCGTGCGAAACCCGCGACGAATGAAGAATGTTAGTGTCATTCCCGTTTGCGGTACCGGTTGACCCCGGACAGCGCGTGGGTGAAATTCCTGACTTGGCCGGGAAACCCTGTATTCCGGCTTGGAGGGGTGGCCGAGAGGCTGAAGGCACCGGTTTGCTAAACCGGCATAGGGGGCAACCTCTATCGCGGGTTCGAATCCCGCCCTCTCCGCTCCGCGGGTTCGCTGCACCGCAGCGGGCCCGCGTTCTTGTTGGTCGCGGTTTTCCATCCGTTCGACTTGCCGACCCCTGGGTCCGGTTTCGATTATGTCGTCAGACGCTGTTCGCCCGCGCGTGCGATTCGCACCGTCGCCCACGGGATTTCTGCATGTTGGTGGCGCGCGTACCGCGCTGTTCAACTGGTTGTACGCACGCAAGTACCACGGCGAGTTCCTCCTTCGCGTCGAAGACACCGATCGCGCGCGCAGCACCGACGAAAGCACCCGGGCCATCTTTGAGGGACTCGAGTGGCTGGGGTTGTCTTGGGATGAAGCCGTCGTCTATCAGGGCGCCAACGTCGCACGGCATTACGCCGATGCGCACCGGATGCTCGAGACGGGCGCCGCGTATCGCGACTTCACGCCACCCGCGGAGATTGATCGTCTGCGCGCCGAGGCCGAGGGCCGCGGTGACGCGTTCAAGTTCGATCGAACCATGGCGGAGCTGAGTGACGCCGACATGCAAGCGAAGTTGGCGCGCGGTGAGTCGTACGCCATTCGATTCCGGGTACCCGAGGGCGTCACCGAGTGGGACGACCTCGTGCATGAGCGCATTGCGTTTCCGAACAAGGACATCGAAGACTTCATTATTCTTCGTTCCGACGGGACGCCGGTGTACAATCTGGCGGTCGTGTCGGACGACATCGACATGCGCATCACGCTGGTGATGCGCGGTGATGATCACATTTCGAATACGCCCAAGCAGATCCTGCTGTACCGCGCGCGGGGCGCGACGGTGCCGCAGTTTGCGCACGTCCCCATGATTCTGGGCGCCGACGGAAAGAAGTTGTCCAAGCGCCACGGTGCGACGGCCGTTGGCGACTATCAGCATCTTGGGCTGCTTCCCGGCGCGATGCTCAACTTTCTCTCGCTGTTGGGCTGGTCGACCGGTGACGACGTCGAAGTGATGACGATGCCGCAGTTGATCGAAAAGTTCGACCCGCGCGGCCTGCAGAAGAAGGCCGCCATCTTCGATACGAAGAAACTGGAGTGGATGAACGGACAGCACCTGGCGTTGATCTCGCTGGATGAGTTGGGGCCCATTGTCGCACCGGCGCTCGTGAAAGCGGGTTATACCACGCGTGAGGCTTTGGACGCGCGTCGCGAGTGGTTCCACGGTTTGCTCGACCTGTTGCGCGTGCGTTCGCGGTGCTTCAACCCGTCGAGCACCTGTTGCGGATCGTCGAGCAGGTCGGACACCAGCACGACGAGGCCGCGCCGGCGAACGGCAGCCGCCAGGTCGT
>JANOEA010000047.1:0-2029 GCA_031412975.1 Pseudomonadota bacterium | reverse complement strand
CTTCGATTCAACGCAAGCCGCTTTGCTCCCTTCCCCCTTTATGGGTGAGGCGGGACATTCCGCGGCACCGCCGCGGACCGCCGAACGCCCGCGCGAGTAGCGCGGGCCGGATGGAAGGGCGGGGATGGGGGTCCGATCTTGCGGCAAGACCCTGCCCCCCATCCCCAGCCCTTCCCCCGCAAGGGGTGAGGCGGGAAATTCCGCGGCACTGCCGCGGACCCCCGAACGCCCGCGCGAATAGCGCGGGCCGGATGGAAGGGAGTTCTTGTCCCGCAGCTCGTTACTTCCTGATCTCCTGGCCTTGCCGAGCGCTGGCTCGCAGCACCCTAGTCGCAGTAGCACCGGCCGCGAATGCCAGCCACTACTCGACGTACTCGAACACCTTCACCACCTGCTGCACGCCCGGCACGCCGCGCATGATCTCGACTACCCGCTCGGCTTCCTCGGCGGTGACCAGGCCCATCAGGTAGATCTTGCTGTTCTGGACCGTGATGTTGACCCGGGTCGGATCGAAGCCCTCGATGTCGACGATGTCGAGCAGCGCAGTCTTCGCCCGCAGCGTCAGCCAGCGATCGCGCGATGCCGAGCCGAAGCCGGTCGGTTCCTCGATGCTGATCTCGTTGACGATCCGGCGCACGCCCTCCAGGCCGCCGGCGAGCTTCTCGGCACGCTCGCGCAACTCCGGAGTGCGCACCTCGCCGATCAGCAGCATCACGCCATTGTGGACCACGATGCCGACGTTGTTCTGCAACGCCAGTTCCTTGTCCTTGTTGACCGCGTTGTAGGCGCTCAACTCGATGTTGCTGTCGTCGAGCACGGTGGCGAATCCGCGGCGGTCGCGCACCGCGCAACCCGACACTAGTGCGAGCAACAGCAGTGCGACTATCAGACGGGCCATCGATTGCTCCTGGTGCAGGTCATGCTGGTGGGCGGAAGGCGTCGCGGATCCAGTCGATGGCCGCTGCCTCGTCGACGGCGATCACGTCGAAGCGGCAGGTGCGCTCGGCGTCGCGCGGGTGCTGCGCAAGATACCAGCGCGCGCAGGCAACCACCCGCGCCTGCTTGCGTGCATCGACCGATGCGGCGGCACCGCCGAACCCCGCGTGCGTGCGCAACCGCACTTCGGCGAACACCAGTACGGCAGCGTCGAGCAGCACCAGGTCGATCTCGCCGAAGCGGCAGCGCACGTTGCGCGCGACGACCTGCAAGCCGCGCGCTTCGAGCCAGCGTGCGACCGCCGCCTCGACGGCCGCGCCGCGCGCGGCGCGTTCGCTCACGGCGGGTTGGGCGTCGCAGGCAGCTCGCTGCTCAGCGCACCATCGGCAGCACGCGGCACGCCATCGACGAAGCGCATCCAGGCGAGCAGCCGGCGCACGCGGCCGAAGCCGTCCACCGCGAGCTGTCCGCTGGCGCCGGGCAAATAGGCATCCGGGTTGCGCGAAAGCCAGTCGAGGTACGGCAGCAAACGGTAAGCGTCGATTCCGAACGCGAACAGCCGCGGCGCGTTGGCCGCATTGGGCAAATTGCGTGCGAGCACCTCGCGCTGCGGCAGGCCGGCGCTCGCGCCGAACAGCCACGGCGCGTCGCAGAAGTCCACGCCGTTGAGATCGCGATCGATCGCCGGATTGGGACTGCCGCTGAAGATGTGCGAGGTGGCGATGATCGGCAGGTCCTGCATGCCGCGCGCGCGCAATTGCGGCACCAGCAGCCGGCCCTGCTGCGGGCGCACCGCGAGGAATACGCCATCCGGTCCGTTGCCGGCGGCCTGTGCGATCTGTGCGGCGTAGTCGACCGCGGCCGCGGGCAGGCGTGCGTCGCCGGCGACTGCGCCACCGAGCGATTCGAACTGGGCGCGGAACGCGAGGCCCGCACGATCGCTCCATTCTTCTCCGGCACCAATCACCGCCACCCGGCGCAGCCCGCGCGTGAACGCGTACTCGGCCGCGAGTGCGGCTTCGTCATCGGGTGCCAGCGCGAACTGCTGGCTGCCCGCAGGCGGCACCGCGCCGCTGTCGGGATGGTTCAGCGC
>JANOEA010000046.1:0-18173 GCA_031412975.1 Pseudomonadota bacterium | reverse complement strand
GTTCGGCAAACGCATGAGCTGACAACGAGTCCTCCGCCATCGGTTTTCCAGCGCAGCCCGGATCGCGCACCGGCAAAGGCCTCGGCAGCCGGCATTTGTGTACGTTGGCGCACTGTGTTCGCGCCACACTGCGTGCAACGTAGCGGCCTGTCCATTCGCCATGACGGCGCGCCATGAAGATCGTCGAAGGCCTGCTCTGGATCACCGGTATCGCGCTGTTGCTCGCGTACGCGACCGCTAGCGCCTGGGGCGAGCACGAGCGGGTACAGGGCATCGCGGACTTCGCCCTTGCGCGCGACCCCGGCATGCAGTCGGCGCGACTCGAACAAGGCCCGGATGCCGCGGAAACCGCGTGGTCGAATCCGACCGCAGCGGTGCACCCGGTAACGGTCCGCGCGCAGACGCAACATGCGGACAGCGGCGAGTTGCCGATCGCGGTGCTGCGCATCCCGCGCATCGCGCTCGAAGTGCCGGTCCGCCACGGTACGCAGGACCCCGTGCTCGCGCGCGGTGCCGGCTTGGTCGAGGGCAGCCCGTTGCCGGGCACGCCCGGCAACGTGGCGATCGCGGCGCATCGCGACAGCTTTTTCCGCGGGCTGCGCGACGTCGCGGTTGGCGATCTCGTGGAGCTCGAGGCGATGGACCGCACGCTGATCTACCGCATTACCGACCTTTCGATCGTGGAGCCGCGCGACGTGCACGTGCTCGATGAGATCGGCGAGCCGGCGTTGACCCTGGTCACCTGTTACCCGTTCCAGTTCGTTGGCCGTGCGCCGCAACGATTCATCGTGCGCGCCGTGGTCCACGCTACCCCCACCAGAACCTGAAGGAATCCATCATGAAATCGATCCACACCACGCGTTTCGCACTGACCCTGCTCGCGCTCGGCCTGTCGGCCGGCGCAATCGCGCAGCAGCCCACCTCCGATCAGTTCCCGGCCGAGCGCGCTCGTCCGTCGACTTGCGAGGCCTTCGCCTGGAGCGAGCAGATGCTGCAGGAATATCCGCGAGTCGTGGATGCCTGCCAGGAAGTCGTCACGGTCGACGGCCAGACCTTCGCCCGCCTCAACGCGCAGTTCGTGCGCGTGCAGCCCGATGGCGTGGTCAGCTTCACCGTACGCGATCGCGGCGACCGCTTCGTCGACGAGCTGACGATGCAACCGGCCCAGGGCCAGATGGCCTACATCAACGACGAGCCGACCGAGTTCCGCAACCTGCGCACCACGGATGCGATCAGCCTGTACGCGGCGGAGAACGAGTACGGCTTCGCCACCCAGCCGCGCGGTCCGCGCGAGCAGCGCGCACAGTTGCGCACGGTTGCACCGCAGCAGCTTGCGCAGACCACGCAACCGGCGACGCCGGTGTACGACTCGCGCACCGCAGTCGCACAGCGGGACGAGCCGGCACCGCGCATGTTGCCGCAGACCGCTGGCAGCCTGCCGTGGGTAGCCCTGGCGGGCATGCTGTCGCTGCTCGGTGGCCTCGGCTTCGCGATCCAGCGCAAGCTGTAAGCGTCACCTCGTTACAGCGTCAATGACACCGTCGTGGCCCCTCGTGGGCCACGACTTTTTGGAAAGTCGCGCCGCGCTCCGTCTCCATCCGCTCGGCGACGGCTACGTACAGTCGAGCGACGTGCCCGGGATTCGTGCCGGTGATCAGGTGACCACATCGGGGCGCAGGCGCCCGGTGCGCTGCTGCAAGTCGACGAGTTCGCTCGCGTATTCGATCAAATCCTCGAGCGCAGCTTGGGTCTCCTGTCGCAGTCGTGCGGGATCGGCCTCGAAGCTTTCGACGTAGATGCGCAGGGTCGCCCCGCTGGTGCCGGTGCCCGACAGCCGGAACACGATCCGTGCCCCATCGTCGAACACGATACGCAGGCCCTGGTGCGCCGAGATGCTGCCATCGACCGGATCGGTATAGCTGAAGTCGTCGGCCACGGTGATGCTGCGCGCACCGAGCGCGGTTCCCGGCAGGCTCGCAAGGCGCAGCGACAATGCCTGCATCAGTGCTTTCGCGCTGGTCGCGTCCAGACCTTCATAGTCGTGACGGGTGTAGTAGTTGCGTCCGAAGCGGGCCCAGTGCGCATGCGCGACCTGCTGCACGCTCTCGCGGCGCACCGCGAGGATCGACAACCACAGCAGCACGGCCCAGATGCCGTCCTTTTCGCGCACGTGGTCGGAGCCGGTGCCGGCGCTCTCCTCGCCGCACAGGCTGATCCGCCCGGCATCGAGCAGGTTGCCGAAGAACTTCCAGCCGGTCGGTGTTTCGAAACACGGGATGCCGAGCGCGGCCGCGACGCGATCGACCGCGGCGCTGGTCGGCATCGAGCGCGCGACGCCGACCAGGCCTTTCGCATAGGCGGGTGCGAGGTGCGCGTTGGCCGCCAGCATCGCCAGCGAGTCCGACGGCGCGATGAAAATGCCGCGGCCGATGATCAGGTTGCGATCGCCATCGCCATCCGAGGCCGCGCCAAGATCGGGCGCATCCGCGCCCATCATCGTGTCGAGCAGGTCCCGCGCGTGGACCAGGTTCGGATCGGGGTGGTGGCCACCGAAGTCGGGCAGCGGTGTGCCGTTGCGCACGGTGCCCGATGGCGCGCCCAGTTCGCGCTCGAACAGCGCGTGCGCATACGGGCCGGTGACCGCGTGCATCGCGTCGAACGCCAGCCGGAAGCCGCTGGCGAACATCCCGCGCAGCAGGTCGAAGTCGAACAGTCCGCGCATCAGCTCGACGTAATCGGCGACCGGATCGAACACGCCGACCACGCTGTCGCCAAGCGGGTGTTCGGCGAGCCGTTCGAGATCCACCGGCGGCGCGTCGACGATCAGGAAACGCTCGATCCGGGTCGAACATGCATGGATCGCTGCAGTGACCCGCTCCGGCGCCGGCCCCCCGTTGGCGGCATTGAACTTGATCCCGAAATCGCCGTCAGGGCCGCCCGGATTGTGGCTGGCCGACAGGATCAGGCCGCCAAAGGCCGCATGTTTGCGGATCACGCAGGAGGCGGCCGGGGTCGACAGGATGCCACCGGCACCGACCAGGATCCGTGCGAAGCCGTTGCCGGCTGCGATCCGGATCACGATCTGGATCGCCTCGCGGTTCCAGTAACGGCCGTCGCCGCCGACGACCAGGGTGTGACTGCCGAAGCCTTCGGCTGGACGCACCGCATCGAACACCGACTGCACGAAGTTGTGCAGGTAGTGGCCTTGCGAGAACTCGACGACGGTCTTGCGCAGCCCGCTGGTGCCTGGCTGCATGCCCGCGATCGGAGTGGTCGGAATCGATTGCACGGCCATGGGAACGTCCGTTGGCGGCGCCGGCAGCACCGCGCGGCGCGGCGAGTCGCGGCGACTCTCGGTGATGATGATGGCACGCCTTGACCGCAGCGGTCGCCGCACCACAGACTGCCGCGTCGACCCACTGGAGACCATGCATGGCCGCAAAGACGCTGGAGCTGTTGAGCGTGGAATCCACGATCGCCGCGCCCCTGAGTGGCCCCTGGCGGGTCGAACTGGGCGACCCCTGCCGTTCGGTGATGACCGACTTCAACGAGAAGACCATGGTGCGGGTGCCGCCCACCCAGCAGGTCGATGAAGCGCTGGAGGCGATGCGCCACGCCGGCGTGCGCTCGGCGTTCGTGATCGACGACGCCCGCGACGCGGTGCTGGGCATCATCACCGCCTACGACATCATGGGCGAGAAGCCGCTGCGCCACCTGCAGACCGTCGGCGGCGCGCGCGAGGACGTGGTGGTTTCCGACATCATGGATCGCGCCGACACCTGGCAGGTCACCCACCTCGATGCGGTCGACCGTGCGACGGTCGGCGTGCTGCTGGACACCTTCGCCAAACTCGGCCGCACCCACCTGCCGGTGGTCGAGGGTGGGAGCGACAAGTTGCGCCTGCGCGGTTTGTTCTCTGCCGCGAAGGTGCTTCGCCTTACCGAAGGCGCGCGCCGCACGGCGCGCAGATAGCGCTGCGGCGATTCAGGCGCACCGGCCCCAAGATCTGCGGCAACGGTGCGGGATCTTCATGCCGGCTGGTCGCGGGCGACCGCCGCGGCCAGCATCGACGCGGTGACCAGGGTGATGCCGTTTTCGCTGCGATGGAAGCGCCGCGCGTCTTCGACCGCATCCTCGCCGATCACCATGCCCGCGGGCACGTGGCAGGCGCGATCGACGATCACCCGCGTCAGGCGCGCGCCGCGACCGACGGTGACGTTGGGCAGCAGCACGCTCCAGTTGATCGATGCGTACGAGTGCACGCGCACCTGCGAGAACAGCACGCTGCGGAACACCGCGCCGGATACGATGCAGCCGCCCGACACCAGCGATTCGATCGCCAGCCCGCGACGATCGTCCTGGTTGTGCACGAACTTCGCCGGCGGCAGCTGCGGCTGCCAGGTCGAGATCGGCCACTGGCGGTCGTAGAGGTTGAGCAGCGGTTCGGTGGCGGTCAGGTCGATGTTGGCGTCCCAGTACGCATCGATGGTGCCGACATCGCGCCAATAGGCCGGCGCGCCGTCGGAATTTCCCACGCAGCTCAGGTCGAACGGATGCGCGGCGGCCTGGCCGAGGCTCACCGCACGCGGAATGATGTCGCGGCCGAAGTCGTGGCTGGAAGCGGGGTCGGCGATATCGCGCTTGAGTTCGTCGTAGAGGAAACGCGCATTGAAGATGTAGATGCCCATGCTGACCAGCGTGCGACCGGGTTTGCCCGGCATCTCCGGCGGATTGGGCGGCTTCTCGACGAACGCGGTGATGCCACGGTGCTCGTCGATCGCCATCACGCCGAAGGCGCTGGCCTCGCTGCGATCGACCTCGATGCAGCCGACCGTGCACGCGCGACCCAGCGCCACGTGGTCGGCCAGCATCACCGCGTAGTTCATCATGTAGACGTGATCGCCTGCCAGCACCACGACGTAGTCGGCGCCGTAGTCTTCGAGGATGTCGCGGTTCTGGTGGACCGCATCGGCGGTGCCGCGGTACCAGGACTCCTCGTCCATGCGCTGCTGCGCGGGCAGCAGGTCAACGAACTCGTTCATTTCCGGGCGCAGGAAGGCCCAACCGCGCTGCAGGTGGCGCAACAGGCTGTGGCTCTTGTACTGGGTGATCACGCCGATTCGGCGGATGCCCGAGTTCAGGCAGTTCGACAGCGCGAAATCGATGATGCGGAACTTGCCGCCAAAATAGACCGCCGGCTTCGCGCGCGTATCGGTCAGGCTCTTCAGGCGGCTGCCGCGCCCGCCGGCGAGCACCAGCGCAATCGCGCGCTTGGGCAGTTCGAGGCTCTGGGCGAGTTCAACGGGCGTCATGCGTTTCCCCCGGTCGGCAGCGCGTGCGGTACGTCAAGCATGCACGAGTTCGTGCATCGAGGGCCACGACTTGCATCAGGGGCCGCCCCTCGGGCCGCCGTCGACAGTCGCCGCTGTCGCCGCGACCGCGGGGCGCAGCAGTGCGGCCGCGACCAGTTCGGCGATGTCCTTCGAGGCGATCTGCGCCTCGCGATCGAGGCCCTTGATGCCGTCACCGAGCATTACCGCGCAGTACGGGCAGGCGCTGGCGATCACCGCGGGCGACTGCGGCACGGCCTGCTGCACGCGCGCGACATTGATGCGCTGGCCGATCTTCTCCTCCATCCACATGCGTCCGCCGCCGGCGCCGCAGCACATCGCCTTCTCGCGTTGCAGCGGGAACTCCAGCGGGGTGTCGCGCGACAGGCGGCGCAGGATCGCGCGCGGCGCGTCGTACTCGCCGTTGTGGCGTCCTAGGTAACACGGGTCGTGCAGCATGGCGCGCTCGAGGTTCGCCTGCACGTCGATGCGGCCGGCGTCGAGCAGTTGCGCGATGAGTTGCGTGTGGTGCAGCACCTGCCAGTGGCCGCCGAAGGCCGGATACTCGTTCTTCAGAGAATTGAACGCGTGCGGGTCGCAGGTGACGATGCGGGTCACGCCCAGCGCGTCGAACTGCGCGACCAGCGTCCGTGCAAGCTGCTGGAACAGCATCTCGTTGCCGACCCGGCGCACGCATTCGCCGGTGGTCGGTTCGCGTGCGCCGAGGATCGCGAACTTCACCCCGGCCGCGCGCAGGATGTCGGCGAATGCCCGCGCTATCTTCTGCCCGCGGGGATCAAACGACTCCGCCGAGCCGACGTAGAACAGCCAGTCGAGTGCGGCGACATCGGCCGCACTGCTGGCGATCGCCACCTCGCAACCGCGCGCCCAATCGCCGCGGGTATCGGCCGGCAGTCCCCATGGATTGCCCTGCACTTCGTAGCCACTGAATACCCTGGCCAGTTCGCGCGGGAACTCACCGGCCATCATCACCTGGTGCTGGCGCATGCGGAAGAACTTCGGCAGGTGTTCGAGCTCGATCGGACAGGCCGCCTCGCAATAGCCGCAAGTCGTGCACGCCCACAGCGTGTCGACGCCGATCACCTCGCCGACCAATGCCGGCATCGCCGCTTGCGCGTCGGCACCGGCCAGCAGGGGCCCGCGCTGCGCGAGCAGATGCTGCTTGAGGCTGTCGTTGACCCACTTCATCGACAGCGGCTTGCCGGTGACGAAGGTCGGGCAGGCGTCCTTGCAGCGGCCGCACTCGGTGCAGGTGAAGGCATCCAGTGCGTCCTTCCACACCAGGTCGGCCGCACTGCGCACGCCGACCCGCAGCGCCGCGGGATCGGCGCTGTCGTCGAGCAGCGCGGACAGATCGACGCCGGGCACCACGTTGGCCGGGCCGCCGCGGCGCAGGAACAGCGTCGGCAACGCGGTGACGATGTGGAAGTGCTCGCCCAGCGGCAGCAACACGAGAAACCCGAACACGGTGAGCATCTGTGCCCAATAGAAGAAGTGCGCGCCCGCCGCGAGCCGCACCTGCGGCCAGTCGGACAAGACCGCGGCCAGCCACGCGCCGATCGGTGCGTAGTCGCGCTCGTGCGCGATGGCCGGCACGCTGGTGGCCAGTTGCGCGAAGCGGAAGCCGTCGAAGGCCAGATCGGTGAGCATGATCAGCGCGATCAAGCCCAGCACGAGCAGGCCCTCGCGGTTGGGTTCGAGCCGTGCGGGCTTGAGCAGCACGCGTCGGTAAAGCGCGTAGCACACCGCGGCCAGCACGCCGACCTCGACCAGTTCCTTGGTCGCGGCGAACAGCGCGCCGGCATTGCCGCTGATCGCGAAGGTCTCGTCGTAGCCGATCACGATCAGCTGCAGCTTGCGCAACAGCAGGCTGACGAAGCCGATGAAGATCACCAGGTGCATCACGCCCGGCTTCCACTCGCGCACGATCATGCGCTGCTGCAACAGACCGTTGCGCAACACGCTGAGCAGCCGCTCCAGCGGCTGGTCCCAGCGCACCTGTGGCTGCAGGGCGGCCACGATGCTCAGCTTGCGCCAGGACAGCGCGATGAAGGCGGTGCCCGCGACCAGCATCAGCAGGGTGATCGCAATGGGGTTCATGCGCGTTTGCGGTCGCCGGCTGGCCGCAGCACCGGATGGCGGCCGGTGCGGATTTCGTGGCGCGGCTCCCCAGGCAGCCGCGGCGCCGCGGCGCCTGCGCCATCGCCATCGCGATCGCGATCAACACGCACCGGACACGTTGCCAAGCGCATGCAGAGGCGTATCCTCGAATCACCGAGACCACCGGGTCGACAGCCATGAGCGACGCGCTTCTTGATGCGGTGCAACAGCATCCCTTCAGCCGTGGCCTGACCACGGAACACTGCGCCACCCTCGCGGGCCTCGCGCGGCGCGTCGACTTCCCCGCCGAGCACATTGTGTTTCGCGAAGGCGATGATCGCCACGAGTTCTTCCTGCTGCTGTCCGGTCGGGTCGCGCTGGAGATGATGTCGGAAGGCAAGCCGCTGCGCGTGCACTTGCTCCAAGGCGGCGACGAACTCGGCTGGTCGGCGGTCATCATGGGGCGCAGCAAACATTTCCAGGCGCGTTGCCTGGCGCCCGTGCAGGCCCTCGCCTTCGACGGCTACCGCCTGCTCGAACAATGCCGGGCCGATACCGGCTTCGGCTACAAGATCATGCATCGGCTGCTCGGGGTGGTTTCCGAACGCCTGCAGGCCGCGCGGCTGCAGGTGCTCGACTCGCATTCGCCGATCTCGAAGAAGGCCGGGGCATAGTCCGGAGGTTCCCTAGAGCCACCCCAGCAACCAGCCGGGGAACAGCATCAGTCCCAGCGTCGGCAGCAGGCATAGCGAGCCTGCCGCGAATGCCAGTCGCCGCGGCTGGCCATGCAGTGCCGGCGCGGCATCGGCGTCCATGAACATGTACTGGATCACGCGCAGGTAGAAGTAGATGCCGAAGTAGCTCGCCACCAGGCCGAGCACCGCATACACGGTGAATCCGGCCGCGAGCACGTTCTTGAACACCAGGAACTTCGCGGTGAAGCCGGGCAGCGGCGGCAGGCCGGCCAGCGAGAGCATCGCGACGGCGATCATCAGCGCCGCAACCGGCTGGCGGTGGAACAGGCCCTTGAGCGCATCCAGACGGTCGCCCTGCACATCGTCGGTGGCGCGCGGCAGCGCCGAGAAGGCGAGCAGGTTGAGCACGCCGTACACGACCAGGTAGAACACGATCGCCTCATGGCGCCCGGGGCCGGCGCCGAGGAACGCAAAGAACAGGTAACCGGCATGCGCGATCGACGAGTAGGCGATCATGCGCCGGAAACTCGCCTGCCGCATGGCGGCGAGGTTGCCCCACACCATCGACACCAGCGGCAGCACGACCAGCAGGTCGACCAGCGGGCGCGACAGCGGCTCGCTGCCGAACAAACACAGCGCGGCCAGCAGCACCGCGGCCTTGACCACGGTCGCCATGTAGGCGGTGACCGGCACGCTGGCGCCCTCGTAGGCATCGGGCGCCCACGCGTGGAACGGCACCACCGCTGCCTTGAGCAGAAGCGCGAGCACCACCAGCACGGTACCGGCCACGGCCAGCGGGTCGCTCGATGACAGGCCCGCGCCGAACGCGGAAATCGCCAGCGAGCCGCTGCTGCCGTACAGCAGCGATGCGCCCATCAGCAGGGTTGCGGTGGCGGCGCCTCCGAGCACCAGGTACTTGAGCGCCGCCTCGGCGCACTGCGGTCGCTGGAAGGCGGCCAGCACCAGCACGTAGACCGGCAGTGACATGATCTCCAGGCCCAGGAACAGGGTCAGGAAACTGTCCGCCGAAACCAGCAGGCAGGCGCCATACAGTGAAGCCAGCAACAGCACGTAGTAGCGGGTCTCGCGGAAGTCGTCGCGCGAGAGCAGCAACACCGGCAAGGTCAGCGCGATCATCACCGCCTTCGGCAGCGAGGTCGTCGGCGCGACCGAGAAGTGGCCGGGAAATGGTGCTGCGCTGTAGCCGTCGACGAACAGCATCAGCGCTGCGGCGGCCGCTGCCAGCACCGCGAGCAATGCGAGCCAGAAACCGTCGCGCGTGCGTCGGCTGGCGATCTCGAACACCAGCAGAAGCACGATGCCGGCCAGCAGCAGGTTCTCCGGCGCCAGCGCGACCAGCACGGACTGCCAGTTCATGGTGCGCTCTCCGGCGTGGCCGGCGCGCCGCTGACCACGCGCTGGTATTCACGCGCGGCCAGTTCGGTCTTGCGCAGGGCCGAATCGGGAAACAGGCCGAGCGCAAACACCGCCACCACGATCGCGACCAGGATGCTGCGTTCGCGCAGGTCGAGGTCCCTGAGCGGCTGGTGCGGCGCGCGCGCTGCACCGAACAGCAACTGCTGGGCCAGGCGCAGCATGTACAGCGCACCCAGCACCACGCCGCTGACCGCGATCACCGCCAGTACCAGCGGCAACGACTGGCCTGCCTCGTGCAGCGGCCAGGCGGCGTTGAAGGCACCGAGCAGGACCATGAATTCGCCGGTGAAGCCACTGGTGGTGGGCAGTCCGATCGAGGCCAGGGTCAGCACGGTGAAGAACAGCGCGAACACCGGCAGCAGCCTGGCCAGGCCACCGTATTGCGCGAGCTCGCGCGTATGGCAGCGCTCGTAGAGCATGCCGACCATCAGGAACAACCCGCCGGCGACGAGTCCATGGCTGACCATCTGGATCAGCGCGCCCTGGATGCCGATCAAATCGAGGCTGAGCAGGCCCAGCATCACGTAGCCGAGGTGGCTGATCGACGAGTAGGCGATGATCTTCTTGATGTCGTCCTGCACCAGCGCGAGGCAGGCGCCATACACGATGCTGATCACCGCCAGCGACATCAGCAGCGGGGTGAACACCTGGGTGGCTTCGGGAAACAGCGGGAAGCCGAGCTTCATGAAGCCGTAGGTGCCCATCTTCAACAGCACGCCGGCGAGGATCACCGAGCCGGCGGTCGGCGCCTCGACGTGCGCGTCGGGCAGCCAGGTGTGCAGCGGCACCATCGGTACCTTGATCGCGAACGACAGGCTGAAGGCGGCCAGCAGCCACAACTGCGCATCCAGCGGCAGGTTGCGGTCGTACAGATCGGTGAATGCGAACGAGCTGATCCCGTCGCGCTGCTGCAGCGCGTACACCAGGTAGATCACCGCGGCCAGCATCAGGATGCTGCCGAAGGCGGTGTACAGCACGAACTTCACGGTGGCGTAGATGCGCCGCTCGCCGCCCCAGATGCCGATGATCAGGAACATCGGGATCAGCATCGCTTCCCAGAACACGTAGAACAGGAACAGGTCCTGCGCGAGGAAGGCACCGAGCATCGCGAACTGGATGAAGAACACCATCGCGTAGAACAGCTTGATGTCCTTGTTGATCGCGCTGAACGCGCCGGCCACCACCAGCGGCCCGAGGAACGCGGTCATCGCCACCAGCAGCACGTTGATGCCGTCCATGCCGATGCGGTAGTGGATTCCCCACTCCGCGATCCACGGCACGTCGGTGGCGAACTGCAGGCCCGGCTGCGCGGGATCGAAGGCCAGGTAGAGCCACGCGGCCAGCGCCGCTTGCCCCAGCATGAAGCCCAGCGACAGGCCGCGCACCAGGCCATCGCGGCCCTGCGGGAGACACGCGATCGCTAGCATGCCGAGTACCGGCAGCCACAGCACCAGTTGCAGGATCAGCGGCTCAGCCATGCCACCACATCCAGCCAAGGCTCGCCGCGGCACCGGCCACCGCGAGCACCATGTAGAACTGCAGGCTGCCGCTCTGGATCCGTCCAAGCCGACCCGCGGCACGCCGTGCGGCCGATGCCATGCCGTCGAGCGAGCCGTCGAGCAGCCGGCGGTCGCCGAGGTCGAGGAACACCCGCGCCGACAGCCACTGCAGCGGCCTGCCGAGCAGCGCGGCATACGCTTCGTCGACGAAGTACTTGCCGCTGAGCAGCCGATGCAGTGGCGCAAGACGCGTGGCCAGCGACTCGCCACGCGCCAATCCCTTGCCGTAGACCCAGGTCGCCGTGGCCAGGCCCGCCAGTGCCAGCAGCACCGAGATCACCACCAGCGTGGTCTGGTGGTGTGCGAACCCGTCGCGCACCGCCGGCAGCGGCAGCAGCGGCTCGAGGAAGTGCGCGATCGGGATCAAGCCGCCCAGCGCCGACAGCGCGGCCAGCACCAGCAGCACGCCGGTCATCGACCACGGCGATTCATGCACGTGGTGCGCGACTTCGGCGTCCATCCGCGACGTACCCAGGAAGGTCAGCCACAGCAGGCGGAACATGTAGAACGCGGTGAGCAGAGCGGCACTGCTGGCCAACACCCACAGCAGGGGTGAGCCCCCGCTGCCCGAGGCGAACGCGAACCACAGGATCTCGTCCTTGGAGAAGAAGCCCGCCAGCGGCGGGATGCCGGCGATCGCCGCGGTCGCGACCGCGAAGGTGGCGAAAGTGACCGGGATCCTCTTCGCCAGTCCACCCATGCGGCGGATGTCCTGCTCGCCACCGAGTGCATGGATTACGCTGCCGGCGCCGAGGAACAGGCAGGCCTTGAAGAAGGCATGCGTGCACAGATGGAACACCGCGACGGCCGGGGCGCCGACACCCAGGGCTACGAACATGAAACCCAGTTGCGAGATGGTGGAGTAGGCCAGCACCTTCTTGATGTCGGTCTGCACCACGGCGATGGTGGCCGCAAGGAATGCGGTCAGCACGCCGACCACCGCGATCACCTGCGAGGCCTCCGGCGCGTGCAGGTAGACGCCGTTCAGGCGCGCGACCAGGTACACGCCCGCAGTGACCATGGTCGCCGCGTGGATCAGCGCAGAGACCGGCGTGGGGCCCGCCATCGCGTCGGGCAGCCACACGTGCAGCGGGATCTGCGCGCTCTTGCCGGTCGCACCGATGAACAGCAGGATGCCGACCAGGCTGGCCGAAACCGCAGGCAGCGCCGCGGCGCTGAACGCGGCGTTGACCTGGTCCATGTCCAGCGTGCCCAGCGTGCGGTAGAGCAGGAACATGCCGAGCAGGAAGCCGGCATCGCCGATGCGATTGGTGATGAAGGCCTTCTTGCCCGCGGCAGCTTTCGCCGGATCGTCGAACCAGAACCCGATCAGCAGCCAGGAGGCCAGGCCCACGCCCTCCCAGCCGACGAAACACACCAGCAGCGAGCGCCCGAGCACCAACAGCAGCATGAAGAACACGAACAGGTTCAGATAGGCGAAGTAGCGCGCATAGCCGGCGTCGTCGC
Source organism: Pseudomonadota bacterium (assembly GCA_031412975.1). Taxonomy (GTDB): domain Bacteria; phylum Pseudomonadota; class Gammaproteobacteria; order Xanthomonadales; family Ahniellaceae; genus UBA4656. The sequence continues at coordinate 5,564 of JANOEA010000046.1, read as the reverse complement.
GCATGTAGCCGGTGGAATAGATATGGATCAGCGAGCCGACGCCGGTGATGACCAGCGCCATCACCGCGCTGAGGCGATCGAACCAGAATCCGATCTCGAAGCTGCTCGCGCCGACCGTGGCCCAGGTGTAGACCGTCTCGACCAGCGGTTGCGTGCCGCCGCCGGCCTGCAGGCGCAGGAATGCGAGCAGCACCAGGGCAAAGGAAAGCAGCGGCATGCCGCAACCAACCACGTTGACGAAGGTCTTGCCCAGCCTCGGGCCGAGCAGGCCGTTGAGCACGAATCCGAGCAGCGGCAGCGCGACGATGGTGGTCAGCAGGTCCATCCGCCTATCCCTTCAGTTCGCGCCAGGCTTCGACATCGAGCGTGCGCCGCTGGCGCGCCAGCTGCATCACGATCGGGATCGCGATGGCGATCTCGGCGGCCGCGACCACGAAGACCAGGAACACCAGTACCGCACCCGACAGCGTGCCGCTGTGCTGCGCGAAGGTGACCAGGCTCAGGATCACACCGTTGAGCATCAGCTCCATGCACATCAGCATCACCAGCGCGTTGCGCCGGATCATCACGCCGAGCAGGCCGGTGGTGAACAGCAGCATGCTGACCATGAGCAGGAACTGCGCCCTATCCATCGCCCCTCCCGCGCCCCTTGATCACGCTGATCGCGCCGATCACCGCGGCCAGCAGCAGCACCGAGGTCAGCTCGAAATGCAGCCAGTAGTCCTCGAGGAAGGCGACCGAGAACGGTTGCACGAGGAACCCATCGCTGCCGCTGGCGGCGGGCGCCGGCGGCAGCGCGTCGCCGGGCATTGCGAGCATCGCCAGCAGCACCAGCAGCAGGCTGCCGGCGACGATGCCTGGCGCCAGCATGTGGCCGTAGCGGCGCACGAACGAGGCATCGCGCACGTCGAGCAGCATGATCACGAACACCATGAACACCATCACCGCGCCGACGTAGATCAGCACCTGGAACACCGCCACCACATGCACGCCGAGCATCGCGTAGACCCCGGCCAGCGACAGCATGGCCGCGATCAGCGCCAGCGCGACGCGCATCGGATGGCGCGCGACCAGCATCAGCAGCCCGCCGAGCACCGCACCGGCGGCGAAGAAATACAGCAGTACGTCGCCGATGCTCATGGTTTGTCCCCGGATGATCCGTCGCCGGCTACCGGATACGGCTTGGCAACGTCCTTCGCCGGTTGCCAATTGAGCAGTTCTTCCTTGAACGACCACATGTGGTGGCGGTCGCTGCCGGGGAAATCCGGGGTCTGGCGCACCATGCGGATCGCATCCTCGGGGCAGGCTTCCACGCACAACCCGCAGAACACGCAGCGCGAGTAGTCGATCTCGAAGCGCGAGGGGTACTTCGGGTGCGCCGCATCGTCGGGATCGAAGGCCGCGTCGATCTCGATCACCTGCGCGGGGCACACGGTCGCGCACATGTTGCAGGCGATGCACTGCGGCCGCCCATCGGGGCGCTGGGTCAGGATATGGCGCCCGCGATTGGCCGGCGCATAGTCGGGGCGGGTTTCTTCCGGGTAATAAGTGGTCAGCGCGCCCTTGCGGCCGCTGATCCACTTGGCCATGTTGCGCATGAACACGCCGCCGGTGATGGCCAGCCCGCGCAGCACCTCGAACACATAGGCCTTCTCGTACCAGCCCATGCGCGGCTGGTTCCAGTACTTCGGGCGCACGTAGGGTTTGCGCTGGCGGTTCATCGGCGGCCCTCAGCCCAGCGCCCAGGCCGCGATCGCGGTGACCACCAGATTGGCGATCGCCAGCGGCAGCAGGAAGCGCCAGGCGAACGCGAGCAACTGGTCCCAGCGGAAACGCGGCAGCGACCAGCGCACCAGGATCTGCAAGCTGCACACCACGAACACCTTGCCGAGGAAGGTCAGCACCTGCAGCAGTACCACCCAGCCATGGGCCAGCTCGATGGTTTGCCCACCGGGCAGGGAGAAGCCGCGGTCGTCCATCCACGGCAGGTTGTAGCCGCCCAGGAACAGGGTCACGAACAGCGCGGCGATGATCGCGATCTGGATGAACTCGGCGAGCATGAACATGCCCTGCTTCATGCCGCTGTATTCGGTGAAATAGCCCGAGATCAGCTCCGATTCGGCCTCCGGCAGGTCGAACGGGATGCGCTTGTTCTCGGCGATCGCGGCGGTCAGGAACAGCAGCGCTGCGAACGGTTGGTAGACGATGCCCCATGCCGGCAGGAAGCCGAACAGCATGCCCGACTGCGCTTGCACCATGCCGACCAGGTCCACCGTGCCATAGACCAGCACCAGGCCGAGCACGGTCAGGCCCAGCACCACGTCGTAGGAGACCAGTTGCGCGCCGGCGCGCAGCGCACCGAGCAGCGAGAACTTGTTGTCCGAGGACCAGCCGGCCAGCATCGCGCCGATGATCGAGATGCCGCCGAAGGCGAACACCACCAGCAGGCCGGCATTGATCGGCGCGATCTGCATCGGATAGGTGCGTCCGCCGAACCATTCGGCCAGCGGCGGCAGCAGGCGGCCCGGATCGAGGGTGCCGCCGAACGGGATCACCGCGAACACCAGCATCACCGGCACGAAGGCCAGCCACACGCCCAGCGAGTAGGCCAGGCGGTCGTAGGCCTTCGGTTTGAAGTCCTCCTTGAGCAGCAGTTTCAGGCCATCGGCCATTCCGTGGAACAGGCCCAGCCAGATCAGCTTGACCTGGGTGAACGGAATGCGCACGTAGGCGCGGTTCGCGCCGATGCGGTCGGACATCAAGGCCGCCTGCTTGCGCTCGACCCAGGTCAGCAGCGCGCCGACGGTCAGCAGCATGCCCATCGCGTAGACGATGTAGAGCATGCTGATGGCGAGGTCCTGCATCATGGATGGCCGCGCGCGGGCGCCGCCAGCGCCTCGAACAGCTCGGCGGCGTCGGCTACCGACCCGGCCTTGGGAAAGCACGCTTCGAAGGCGCTGACCACGCCGGCGAAATTGGTGTAGTGGCCATGCCGCTCGGTCTGCACGCTGATCGGGATGAACACGTCGGCGTGGCCGTTCTCGGGTGCCAGGTACGCATTGAGCAACACGACCGATGCGCGCGCGGGGATCTTGCTGAAATCGCAGCCTTCGCCCCAGGCCAGCACCAGGTCGGTGCCGTCGTGGTACGCCGGCACGCCGTGATCGAACAGTTCGTGTGCCTTCGCGGTATTGGGATTCTTGTCAGCGCGGATCAGCAGGTCATCTTCGATGCGCTCGCCTTCTTCGGCCTCGCGGTCGCTTTTGGCGAAAGCATGGAAGATTGCGCCGAGGTACTGCTTGAAGGCGTCCAGTTCCTCGTTGGAACCCCAGTTGGAGACCAGCGCCAGCGGATGGCGCGCCGCGCCGATCAGCTGGCGCGCGGCGTCGATCGCCTCGGCCAGCGGCACCGGCCGGCCCTTTAGCATCGGCTGCAAGGCGCGCGTGCGTTCGAGGATGCGCGACAGATCGCGCGCCTTGTTGCAGATCCACGGGCCGTTGACTGCCGGATTCTCCAGCGGCGTGACCCGCGCGATGCTGGTGTTCTGCGCGGGATCGAGCGATTTGACGAACCACTCGGGCTTGCGGTGCCAGATGTTGATCGTGCAGCCGCGGCTGCAGCCGGGACACACCGAGGGCGTGGGCTTGAGGTACCACACGCGCGCCTTGTGCAGGAACTGGCGCGAGAGCAGGGCGCCGACCGGGCACAGGTCGATGATGTTGTCCGAGTACGGGTCATCGCCCAGTGGCCGGTCCTCGACCGGGCGGATGTTCGACACGTCGCCGCGGTGCTCGACGCCGAGCGCCATCGAGCGCGACACCTCGTGGGTGAAGCGCGTGCAGCGCAGGCACAGGATGCAGCGCTCGTTGTCGAGCAGGATGCGGCTGGACAGGTTGTAGAACTTGGTCGAGCGCACCTTGGGGTCGCGCGACAGCGACGGCGCGCCGTTGTAGGTGTAGTGGTAGTCCTGCAGCGTGCACTCGCCGGACTTGTCGCAGATCCCGCAGTCGACCGGATGGTTGAGGGTGATGAACTGCAGCATCGCCTTGCGATGCTCCTTGACCGCGTCGGAATCGGTCAGCACCTGCATGCCGGCGCTGACCGGCATGTTGCACGCGATGTCGAGGCCGCGGCCCTCGACCTCGACCAGGCACATGCGGCAGTTGCCGGCGACCGACAATTGCGGATGCCAGCAGAAGTACGGAATGTAGGTGCCATGGGCGAGCGCGACCTGCAGGACCGTCTGGTCCGCATCGGCCTGCACCGCCACGCCGTTCAGGAAGATCTCTGGCATTGCAGGTTCCCGTCCAGGCGCGAATGTCCGTGCGCGATGCAGTATTCGAACTCGTCGCGGAACTTGTCGAGGATGCCGCTGCACGCGTAGCCGGCCGCATCGCCGAGCCCGCAGATCGTGGTGCCGTCGTTGAATTTCGAGATGTAGTAGAGCCGCTCGATGTCGTCCGGATGGCCCTGGCCGGCGGCGATGCGGTCGATGATGCGGTGCATCCAGCCGGTGCCGTGTCGGCACGGCGTGCACTGGCCGCAGGACTCGTGGTGGTAGAAGCGCAAGGCGATGCGCAGAAGACTCACCATGCAGGTGCCCTCGGCGACCACGATCATGCCGCCGGAGCCCAGCGTCGAGCCGGCGTCCCACAGTTCTTCATGGCTGAGGTTCAGCGTCGCGATCTCGGCCCCGGTTAGCACCTTGGACGACACGCCGCCGGGCACCACGCACTTGATCGCGCGTCCATCGATGACGCCGCCGCAGTCCTCCTCGAGGAACTTCATCCACGGATAGCCCAGTTCGACCTCGTACACGCCGGGCCGGTTCACATGGCCGGATACCGAGAACAACCGCGTGCCGGGGCTCTTCAGCGTGCCGATCTCGCGGAACGCAGCACCACCGTGTTCGACGATCCAGGCCACGTTGGACAGCGACTCGACGTTGTTGACCACGGTCGGGTACTGGTACAGGCCCCTGACCGTGAGCCGCGGCGGCCGGTTGCGCGGATAGCTCTTCTTGCCCTCCAGCGAGGCCAGCAGGCCGGAGGCTTCGCCGGCGACATAGGCGCCGGCACCGCGATAGACCACCAGGTCGCAGGAAAAGCCGCTGCCGAGGATGTTGTCGCCGATCAGGCCCGCGGCATACGCTTCCTCGACCGCCGCGGTGATGCGCCGGTAGGGCAGGTCGAACTCGCCGCGGATGTAGATGAAGCAGTGGCGCACGTTCAGCGCGTAGCTGGCGATCAGCATCGACTCGACCAGTTGGTGCGGCGAGTTCTCCAGGATCCAGCGATCCTTGAAGGTGCCCGGTTCGCCCTCGTCGGCGTTGGCCACGAGGTAATGCGGTTGGCCATCGTCGTGCTGGATGACCTGCCACTTGCGGCCGACCGCGAAGGCCGCGCCGCCGCGCCCCTGCAGGCCGGAGGCGAGCACTTCCTTGACGATGTCCTGCGGCTGCATGTGATGCAGGGCCTTGTCCAGCGCGGCATAACCGCCGCGCGCGCGGTGCGCGTCGAGCGTGTGCGAACTCGCCGTCAGCGGGAAGCGCATGAACAGCTGGC
>JANOEA010000045.1:0-9907 GCA_031412975.1 Pseudomonadota bacterium | reverse complement strand
GAAGGTCGCGACGCCAAGTTCCATGGAGGCGTAGATGTTGGCGAGCGCCTGGCCGTAGGTGTCGTGGTAGTGCCCGGCGCTGTCGCCACCGGATGCGGCATCGATGGCTTCCTGCGCGAGCCAGTTGCGCAGCACGTACTTCGGGTTGGCGGAATCCATGCGCTGTCGGCGTGCGCCGTCGGCCTCCGACTGGCCGGCAGTGCGCGCGGCCCAGCGCCCCAGCCACGCGGAGAAATCGGCGTCGGTGCGCTCGCGTTTGGCCGGGTCGTAGAACGCTGCAGCCAGTGGCGCAGTGCTCGGGGCGTGTACGTCCACGTTGGCTAGTTCACGGAAGAAGATCGGCATGTCGACCTCGGCATGCTCGATCAATTCGAGCAGTGCGCTGAACAGCTGCGCATCCTCGTCGCCCCGCCACTCGACCAACCCGAGTTTGGCCGCATTCATCCGCGCATGCTCGGCGGTGAAAGCGCTCGCAAAGCGCGACAGCCCCTCGTGCAGCGGCGCGTGGTCGGCGAACAGCGGCGCGAGCGCGCTGCCCAGCCGCGAGAGGTTCCACTGCGCGATCCGCGGCTGTTGGCCGAACGCGTAGCGGCGGCCCTCGCCGTCGGTGGTATTCGGCGTCCACTCGGGATCAAAATTCTCCAGCCAGCCGTAGGGACCGTAGTCGATGGTCAGGCCCAGGATCGACATGTTGTCGGTGTTCATCACCCCGTGCACGAAGCCGACCCGCATCCAGTGCGCGACCATCAGCGCGGTGCGCTCGCACACCGCGATGAACCAGTCGCTACGCGCGTCGGGCCCTCCGATCGCGGGGAAATCGCGCGCGATGGTGAAGTCGACCAATTGCTCCAGCAGCGTGTGGTCGCCGCGCGAGGTGGGCAGCTCGAAGTGGCCGAAGCGGATGAACGAGGGTGCCACGCGGCACACGATCGCGCCGGGTTCCGGCTGCGGATCGCCCTGGTAGAGGATGTCGCGCACCACTGGTTCGCCGGTCGCGACCAGGCTCAGGGCCCGGGTGGTCGGCACGCCCAGATGGTGCATCGCCTCGCTGCAGACGAACTCGCGCAGCGAGGAGCGCAGCACCGCGCGGCCATCGGCAAAGCGCGAATATGGCGTGGGGCCGGCGCCCTTGAGCTGCAGTTCGTGGCGCGTGGCGTGCGCGCCGATCACCTCGCCGAGCCCGATCGCACGCCCATCGCCGAGTTGCCCGGCCCAGTGCCCGAACTGGTGACCGCCGTAGTTGCTCGCATAGCTGCGCATGCCCGGCAGCAGGCGATTGCCCGCGAACACCTCGGCGAACAGCGGACCGCGCAGGTCGTCGGCGGCGAATCCAATGTCCTCCGCGAGGTCGGCAGATATCGCCAGCAGCCGGGGTGCCGCTACCGGCGTGGTGGCAACCGGCGACCAAAGCGCGCGCTCGACCTTGCGCGTGCCGGGAGCGGACTCACTCTCGCCCGGCAGCTGCTCGATGAAACGGTTGTCGAAGTTCAGCGGGGTCACGGCAGTCTCGGTCGGGCAACAGCGCAGACTGTAGCGTCTGCGCAGCGCGGCGCGGATCATTCTGCGAACGACTGCGCAATCCGGTCGTGAAAAGCCTTGTTATGCTCAGGGCTCTGGCAGTTCCGGCGCCGTTCGCGCCATGGGGAGCAAGTATGCACGGGTTGCGTCGAGTGGCGCTGCTGATGGCAGTACTGGCCGCCTTGCCGGTCGCAGACGCCATGGCCCTGGCCATCACCGGCACCACGCCGGCATCCAATGCAGGCAACATCGCTCGCGCGGCGCCGATCGTGCTCGACTTCGATCGTGCGGTGAACACCGCGACGGTGACGGCCAGCAGTTTCCGCGTATGGGGCCGTTCCGGCGGTCGCATGACCGGCACGCTGGCCTGGAGCAACGGCAACCAGCGCCTGACGTTCACGCCAGCGCGCAACTTCTTCCCCGGCGAACTGGTGCACGTGAACCTCGCCACCAGCATCACCGGCGTCGATGCGACACCGCTGGGCGCTGGCGGGTGGACCTCGAACTACCTGACGGCAGCGGGCGCGGCGCCAGCGGTTTTCGATCTGATCGACACCGTCTCGGTGCGCAATCCGGGTGGCCCGACCACGCGCCTGTACGGCGGCAACTTCCCCGACATCAACCACGATGGCTGGATCGACTACATCGCGGTCAACGAGATCAGCGCCGATCTGCGCGTGCTGCTCAATCGCGCCGACGGCAGCGGCCTGCTGCATCCGGTGATCCAGCCGCCACGCGCGATCGGCGTCGAGGCCAGCCCCAACGAGGCGGCCGATTTCGACAACGACGGGCTGCTCGACATGGCCACCGCCAACACCACCAGCAACTCGGTATCGGTGGTACTGGGCAACGGCGACGGCACCTTCGATCCGCAGCAGGAGCTGGCGGTGGCGAGTTCGCCGCACGGACTGGCCGCGCTCGATGTGGATGGCGATGCCGACCTCGACCTCGTAGTGGCGACCAGCGGCGGCAACACGATGAGCCTGTTGCGCAACAACGGCGCCGGCGTGTTCGGCCAGCGCAGCGATTTCGATTCCGGCGGCAACGGCGAATACGCGCTGGGCTACGGCGACATGAACAGCGACGGCATCGTCGACCTGGTGGTCGGCTCGCAGAACGACGAGAGCATTCGCGTATTGCGCGGCAACGGCAACGGCACCTTCACCGCACAGGCCGCGGCAATGGCCCGCGGCCGGCCGTGGATGATCGCGATCGGCGACGTCAACGGCGACCGCTTGCTCGATGTCGCGGTCGCCAACGGGGTCAGCAACAACGGCGCGATCCTGCTCGGCAACGGCGACGGCACGCTGCAGTCGGGTGTTATCGTGAATCTCGGCGGCAGCACCAGCACCGTGATCGCCACGGACCTGGGCGACCTCGATGGCGATGGCGATCTGGACTGGGTGCTGTCGAGCTTCGGCGGTGCGCGCTGGTACGTGATGCTCAACAACGGGCAGGGTGCGTTCAGCGTGCTGCGCCAGATCAGCGCGCCGAATGCGGGCTCCTGCGGCTCGCTGTACGACTTCGACAACGACGGCGACCTCGACATGGCGCTGGCCGACGAGATCGCCGATGTGGTGCTGCTGTATCGCAACGGGCCCAGCGTGCTGTTCCGCAACGGCTTCGAACCCGCGCCTTGACTATGCCGCCTGCAGCAGCCGCCCGATCAGCGCATCCTTGTCCGCCCACAGCTGGTTGACCCAGGCCTGGAAGCGCTCGCGGAACACCGCGTCGTTTTCGTAGTCGCCATCCAGCAGTTCGCGCGGGATCGGCAGTTCGCGCACGTGGACCAGGATCTCCGGCACGCGCCCGGCCAGCAGGTCGATCAGCGTGGGTCGGCCGTGGGGATACACGATGCTGACATCGAGCAGCGAGCGCAGGGTGCCGCCCATCGCGCCCAGCACGAAGGCGACCCCGCCCGCGCGCGGCCGCAGCAGGTGGCGATATGGCGAGGCCTGCCTCGCATGCTTGTCCGGACTCAGACGAGTGCCCTCGACGAAGTTGGTCACCGAGACCGGGATCTCGCTGAACTTGCGGCACGCCTTGCGGGTGGCCTCGAGGTCCTTGCCGCGCAGCTCCGGGTGGCGCTCGAGCAACTCGCGCGAGTAGCGGCGCATGAACGGGAAATCCAGCGCCCACCACGCCAGCCCCAACAGCGGCACCCAGATCAGCTGCTGCTTGAGGAAAAATTTCAGGAACGGCGCGCGGCCGTTCAGCGCACGCTGCAGCACCGGGATGTCGACCCAGCTCTGGTGGTTGCTCACAACCAGGTACCAGCCCTCGTGCTGCAGTCCATTGACGCCCTCGATTCGCCAACGCGTCGGCGTGAACCATGCGAGCAGGCGCGAGTTCATCGATACCCACGCCTCGGCCAGGCCGACCAGGACCCGCGACAGGGCGCGACGCGCGGCGGCCACCGGCAACAGGACCTTGACCAGCGCGATCGCGATCAGCGGCGTCGCATGGACCACGGTATTGAGCGCGACCAGCAACAGGACCAGCGGCAGGCGGACGAACAGCGGCATCCAGGTCATCATCCGCCGATGGTCGCCGATGCCGGCGTGCAGGTAAACCGCCGCCCCCGTGCGGAAGGGGCCGCGGCGGCGCCCGGGCTGGTCGGATTCGCCCCGAGGTGTCGCAGCGGCGGTCGGGTTGGTACCCTACGGCGTCCCCGCAGCGTGCAGCCCCCCATGCCGTCGTTCGACATCGTCTCGCAGGTCGACCAGCACGAACTGACCAACGCGATCGACCAGGCCAATCGCGAGCTGTCGAGCCGCTTCGATTTCCGCGGCGTCGACGCGAGCTACGCGCGGGAGGGCGACAGCATCGTGCTGTCCGCACCGAGCGACTTCCAATTGCAACAAATGCTGGAGATCCTGCGCGCGCGTCTGACTGCCCGTAAAATCGACGTACGCTGCCTCGAGGAAGGCGAGCCGGAGGTCAACCTGGCCCGCGCCAAGCAGACCGTGAGCGTGAAGCAGGGCATCGAGCAGCCGTTGGCGAAGAAGATCGTGGGCGAACTCAAAACCGCAAAGATCAAGGTCGAGGCGCAGATCAACGGCGACAAGCTGCGGGTCAGCGGCAAGAAGCGCGACGACCTTCAAGCAGCGATGGCGCTGTTGCGCAAGACCGAGCTCGAACTGCCGCTGCAGTTCGAGAATTTCCGCGATTGACATGCACTTCCGACGGATCATCGCGCTGGCGGGTGTCGGCGATGCGGAACAGGCGGAATTGAGCGCGCTGGTCTTGCGTGCCGCCGAGTTGATCGATCAGCCATGGGTGGTGGGCGAGGACGAACAGGCCGACCTGGTCGTGCTGGATGGCGTACAGACCACGGGCATGCTCGCGCAGGCGCGCGCGACCGCCCGCAATGCGCTGTGGGTGGCGATCGATTCGGAACTCGACGACTCCCTGCTGCTGTCGCGACCGTTCGAGCTCGACGGCGTGATGCAGATGCTGCTGAGCGCCAGTGAACGCCTGCCGGATCGCTCCAGCAGCGTGATTGGCGGCGCGAAGCAGTTCGGCTATGGGCGCGCCGATCTGATTCCGGTCGCGACTGCGAGCGTTTCGATGTCGGACTACCTGGTCGACGATCTGGTCGGGCAGATCCCGGATGCGCGCAACGTCGATGCCTACGTGCCCGCCGGCGAGCGCCGTGCGGGGTTCATCGACGAACTGCTGCTGGCTGCAGCCGCCGCGATTCCCGCCGCGTCGGCTCCTGCGGCGGTTCGCGACGCGCAGGTTCCCTCCGGGGCACCGGGCGCGGAAGGGTCCGAGTCGGCACCGCCGGCGAGCGCGCCGGAGCCGGTCCCCGCGCCGCGTGCCCAGTACCCGCTGCTCGACTACCTCGATGGCAAGCTGCTCGGCCTGGCATCGCGGATCACCATCGATGGCGCGCAACCGCTGGTCATCGACCCCGGCACCCGCTGTTTCCATGCGGCTGGCAGCCTGCGCGAGCTCGAACGCTACCTCGACACGCCCCTCGCGCGCACCCAGTGGACTGCGCTTCTGCCCACCCAGCTGATGAGCGTGCGTAGCCAGTTCCCGGGCCGTCCCTTCGATCTGTTGCGCTGGCACCAGGCGATGCGGCAGCAGCCGGCCGGGCTGGCCTCCAGGCTCGAACCCAGTGCGCTGTTCAGCCTGCGCCAGGTGCTCGACGTGGGCGCGGACCATCCGCGTGCCGCGCGCATCTCCGCGGTGATGCGCGAGCCGCGCAAGCTCGCCGATATCGCCAGTCTCAGCAGCACCAGCGTGGCGGACGTATACGCGGTGGTGTCGGCCTATGCGAGCGTCGGCTACCTGGTGCAGCAGGCGCGTCCGCGGCCCGGCGTGCCGCCGCGCGCGGGCGCGCGCTGACGCATTCCGCCGCGGTCAGCGCGGCGTCTTGCGCGGTGGCTTGCCGGCTGCGGTCTTTTCGGCATAGGACCCGCGCGGCGACTTCGGCCGGAATGCGGGTGCGCTCGACGGTGCTGCATCGCTGCCGGAATCGCGCGTGCCCTGCCACGGCGTGATGTTGAGTCGCTGCCCGGCGACCCTGACGGCCGCCAGATGCTGCAGCAGTTCATCGCCCATGTCGCTGGGCAAATCGACCTTGCTGAAATTTTCTTCGATCTCGATGCGGCCGATCTGGCCGGCCTCGAGTCCCGCCTCGTTGGCGATCGCACCGACCAGGTTGCCGGGCTTCACGCCATGGCGGTGGCCGACCGCGACCCGATAGGTCGACAGGCCGGTATCGGTCGGCCGCGCGCGCGCCATCGCGCGCTTGGGCGGGGGGCTGCCGGGGTCGGCTTCGGCCGCGCCCCGTTCGCGCCAGGCGGGTGCCGGACGTTCGCTGCGAACCGCTCGCTCGGGGCGCGTCGTGCTGCGCGGGCCTGCGGCCAGCTTCTCGCGGCGCGCCTTGCTCGATTCGCGCGGCATACCCGGATCGTCGGCGACCGGCGCATCGCGCGCGTCGAGCAGCAGCGGCTTGTTGCCGTGCGCCATGCGCGCGAGCGCGGCCGCGATCTCGACCGCCGGCACGTCGTGGTCGGTCTCGTAGCGTTCGATGATGCTGCGGAAGGCTTCCAGTCCACCGGCAGCGATGGTGTCGTCGATCTTCTGCATGAAGCGTGCGATGCGGCGATCGTTGACCGCCTGCACGGTGGGCAGGTGCATCGGTTCGATCGGCTGCCGGGTGGCGCGCTCGATCACTTTCAGCATGTGGCGCTCGCGCGGGGTCACGAACAATATCGCCTCGCCCTTGCGGCCTGCGCGTCCGGTGCGTCCGATGCGGTGCACGTAGGACTCGGCGTCGGATGGAATATCATAGTTGAGCACGTGGCTGATGCGCTCGACGTCGAGCCCGCGCGCTGCGACATCGGTAGCCACGAGGATATCGATCTGCCCGTCCTTGAGGCGCGCGATGGTGCGCTCGCGCAGTTTCTGCTCGACGTCGCCGTTGATCGCGGCGGCCGAGAAACCGCGCGCGGCGAGCCGCTCGGCCAGTTCTTCGGTGGCCTGCTTGGTGCGTGCGAACACGATCATCGCCTCGAACGGTTCGGCCTCGAGGATGCGGGTGAGCGCATCGAGCTTGTGCAGGCCGGACACCGCCCAGTAGCGCTGTCGGGTACCGGCTGCGGTGGTGGTCTTCGAGGTGATCGCGATCTCGGCCGGATTCTTCAGCCAGGTCTGCGCAATGCGCCGGATCTGGGTCGGCATGGTGGCCGAGAACAGCACGACCTGGCGTTCCGGCGGCGTGCGCTGCAGCACCTTCTCCACATCGTCGATGAAGCCCATGCGCAGCATCTCGTCGGCCTCGTCGAGTACCGCGCACTTGAGCTTGGAGATATCCAGCGTGCCGCGTTCCAGATGGTCGATCACGCGACCCGGGGTGCCGACCACCACGTGGGCGCCGCGGCGCAGGCCCGCAAGCTGCTGCGTGTAGCCCTGGCCGCCGTAGATCGGAAGCACGTGGAAACCGGGCAGCTGTCCTGCGTAGCGTTGGAAGGCCTCGGCGACCTGGATCGCCAGCTCGCGGGTCGGCGCCAGGACCAGGGCCTGGGTCTGCCGGCTGCCCAGATCGATCCGGGCCAGGATCGGCAGCGCGAACGCCGCAGTCTTGCCGGTACCGGTCTGCGCGGTGCCCAACAAATCGCGGCCGGCCAGCAGCTGCGGGATGGTGGCCGCCTGGATCGGCGTCGGCGTCTCGTAGCCCACCCCGGACAGGGTGCGCAGCAGGGCGTCAGGGAGCCCGAGGGCGGCGAAAGTGGCAACGGGGTCGGTAGCGTTCATCCACCCAGTTTAGCGGCTTTGCCTGGAGGACTCGCTCCACCTGCTGGGCAGCGCTGGCGAATACGCGTCGTGAGGGGAACAACCGCTCGCCGAATCAGGCCAGTTCGAGCATCGAGGCGCGCTCGCGCTGGTCGCGACTGAGCCAGCCGTTGGAGCCCAGCGCGAGCCAGCCATGGCGCGCCATGGTGCGCCGATACCATTCGCGCGGGCGGGCGATGAAACCGTCGTCGTCGCCGACGAATTCATCGCCGCGGCAGAACATCTCGATCCACGCGACGCCCTGGCAGAGTTGCCCGAACGCCGGCAGGCCCAGCGCGAGATCGCGCGCCGACAGATAGTGGATCACGTCGGAACACACCAGCAGATCGACCGTGGCAACACCACCGAACAGGCTGCCGGCACGCTCGGCCAGCGTCGGCAGTTCGGCGAAATCGACCCGCTGCAGGTTGCGCTGGCGCCCGAAGCGCTGCACCACGTAGCTGCTGGCATCGACGCCGACGTAGCGCAATCCGGGCCGCGCGGCCAGCAACGGCGCACGCCAGTGGCCCTCGCCGCAGCCGACATCGAGCACGCTCTCGACCGGACGACCGAGGTAGTACTCGGCCATCGACAGCGCCAGTCGCACCTTGCGCACGAACTCCGCCGGGTCCTTCACCCGCTGGCTCGGGTTGCGATACCAGCGGTCGAAGTAGGCCTGGTCGTAGGCTTTGCCCATCGACGAATGCTATCGATGCGATGAGGGGTTCGCCATCGCGCGTTTCAACCGTCTATTCGAAACCCGCCGCAAACACGCGCTCGATGATCTGGCCACGGATTTCGCCGCCAGGGTTGTTGGCGGTATGGATGTTGAAGTACCAGCCATTCGCCTTGCCTGCGGCCAGTTGCGGCGCGGTCGGCATGAACATCAGGTCGACCACCGCGCCTGCAGCCGTCGGCGACGGCATCAGATTGAAGATGACCGGGCCATTCACGCCCGCGACATTCTGGTGGATATGGCCCACCGACGCGTTGGCGCTCAGTCCAGTCCAGTTCGCGCTGACCAGAATCCGGGTCTCGTCGGGGCTGATGCTGACCACTCCGGTCCCGCTGCCGGTCGAGGCATTGGGCGGGACCTCCTGGCTGCTGTCGAGCGTAGCGGTCCACGGGGTGTCGGCCAGGATCTGGCCACGGATCTCACCGCCCGGGTTGATCGTGGAATGCACGTTGAAGTACCACAGCGCTTCCTTCAGCTGGGTCACCTGCGCGGGTGAGACATTGAACTGGGTTCCCACCACCGAGCCGGTATTGACGCCGGCGGCTGGGTTGAGGTTGAACAACACCGGCCCATTGCTTCCCGCTGCCGCCGGGCCGTGGATATGGCCCACGGTGACCGTGCCGTTGGCCGTGGTGTAGTACATCGAGACCGTGATCTGGGTCTCCGCGGCATTCAACGTCACGCGCCCGAAGCCGGTGCCGATCGAGCTGACCGCTGGAACCTCTTGCGCGCCGGAAAATTGGGCGGTGAAGTAGGTTTGCGCCAGTGCGGGGGCGGGGCCCAGGGTGGCGACGAGTGCGAGTACCGAGAGAATCCGTAGCATGGCGTACTCCTTGATGGACCGCCCGCAGGATAGAGCACCAGAGCGTGATCAGGGTGTCGGAGGCCGGGGGTGCCGTGTTGCGGCAACCTGGGCGAACAGCGCGGGCAGCCCAGTCTACGGCTGAAGGCTGGCCCTGGATGCAATGCCCGGCGGCGCAGCCTCAGCGCGCCGCGGCGCGCACCGGAATCGGCACGTTGCACAATTCGATGCGGTCGGTCGCTTCGATGAACCATTCCTCGCGACGGCTGCGTCGCGACTGCACCAGCCGCTGGAACGCCGCGGTGTCGGTGCGAAACACTTCGATGGCGCTGCGCTCGGCGACCGGCAGGTCGGATGCGACACGGATCGACGCGATCGGCGTGGGTGACTGGGTCGTGGCGTAGAAACCCATCGCCTCGCTGCCGCGCGGCAGGGTGGTCAGATGTTCCATGCCCGACAGCACGCGGCCGACCAGGCTGACGTTGTGGTCCAGGTGCCGCGGCGCGTGGCCGATCACCACATACAGCTCGGTGCCACCGCCGCTGTCGGCAGCGTTGTCGCGG
>JANOEA010000044.1:0-29018 GCA_031412975.1 Pseudomonadota bacterium | reverse complement strand
GCGGTGCGGGGCGGCGGTCTGGTAGTGGCGGGTCACCTGGCCGGCTCCGTTGGTCTCGGCGTAACGATGGCCTGCATCGTACTGCGCCCGCGTGCCGTTCGCGCCCTGCCGGCTCTCGATCCGCTGGCCCTCGGGGTCGTAGGTGTAGTCGATCGGGCTGCCGGCCGCGGGGGTGATCCGCAGCAGGCGGTTGCGCGCGTCCCAGTTCTGGGTGCGGGTGATGCCGGGCAGGGTCTCGACGGTCAGGTTGCCGTTGGCGTCCCAGCCGTAGGTTTCCGATAGGGCGGTGATGATGTCGGTGCAGCTGCGCATGCGGTCACGATTGTCGAACGTGCAGCTGCGATCGCTGATCGTGGGCTGGCCCTCGCGGGTGACCAGTTCGCGCCTGCGGTTGCCGACGTCGTCGAGCGTGTAGGTGGTCAGCAGGCCACCCACGCTGGTGCTCTTCAGCCGGTCGGCATTGTCGTAGGTGTAGTCGGTGATCCACACCCCGCTGTCGTGGTGCTGCGGTCGCTCCTGGATGCGATTGCCGTTGAGGTCGTAGTCGTAGTTCAGGCGCGCCAGTTCCACGGCATCCTGGCGATGGGTAATCGACTTGGTGCGGCCTGCGTCATCGTAGTCGTAGGTACTGACCACCCTGCCAGGGCGGCTGATGCTGCGCAGCCGATCATCCGGAAAGTAGTCCATCGCCGTGGTGCCACTCGCGGCCTCGCTGACCGAGGTGTTGCGATGGCGGGCATCGTAGGTGTACGTCGTGACCTCGCCGGTGGCGACGTCGATCCGGGTCTTGCGATTGCCGATCGCATCGTAGGTGTAGCGCAGGGTGCGGCCGTGGGGGTCGGTTTCTTCCTTGATGCGATCGCGGTTGTCGTAACCGCGCGTGATCGTGAGCACGCCGCCGCCCTGCAGCTGGTCGGTTGCGGCCAAGAGGTTGCCGTTACCGTCATGGCTGTATGCGCTGGACGCTACCTCGCCGGGGACTGCGGCGCTGTAGGTGCTCGCGCGGCGGCGGCCCAGCGGGTCGATCTGGTGCGTGATCGTGACACCGTTGGGCGTGGTCTCGCTTTCGCGATGGCCGTCGGCATCATGTTTATACGTCGTACTCACGCCACCGGGGTACGTCATCGTCGCGAGATGACCGCGGCTGTCATACCCGAATCCGGTTGTGCGTCCCTGCGGATCGCGGATTTCAGTGCGCTGGTCGGTGGGGTTGTATTCGTAGGTCCAGGTGCTGCCCAACCCGTTGCTGACGGTCTCTAGCCGATCTGCGTTGTCGTAGGTGCGCGTACTGGAGTAACCCATCGGCGTCACGATCTTCTTGATCTGGCCAAGTCCATCGTGTTCGAAGCCGGTGCGCTCGGCGAGCTGATTGACCGACGCGGTGATTCGGCGACGCTCGTCCCATGTATTGGTGGTATTGCGCGATCGTGGGTCGGTGACTGTTGCGACGTCACCGAGCGGCGTGTAGGTCCAAGTCGTGGTTCCCGCCACCGACGAGCCCACGCCGGAGGTCTGCGTCTTGGGACGATCGGCCAGATCGAAGCTGGTCTCGGTAACGCTCCCGAGCGCGTCGGTACGGCGCTCGATGTTTCCGGCTGCGTCGTACTTGTTCCGTTCGAGCAAGGTCCCGTCGCGCGTGCTGGTCTCCCGGCGGTTCTCACCATCGTAGGTGAAGCTGCTGAGGATACTGCGGCGATCTGTCTCGGTCAGCATGTTGCCGATCGTGTCGTAGGTCCAGATGCGTTGGTAAGGGCCACCTTCAATGGAAGGTGTGGTTTCCGTCTTCTTGCGATCGAGCTCATCCCACGTGTTGGTGGTCGTGAAACCCCGGGCGCTGGTCGCTGTGAGCACATTGCCGGCTGCGTCGTAGGTCCAGGCCAGCGTTTCAGTGCCGCCGCCGATTCGGGGTGGCAGTTGGGTCTGCCGCTTTCGCCCCGCGCCATCGTAACTATGCTCGGTGGTAAATGCGCGCGGATCGGTTTCGGTCTTCAGCTCGCCATGGATCGTCCACGTGCGGCCCCAGGTTCTGCCCATCGGGCGACGTTCCTCGGTCGTACGACCCAATGGATCGACCGTGAATGACGTCACGCGACCGTTGGCATTGGTGCGCGATTCGACGTGACCGGACGCGTAGTAGTCAACTTCCGCGATCAGACCCAGCGAATCGGTACTGCGCTCAAGCCGATCCAGCGGATCGTAGACGTGCACCACCACGTTCAAGTTCGGAACGGTCGGAATGGTCTCGCCGATCCGGTTGCCATTCTCATCGTAGCGATACAGCCAGAGTTGCCCGGAAACCGGGCCGCTTTCTTCGATCACGCGATCGCGCGCATCATAGGTCCATCTGCGCACCGCGCCGCGCGGATTGGTCGCAACGAGCCGGTTTCCCTTCGGGTCATAGTCGAACGCAGTCTCATTGCCCTCGGCATCGGTTTGCGTCTTCAGCCGCCCGTCCTTGTCCCAGCTCCAGCGTCGAACCTGGTTGCCGGACCCCGAGGCATTGAATTGAGTCTCTTCGACGCGTCGGTCGGCGCTGTCGTATTGGGTCTCGATGATGCGACCGAGCGGACGGGTTTCACGCTGCAGGCGATCGCGGATGTCGTATGCGAACACCGTCTCACGAGCGAGGGGATCGACCGTCGATATCTGGTTCCCGTTTGCATCGAAGCGGGCTTGCGAGGTCAACCACGCTCCTCCCTCCAGACGGCGCCGACTTTGCGTACGGCGATACAGCGGGTGGGCGTACAAATACTCCGTACGGCGCGAGTCGGATCCCCCGGCGCTCACCTCTTCGCTCCACACGTTGCCGACATTGTCGTAGGTGTAATCCGTCACCCGTGAGAGTGGTTCGGTTCGTTTTCTCAGGCGATTCGCGTCATCGTATTCGAAGGTCGTGGTGTTGCCGCGGAAATCCTGCTCGCTGGTCTTGTTGCCGTTGAGGTCGTAGACGATCGTGCGTTCCTCGCCGGTCGCCTGCCGTTCCATCTTCAGCCGGCCCATCAGATCGAACCGCTGGACGAAGTCGAAATTCCGCGCATTCGTCCGCGTGACGGTGTCGGTGACGTCGTTGTACGCGACCGACTCGCGCGCGCGCGCCCCGCCGGTGGAGGGATGCAGGATCTCCACCAACCGATCGCGAACGTCGTATTCCCAATTCGTGGTAACGCGGTTCGGGTCGGTTTCCTCGCGTTTGCGCCCGCGCGCGTCGTACACCCATTGTGTAACGCCGCCCATCGGCCGGGTTTCCATGCGCGGGAAGCCGTAGGAATCCCAGCCGTAGCCCCACCGCTCGTTAGCACCTGTGGTATGGCTGTCGCGGGTGCCCCGGGTACCCCAGGTCCATTGCAGCGTCACGCCGCCACGGGTTTCCGCGGTGCGATTCCCGCGCGTGTCGTAGCCGTAGGTGGTAAGCACCTCACGCCCGTTGGTATGGGTGGCCTCACGGTTCTTGATTCCGGGTAATTCGAAGGACTCCGGAGAACGATAGGTCCATCGTTGTTCGATGGTTTCGCCGCCGAAGGCGGTGCGTTCGCTGAGCCTGTTGCCGAATTCGTCGTAGGCGTAGCGCACGATGCGGCCGTTAGCGTCTTCGATCTCGGCCGGCTGCCAACGCAGGAAATCCCATTCGGTGCGGGTGATGCCGGCGGGATCGGTGAGGGTTTCGACCGCCCCGTAGGTGTTCATCGCATAGCTGGTGCTGATGGCGCGCGCATCGAGTACGTTGGTTTCGACCGCGCCAAGCCCTCGGGTACCGATGTACGTGAACGTGGTCTCGCCGTCGTCCGGTTCCACCAGCAACTCGACGCGCTGCTCCGGCGTGCTGACGATGCCCTCGGCGGTCTGGATCTGGTTGATTGCCATCTTGTACGCGTAGGTCCTCTCCGCGCCATTAAGGGCGTTGCGGACGGCAGTCACGCGGTAGCCGAAATGGTAGTAGCGCGGATAACCCATTGAGTCTGGCGCGAGCAGGCCGCCAATGTCCTCATACCCGTAGGCGTCGGCGCGCGCGCTGTCGGGCCATCGCACGCTGATCAGGTTGCCATGCGGGTCGTACTCGTAGTCGATGACAAGCGCACCGGGTAGTTGCACGCTGACCACGACCGGCTGCACCTCGGTGACATTGGCTCCCGCGATGGTGCGACGGAAGGTGCGCACGGAATGTCCGAACAGTGCTGCGCGGCCGTCATCGTCGCGCAGTGCCACGACCACGCGAAACGCGCCGCGCGTCGCGTACTCCTGTGTGGTCCGGTTGCCGTTGGTGTCCTGGGTCCAGGAAAGCAAGTACCGCCCCCGCCAAGCCTCGCCATAGTGGTAGCGCGTACCGTCCTTGGCGTAGAAGTCGTAGTAGCCGTCCTTGAACGTCAGGGTGCCGTTGTAACCACCCAGCGCCCGGAACCTCCACGTGCCGTCGGCGTCGATCCTGTCGAACAGGAAGCGCTGCCCCTGCCCGGCACCTCCGGTCAGGATGCGGATACCGCAGGAATTGGTCTTGATCTCAGACTCGATGCCCGAGTCCCAGCCGCGTCCGAACACCCCGATATCGTCGCCGCCGTGCGACGAGTAGGTGCGGCTGAGTCGCGCGGGTGGGCCGACGCCTCCGAGGTTGAAATCCTCAGCCGATATGACTGCGCCGCCGTTGTATACGTTGACCCCCTTGACGAACGAGTGCGCGAGCGGAAGCGAGTCGTTGCGCGCTTCGTTGTGCCGTGCGCGTCCGACGCGCAAATCGGTTCGGCCATCGCCGGTGGCCACGGCGGTGATCCGGAACTGATAAGTACCCAGCGGCAAATCCATTACCGACACGGGCACCAGGTGCGCACCCACGTCGCGCACCTCGGAAGTCAATGCGGTCCACGTCGGGAACGGCGCGGGCTCTCCCCGTGGATCGGTGGCGTAGAACTCGATGGTCACGCGCGCCTCTCGGGCGAGTGCGAACCCGATCTGCGAATCGGTCACGCAGATGGTCCGCGACGGGGCGTCGATATCGGTCTTGAGCTGGATGCTGTCGGGGTAGCGCCCCATGATCAACGATTCGAACGACGGCGCTCCCTCGAGATCAGGGCCACTCAGGATGCCAAAGCCGGCGAGCACGCCCTGCTCGAACCGCAGTCGCGCAGGCGGCGATTCCAGCACGAACGGTGTTCCTTCGTTGATGGTCGCAACGAGGGTGACTTCGTCGTCCGCGGACATCTCCTCGCCCCGCCTGATGAGTACGCCTGCCCCGGACGAGCCGTAGGGGAGAACTTGGGAGTAGGACAGTTCATCGTTGCGGCGCAAGTCGATACGCAGCGGTGCGGCGGTATAGCTGTCAGCAGGTTCGAATGCCAGTGTGGCCCAGAACTCCGCTTCGGTGCGTCCAAACGGGGAAATCGTGACCACCTCCGGGTTGAGGTTCGGTGGTGCGAGTTCAACGACAGTGGCGCCCACGATGTCGAACAATCGGATCAAGTCGGTTCCCGAGGGACCTTCGCCAGGCACCAGCAATCGAATCTGCCCGCCGATCCGTCTTGGCTCCGGACCCGCCGTCAGCGTGTATTGGTACTGTCCTGCCCCCAGCGGGGTTATCGGACCGGCCACCGCGCCCACGGGTGCAATGCTGAGTTGGCCGTCGTTGAACGGCTCGGCGTCCACCACTGCTTGCGTCCCCGAGATTTTGCGGGTATCGACGAACAGCACCGAGAGCCGGCGCGGTAACGGGAACGACTCGCCTGGCGCGGCCGCATCGATCGCAATGCGTCCTTCAGGGCCTTCGCCGCGGTGGTCGCGCCATGCGAACTGGTAGACCTGATAACCCGTCGGAAAGTTGAAGCTGATCGCGCTGACCCACGTTGCGCTCGCTGTCAGACCACCGAGTTCGCCGGTAACGGTGATTGTGTTGTTGGGAAGGTTGGCGGGCAGCATCAGGAGGTGCGCACCGAATTGCGACGTCACCACCTCCATCGATCGATCGCCACACGCGGATGCGGGCGCGTTCAGAACCATTTCGGGGCCACAGGCACCTTCCTCGTACAATCGACTCGGCGCGATCTCGGGATGAGTCGTCGCTTCCGAGTCGGACGAAGTCAACTCGACGGTCTGGTTTGAGAGCTGATTGTCGAAGCGGTCGAACACCTCGGCGCGCAACGAGCGACCGCCGACTCCGGGAAAGATCGATGGTTGCCCATGGCGGGTCACCGCGATGCGGTCCGGATCGCCGGGCGTGCCGATGATCGAGTACGGTTCCCCCGCACGCAGCACACCCAGCGCACTCTGCACGCGCACGTCAACGATCGAAACCCCGAGACGTTGCGGGTAATCCCCGTTCGCCGTGTCCAACTCGTAGAACCACAAGGTCTCGAATCGCTCGGGGGCGATGGCGCGTACCCGCGCGATCCCGAACCGGTCGGTGTTGGTTGCCACCTGCGCGACCGGGCCCCCCGCACCGACGAGCTTGCCGTCGCCCACGATGACCTCGAAGGTCACCTGTGCATTGATGACCGGTCGCCCACCCAGATCGCGCACAAGTGCCAGCAGTTCGCGTGCGATCGGTTCGCCGGCCGGCGCGCGCTGCCGCTGCGCACTGGCATCGATCGACAGCACCGAACCAGCCAGCGGATCGAGATTGGGGTCTTCGGCATAGGGATTTTGCAATGCCTGAGCGAGATCCTGAAAGGTCCACATCGATGGCAGTTGCGCAGTCGCGCCGCCGGCAAGCCCACCGGTGATGAACCAGCCGCTTTCCCCGCTGGACAAATCCTGCGCGCGCCACACCGATCCGCGCCAGGCCGCGAGTTGGATCGGCTCCTGCGTCGTATCGACCACGTAGCCTTGGTCGAGCCAGGCCTGGATGGCTGCGCGCACTGCCGCAGGATGGGCCAGACCAGCCGCGCTGCCACCGCCGGTGAGGCGTCGCCGCTGCGACGCTGATGCGGCAGCCAAAGCCTTGTCGGCCGAAATCGATTCCACGCCCCATTGCGACTCGAAAACCCGATGCTCGAGCGCGCTGGCATGCAGCGCGGACAGGCGCAGGAAATCCGCTTCGAGGAAGGCCCCATCGCGTTGCGCGATCGGTTCCACCGGACGGAATCCGGCATCCAGCCCGACACCGTCGAACTCCAGTCGTTCAACGATGCCGCCGGCGCCTTGCGGCCGATAAAGGCCCAGCACCAGCACCGCGCTGGGCAGCGGCCGCACCGGTGTGACGCCGATCCAATCGCCGAACTCGCGATCGGCACGATTCCATTGCTGGAGGTAACGCGCGCCGAGTCCGGCCAGCAGACGGGCCGCCGCCGGCTCGCTGTCGCCAGGCGTGGTCCGGCTATCGGAAGGAACGTCGAAGAGATCGTCCTGCACGGCCAGCGCCAGAGCGGCATAACCACCGGAGATCACCTGCTGGGTCATCCGTCCACCGCCGGCGGGTGCGGCAAACTCGACGCGCAATTCCAGGGGTTGGCCCATCTCGAGCGCTGCGCCGCCCGCGCCCACCGGACGACCGTCGACATGCACGATCGGCCGCACGCGGATCAGGTACGCAGGCGTGGCACCGATGCCTCCGTATGCGTTCGCCGCATCCTGGTCGTCGGCCGTGGCGGGAATGAAGGCGAGCGTGACCCGGCGCCCGGCCAGTTGCTCGACCGGCAACCGCACGGTCATCGCGGTGGTCTGGTCGGCTGTGCGCAGTTCGATCAAGACC
The DNA here is from genome assembly GCA_031412975.1 of Pseudomonadota bacterium. Classification (GTDB taxonomy): domain Bacteria; phylum Pseudomonadota; class Gammaproteobacteria; order Xanthomonadales; family Ahniellaceae; genus UBA4656. The sequence continues at coordinate 21,346 of JANOEA010000044.1, read as the reverse complement.
GACTGGTATTGCGCCGGATCGAGTCGCGGCTGCTCGGACAACACCCGCACTACCGGGTGCGAGGTCGCACCCGGAATCAGGCCCAGCACACCGGCCGTGTTGACATGACGCGATGCGAAAGATTCCAGGGTTGCGGGTGGGTTGGCTTGCGCGGCGTATTGGTTCAGGGCGCTGCGCAGTCGCTCGAGCGGCGCATCGCTACGGGGTGTGCTGAGGTGCTCCTCGATCCACGGCGCGACCGCGATACCCGCTGCGTCCATCACGCCCAGGGCCGACGTGAACGCGTAGGGCTTGAGCGCCGGCATCAGTGGTACCCACACCGGACTGCTGCGATCGACGGCCGCCCCGCGATAGGCAGCGAACGGAATGAACGCGGCTACCCAGGTCTGCTCGAACTCGAATGCAGCCAGCGCGCCCCCCGACACGAGCGGACGGGCCGCGATCCCGGCCGCGCGCAACGCGTGCTCGACCTTGCCTTCGCGCACGCCGAGCTGTCGCGCGAGGTCGCTGGCTGGCGCGCGCACCACGCCTCGCACATAGCGCGCGCCGAACCCGCTGGCGCGCAGCAGTGCGACCAGCAGGCGAGCCTGGTCGACATCGTTGCCCGCACGCGTTCGCAGCACCTCGTCGGGCGACTTCATCGTGCCGGCATACCACTGCGTCTCGGTCTGCCCACGGACGCGATCGAAGATTCGCGCCGCGTCGTATCCCAGCGCGCTTGCAGTCGCCATGACCTCTGCGGTGAATGGTGCATCGCGATCCGGGCTGCGATCCGCTGCTGCCGGGTCTGCCGCATCGCTGCGGGCGTAAGACGGCACCAGTGATGGCCCGGTCGCCGGTTCGCCGGGCGCGAGGCGAGGCCGATGGTTGGGGAGGATGCCGGTTCCCAGCACGGGTGGAGCCACCTGCGCATGCAGATCGTCGAGTGCGCTGCGCAACGCTTGCGCACTGGCGCGACCGCGGGCGACCTCGTCGAGCAGTCGCAGAACCCCGTCGCCGTTGGCGCGCGCGCGTGCGCGAGCTGCCTCGACACGGGCGCCCAGGACCGAGGCACCTGGACGCGTCGCGAGCAGCCGCGCATCGGCTTCGAAGCGTCCATCCTGCAACAGCTGGTGGGCCTCGACCGCGTCGGACATCGCGCGCAGCACTACCTCGCGTTTGGCTCGGTCGGGCTGTCCTTCGACCTCCGCAAGCATTTCCGCGATGCGTGCGTGCGACGAAACATCCGCGTCCTGCGGCTGCAACTGCTTCACCGCCGCATGCGTAGCCACCAGTGCAGACAGATCCTCGCCATCCAGCAGTCGCTCGACGACGGGAGGTACTGCGCCAATCTCCGACGCCGATGCCGTCATCGGAAGCGAGCCGGCAAGCAACAGCATCGATGCGATGACGATTCTCATGCGGACGCTCCGTGTCCTCGACGTGGCGCGCTCGGACCGAGAACTGGCGACATTCGTTGCCGACCGTGCAACGGATTGAAGGGTGCAAGGGCATTCCGCGACGGCAGCCATGGTTCCGTAGGCCGGCGCGGCATCGCGGCCCACATCGCAGGCAGCGACCCGGTTGTGGCATCGAGCCGGATCTTGATCGTCGATGCAGACCCGATGGACAGCACGCCGCACGGCTCGAAGCCGCTCTCGAACAAGGCACCACTCGCGTTGGATTCGAAGCCATCGACGAACAGATCGCTGCGGAAGCACGAGCCGATCAGCGCCAGCGCGTGATCGTCGAGGATTCTCCAATCGGCCTGCCCCGGGAGTCCGAGGTCGACCTCGAGGATCAGGCGCAGCTCCGCCTGCGGCCAGTTCGTGGTTGCCAGGGAGAACTGGCGCACGATCGTGATGCCGGCCGCGAGATCGGCGAACAGGCTTGCCGTCGCAATCGGCAGGGCGCCGCCGACCGTCACCACCCGCAGGCGGAAATTGACTGCCGCTGAACCGAGCGTGCCGATGTTGCGCAACGTGACCGGGACCTGGAGAGGAACCCCGCCCTGCCATTGTTTGTCGACGAGGTCTATGTGGCCTTCGAATACGGCCACGGAAGGTTGGCTGCGGACCACGTTCACGGTTGCCGCCTGGCCCTGGTTGCCCGCAAGGTCGCGTGCGCTGGCGCTGATGAGATTGCTGCCAATGGCCAGTGGCACGCCGTCGATGCTGAAAGCACCTGCGGGGTTCGCTTCGATATCGAACACGCTCGTGGCGACCGCGACCCTGACCGCCGCGCGGGGCTCGGTGGTGCCCGCGACCAGAATGCTTGCTGCGCTGGTCTTGGTGCCGGGCAGCGGTTGCACGATGGTCACCACGGGTGGCGTGCGGTCGATGGTGAACTGTGCCTCGGCAGTGCCCACGTTGCCTGCCGCATCGGTCGCGACTGCACGCAGACGCCGCAGGCCCTCCGCGCTGATCGGCGTGCCCACGACATACGGCGCGTCGTCGAGCGTTGCCACCAGTTGCAGGGGTGATGCGTCGACCGCGGTGATCACCGGTAGAACCGAGGTGTTCACCGGCCCACCAGGGGGTGGCACGCCGCTGATGGTAACGACCGGTGGTGTGCCATCGACCACGATTGGGATCGCGGCCGACTGGCCGCTCTGACCCGCAGTATCGATGGCCCGCGCCTCGAACTGGGCTGCGCCATCTGCACTCGCCGGGACTGTCCCGTCATAGCGACCGGGGCTGCCAGCGACTGGAGCGAGTGCTACCCAGCCGAGCCCTGCCAGACGCGCCTCGACCGCAAGCAGGGGACTGAGGGTATCGCTGGCGGCGACCTCCGCTGCGACGGTGTTTCGGTGATAGCTGCCCGGCACTGGTGCGAGCACCGCGACCGTCGGCGGGCTCCGGTCCTCGAACTGGAACGGGGCTGCTGCAAGACGCGTCCACGCAACTGCGCCGCCAGCGACGGGGACCTGTGCCTCGACGACCGCTTCGTGGCTACCGAGCGGCCGGCCCGCAGTCGATATCGTCGCGCTGCCGGGCATGCTTGCGCCAACCGCCAATGACACCGACAGCGATTGCACGATGACCGGCGTGCTGGCACCCACCGCCTGGAACAGGATTCGAACCGGCAATGCGCTGATTTGTGTACCGGTGGTGTTGCTCAGCGTCCAGTTCAGCACCACATCGGTGCCGGGCTCTGCAGCTACGGGATCAGTCGCGATCGTAGCCGTCGGCGGCAGACTCGGACCTGGCGCGTAGCGAACGGTGCGCGTCAGCGACGCTCCGATGTTGCCGGCACGATCGGTCGCCCGCACCACGATCGGATTGGCGCCTGCAGACAGCACTACGTCGGCCACCTGGAACTGTCCGCTGCTGTCGGCGATCGACACGGTTTCAAAGCCCGCGAGGCTCAACCTCACGCTGGCACCAGGCTCCGTATTGCCGATCACGGTGACGCGGTCGACGGGGATCAGCGCATCTTCGACCGGTACGGAGACGGCCACCACCGGTGCTGTCCGGTCGAGCGTGAAGCGGATGCTCGCATCGGTGCGATTGCCGGCCAGATCGACCGCAGTCGCCGCCAGCAGGTGCTCGCCTTCCGAGCTGACGGCGGTTCCGGATACGAAGGGATTTCCATCGAGGGTCAGCACCAGCGAACCAGGATGGGCATCGACGACCGCGGCCACGGGACTCAAACTGGCCGCATTGCTGACCTGGCCATCGAACACACCGGTGAATACGATCTGCGGCGGCGTGTCGTCGACCACGAACGGATGATTGCTCACCACGCCTGCGTTGCCCGCGATGTCGCGCGCTTCCACGTCCAGACGCCGGGCTCCCTCGGCCAGCAGTGACAGCGAGAGGGTAAAGCGCGATGCATCGGTGGGATCGCGCTGCATCGTCTGTGGCGGACCCAGATCGATGCGTGCCGTGACCGTATCGATCGCGCTGCTGGCGTCGGTTGCCCGGATCCCGAGCAGCACCGGGTTGGCAATCACGTTACCTGCCGCAGGTGCAAGTACCGCCACGGTCGGAAGGTCGGCGTCCACGACGGTGGTCATTGCCGCATCGAGTTGCAACCAGCCGCTTTGCGCGGCTTCCAACACAATTGCGAGCGACCCGAGCGGCCATGCCGAAGTGTCGAATGCGTAGTCGGTGGCATAAGTGCCGCCGGCCGGAAGATCGCGAACGAACTCCCGACTCTCGATGATCGTGGCACCGGCGCCCGCAATGACCTGCAAGCGAAAGCGCTGCTGGGTAACCGGCGTGCCACCGCTATTGGCAACCTGGACCGCGACCGGAAGGACACTCCCGCGCCCAATGCTGCTGGCAGCCTGGACGCTACCTTGCAGCGCACCGATACCCGGATCGTTGCGCTGGACCGTAACCGCCTGGCTGGAACCTGTGTTGCCGGCCGCATCAGTGCCAGCGGCGCTGAGCAGATTCGCGCCGGGCTGGAGTGGTGCAGCGTTGAAGCGTGCACGCCCATCGGACCCCGCAGTCGCGAGCCCCGAGAACGCGCCGATCGTCAATCGCACCGAGGCACCCACTTCGGTGGCAATCACCACGTCCACAGATGACGAGACGGTGCTGCTGCCGTTGACCGGCGAGATGAACTGTACCGTCGGCGCGGTCCGGTCGATCGTGAACCGCACGGTGCGATCGCTGCGGTTGCCGGCGAGATCGATCGCACGAATGACGAGCGCGTGCGCACCCTCCCCGGTGACGTTCGCTCCGGAAACGAAGGCATCGCCATCGAGAAGTTGCAGGGTTTGCGTGGGGTCCAGATTCGCGTCAGTGACCAGCACCCCCGGGACCACGTTCGCGCTACCGAGCTGACCATCGACGACCCCGGTGATCGTGATCACCGGGCGGGTTGCATCGATGGTGAATCCACGCGCAGCGGTCGTGGTGGAGTTTCCATGACGATCGGCCGCACGCACGCGCAGCTGATGTGGGCCATCGGACAGGACACCCAGTGTCCGCGACATGCGCCCGTCGAGATCACCCGCCATGGGCAGCCACGCACCGCCATCGATCTGCAGGTCGGCGTAGTCGACGCTACTGTGGCGGTCGGTCACCACGGCCTGCGCCTGGGCCGGCAGACTTATCGGTCGGTCCGCAGGAGGGCCAACCACCGTGATGTCGGGTGGCGTGGCATCGACAACGGCCAGGCTGCGCGTGGCCAGTGCTTGCCACGCGGCACCCGCCTGCCCTGGGATACGCGCCTCGAGGAACGCCCTGTATACGCCGAGTGTCGGTGTCAGCGCCGCCAGATCGATACTGCCCCCGTCGGCCGCTCCAGCAAGCAGCGCGAAGCTGCTGATGCGTTCCACGAACGGCGTTCCGGCATCGCCGCTGACTACCCGCAGTCTGGCGTCGACCGCTGCCAGTGCCGTCGCACCCGCATTGCGCACTTGCCAAAGCAGCACGGCATCCCGACCGGCCACGATATCGGCATCCGGCTGCATCTGGATCGTGCCCGTGAGCACCGCAGGTGCCGTTGCGTCGACGATGGTTACCGTACGCTCCGCTTCGGCGAGGAAATCAACGCCGGTCAAACGGGCCTCGATCCGCAACGGCCCGCTGGGAACGCCCGCGGTCGACGGCTCGAAGGGCACTACCGCGTCGAAACCCACCCGCAATGTACCCAACGCTCGCAGACTGCTCGCACGCACCGTGCCGGAGGTGTCGACGGCGCGCAGTCGCAACTGCGCGTCGCGCAGCTCGGCGTTGCCCGCAACCATGCGGACGCGCACACGCGCCGGCAGCAGGGCGCCACTGGCGTACTGCGGCGCAGGAACGGAGATTCCCAAGGCCACCTCGCGCCATGCATCGATCGCGAACTCGGCGTGCGACGACGCCACGACGGTCCCATCGCCTGCGCGCAACGTAGCCTGGATCCGATACGCCGCTGCGGCTCGGCTCCCCGACGGCCACCGCAGCGTGCGTCGCAGCGGAGTGGAGAAGCTCAAAACAATGTTGCCTTCATCGACCAGTGTGTCGATCGCAGCCCCCGACGCGTCGACGATTTGCACCTGGAGTCGACCGCTGAACGGCTGCCCGGGATTGGTCACTGCAACATCACCGCGCAGAATCGCGCCCGGCGCGAGCAGGCCTTGCTCGATCGCCAGATCGATCAGCGGCGCACCATCGGCAGATACGGCAACCGTGCGCTCTGCGCCATTGTTGGCCTCGTTGCTTTCGACAACGGCGTTAGCCGGATCGACCACAGCGCGCACCGTCCAGCTGCCGGCGACATCCAGCGTCCCGAGTGGGAACTCGATGGTTCGAGCAGCGCCGGGCGCGAGTTCGCCCGAGGGTCGCGGTGCAAGGGTTCGCTGTGCGCCTAGAGGCGAACGCAGGCTCACGCCCACCGCGGCGCTCGGGGACGCCACGGTGCCGCGATTGCGAATGGTGACCAATGCCGTGTAGGGCTCACCCATGCGACCGCTGGATGGGATCACCAGCAGGTCGGCGGCTGCGATCACCAGATCGGGCAGTGCCTGGTCGGCGAGCACTATCTCGATGGCCGGGGACGGCGCGCTGCTGTTGCCAGCCGCGTCGTGCGATGTTGTGGTGATGCGATTGACGCCCGCACTCAGTGGTAGCTCGCGCGCACAGAAGCTGCCCACGGAGTCGATGTGCCTGAACTGGGCGTTCTGGGCGATCAGCAGCCGGTGACCGGCGCTCCAGCGCAGCAAATCCGCTGAATTGTCGGTCGCCACGATCTGCCCCGAATCGAGTGCGACGATGTCGACACGCACAGCGCTGGCCAGTGCCACATGGCGTCCACTCGGGTCGACTGCCAGACCGAGCACAGGCACCGGAAAGTCGAGCCGGTCGATGGAAGTGCCCGACGACAGATCGATTTCACGCACGCGCGCGCCGGTCTGGAACTGCCCGGCCACTAGCATCCGCTGGCCATCGGGCATCCACTGCGGCAGCGCAGTAGTCTCGCCGAGCGTCACTTCGATCGTGCTGCCATCGGGCTGAACCAAGAGGGCGGTGGCCGCAGGCCCTGACTGGACCAACGCTAACCGCGAGCCGTCGGGAGACCATTTGAAGTGGTCCTGCGACGCAAACGTGGCACCGCCGGCCGCGATGGGAGTCAGAGCCTGGGTGACGAGATCCCACAGCCATGGGCCTTCGATACTCGGTGTCGCGGCGAGTCGTCCCGCGATCAATGCGCGGCGACCATCCGGACTGACGGAAATCGCCGACACGGACTCGAAGTCGTCGCGGATCACCGTTCGCGCTCCGTTGGTCCGATCAATGCGATAAACAAGGGGGGTCTCGAAGTCCTTGGCGATGATTGCCGCGCCGTCGGCGGTGAAGTCTGCGAACTCCACGACCGTTGGCCAGCGCTGCGTCGCCGAAGGCGCGTCGAGATCGTGCAGCTCGGAACCTCGACCGTAGCCCGACAGGAACAGGTATCGACCGCTGCGCGAAAGTGCTGTCGAAGTACCCACGACCAGGGTCGTCGGGCGAGCGACGATGCTCCAGCCGCTGCGTGCCTCAACGCTCGCAGCGCCGCCACGATCGTTCGTGATGGCGACACGCGCACCCGGTTCGGTGCGTCCGCAGACGTCGCTCGAGGGATTTGCGATCAACAACGAGATCGACGGGCTGGTCGGGAAGTTGATGGTCGGCACCGCTGGGGCCACGCTGTCGCGCGGAATCCCGCCGCGAACGAGGCTGACCGGGCCAGGATTGCCGGCCATGTCCTGTGCCACGAGCCTGTAGTGGTAGGTGCGGCCATCGATCAACGGGGCGTCGCGCCAGCTCGGCTGTGCAGTGGTTGCGATATCGGAGAACGGCCCGGCCGCGACATCCGCGCGCTGCACCACGAAGCGCGCTGGCGGCGGACCCGTGCCTGCCTGCCAACCCAGCAGCAGTGCACGACCTTCTGGTGCCGCCTGCACGGATACCCACAGCGGCGCTCCCGGCGCGTCGGCAACGACAGTCAGGCGCACCGTATTCGACGCAACGCTGGTGTTTTCGAAAGCGTCCTCTGCCACCACCGTGTAGTCGTAGCTTCCATTCGGGCGGTCGACGTCGCGCCAGATGCGTGGTGCCGCAGCAGATACGCGCGCAACGTCTCGTCCATCGCGCCGCACCACGTAATTTGCAGCGTCTGCCGATGCGCTCGCCGTCCACCCCAGCACCGCGTCGCTGCGTTCGACCGTGCCGGTGAGCACGACCGGCTCGGGCGGCTGTGCGTCGCCGACTTCGACCACCGCCTCCGGGCTCGCCGGTCCTTCGAAGGCATACTGTTCCACCGCGATGACGCGGTACCGGTGCTGACCATCGGTCACGGTCTGCTGGTCGCTGGTTGCAGCGACCACCGGACGACGAATCAGGTCCAGCTCGGCGATCGCGCCCCCGAGCAAGGGCGGAACACGTCGGATCGAGAGGCGAACCCGCTGGGTCCGATAGGTGGTCGCGAACGCCACGAATCGGTCGACCTCGGAATTTCCATCGAAACTTGCGACCCGGACCCACGCCCGGCCAGACCAAGCGTCGACGTCGCCCGCGATGATCAGGCGCGAGGGATTGGCGGAAAGTACCCGCAATCCGAGCAAGTTCGCGGCGACCGGTGTGTAAAGCTCGATGGTCGGCCCGAACGCGAGTTGGCCATCGAACTGCGGATCGATCGGGACCGACGTCTCTGCGTCGTTGTCGACTGCGCGCGATGGGAACGGCAGGCCGGTCGCGCTCGCATTCAACAACGGAATCTGTTCGTCGGCTCGCAACGGGTTTCCGTTGCGCAGTACCCGGTAGCCAAGCAGGCCGGCCTCGCTGTTGGCCGACCAACTGATGGTGACCAGCCGGTCGACTGCGGCGGCATTCACGCCCATGGGCGCCGCTGGAATCGTTGCGCGGTCGATCCAGGTATCCGCAGCAATGCTGCGATTGCCGCGCGCATCGGTTACCCGAACGACGACCCGATTGCTGCCTGGCGCGAGGGGCACATTGCCGAGAACGAAGCGTCCGCTGCTGTCGGTAACGTCCGGCGCGACCGGCAGCGAGACGCCGCCCGTTTCCACGATCGTCTCGATCGTGCCGGGCTGGGGAGACATGCCGCTCACGGGCGAGGCCGCGACAGACACCGGGGTGTACGGCTGATCGAGCGTGACATTGAATATGGTCGCGCCGTCGATCGGTGGCAGCGTCGAGACGTTGCCCGACGTGTCGACTGCGAGTACCGAGCGCACCCGATCGCCTTCGTGCTGCGCAATATCCTCGAACTGCAAGGTGGTCGCAGGCACTTCAGCAAGCAAGTTCGCCGCGCTCACGACACTGCGATAAATCCGATAGGCGGCGACATCGGTCGATGTCGATGCCATCCAGGTGGAACGAAGTCGCAGCCCATCGGCACGCACGCGCACCGATTGCGGCGGCTCCGGCGGCGTGATGTCCGCGTATTCGACCGTCACGACCGGCGGGGTGGGGTCCTCACGTCCACCCTGGTCACGCGCGAGAGCGCGCAACTGGTATGAACCCAGCGGCAACGCTCCGGGCGACCACTCCACGGTCCACGGCGGCTCACGCAGTGCAGCGCCGATCGGGGTCCATGCGCCGTTACCCGTCGGGCGCCACGCGAAGGTGAGCTCATCGATGTCGGTATCGGCAGACTGTGCGCGCAGCCGGACCTGGTCATCGAAGCGCAGGCCGTCCTGCGGCTCGACGAGGGTCACGCGCGGCGGCGTAAGGTCGAGGGTCACGCTCGCCTCCGCCGAGGGCGGGCTCTGATTGCCGGCGCGATCGATCGCCACGATCCGGTAGCGGCGGGTCCCGTCACCCACCTCCCGGTCTAGCCACGCGACGACGTCGACGGCAAACGGACGCAAGTCCTGCGGCGGCGGACCGGCGGCGGTGAGCAGCACGCCGTCACGGTAGATCAGATAACCCAGCAGGTCCGCTTCGCCGTTGGGCGACCAGTCGAGTTGTACATCGGCGCCATTGGCGACCGCACCCAGACCCGTCGGCGCTGCTGGCGGTCCGTTATCGACCGTTACCAGGGCGGTCGCTGTGCCCATGTTGCCGGCGTGATCGCGCGCCTCCAGCTGCAGTCGGTGCGTGGAAAGATCGGGCAGACCGCGAGTGTCCCAGACGGCGATCGGGGCCGCGTCGACATCGTTCGCGCCTTCGGCAAGCACCTGCGGCGTACCACCGATGCCAGGCACCACATCCAGGCGCCACGCAGCAAGATCGTTGTCGCCACGCAGCGTGGCGACGATTTCCGGCAATCCCGCGACGCTGGATCCGGGCTCGGGGTCGATCAGGATCACCACCGGCGGCGTGCGGTCGAGGACCACTTCAGCAGCGGCGGAGCGCGCGCTCTCGTTTCCGGCGCGATCGACAGCACTCACGCTGTAGCGAAGGCGGCCCTCGGGCGCCAACTCGTCGCGATACTGGCTTGCCTGCGGCGATGCCGAGAGGGCCGCGCCGTTGCGGTAGATGCGATAGTGGTCGAGGTCCGAGGCCGTCACGTCGTTCCAATCGAGTCCGACATCGCGATTGGCCACTGCCGTCGCCACCAGGCCATCGGGAATCGGTGGCGGCTCGTTGTCGAGCCGGAACGTGGCGCTCGCAGTCGAGGTGAGGCCGGCTCGGTCCTCCACGGTCAGGCGCAGCGTGTAGTCGCCCTGCGGGCGCGACAGCGTGACCTCCGCGAGACGGGCTGCCGATATCGGGGTGTTGCCCTCGAAGAAGTCCGAGAACTGCCCGCTTGCCGCGCCCGCAAGCGGCGCGAGCGCCAGGGTGTAGCGCAGGAAGTTGGTATCGGTCGCGCTGCCTTCCACCACCAGGTCGCCACGAAGTTGCGCTCCCTGCTGCGGTTGCGTCAGCAGCGCAACCGGCGGCGTGCCGTCGATGATCACCGGGCGTTCGACGCGGGCGGAGTTTCCCGCGCGGTCTATCACATTGAGGATCAGACGCCAGCTGCCATCGGCCTGCTGTACCGGCCAATCCAGCAGTGCCCCGTCCTCGACCCCCACAGTGCGCTGACCGAGCGGGATCGCGGGGCCGCTGGCAGGCGCGAGCGACAGCTCGTAGCGGGCCAGGCGAGCGTCCATCGCAGCACCAACGATGCGCACGGTGGCGCCGCGACGCAATACCGCGCCTTCGATTGGCTCGGCGATTGCTGCGAACGGGCTCGTCCGGTCGACATGGAAACGATGGTCCAGCTGCGCGACATTGCCGGCGGTGTCGGCGGCGCGCACCACGAGCCGATGTTCGACCTCGTCAAGGCTGTCGCTGCCTGCCAGCACGATGTCGCCTGATTCACTGCCACCGCGACGTGCGACCAGCCTGCCGTCGGCGACCACCACCAGGTCGGCGTCGAACCGCGCAGGAAGTGCTTCATCGATCAATACGCCAATCTGGCGTTGTTCGGGCACATCGAGCGCCGTCCCGGTCAGCGGAGTCAAGACCGGGGGCTGGGTATCGAGCGCAACCGCGAAGCGCTGCACCTCCACGGTGGATGCGTTCGCCGCGTCGACGGCGCGCAACTCGAAGCGGTAGATGCCGTTCGCAGCCGCGGCCGCACCATCCCGGAGTCCATCCCAGGTCCATGCGACCGCGCCACTTGGCACTGCCTGCCCGGACGCCAGCGTGCGAATCGCCTGCCCGCTCTCATCGAGTACCCGCAGGGTAGCGACCACCGCACGCCCCGTGGTGACTGCAAGTCGCGCGGTGTCGAGAACCGTATCGCCGTTCGGCGAGAACGCCAGAGGCGCAACGCCACCAGCAACGACCAGCTGTGACACGGGGCCGAGGACCACAGGAACATCGATGCGCGCGCTGTTCTCGAGCTGATCGCTGGCAAGCAGGACAATCCGCGCGGGACCGGTGAGGCCGCCGCGCACCCACTGGCCGAGCAATGCCGCAGCGGGTACCGCGCTGTTGCCCTCGCCGATCGGTGCCAAAGCGTCGCCTGGCGCGGCACCTCCTGCGAGTACCTGCCACCCTTGAAGTCGCGCGTCGGTTACGGTTCCCAACACTTCGATCAAGAGTCCGCCAACGGACTGATTGTTCGCGGGACTGGTGACCGTGATTGCCGGCGGTGTGCGATCGACGACCAGACGATACTGGAACGATTCCGTAAAGCCGCAGCCATCCTCGACCGTGACTACCAAGCCGTAGTTGCCCTCGGCCACGGGCGAGCCGCCGATCCGTCCGTCCCACTGCAAAACCCATTGCGGGCCCTCTGCGAAACCCTCCTGGACTGTCGACAGTGGCGTTTGGACAATCGGGCTGTAGAGATTCTGCGGGTCCTGCAGCGCGTACAAATCCAGGCGAAAATCGATTCGCTCACCGAGCTGGTAAGGAACCTGCAGCCGCGCGAATGTGCCGACACCGGACAAGCCCAACACGGGAACGGCGCCGCCAGCGCCAAGCAATGGACGCGGCGCATCGGGGTCGTCGATCTCCACCTTCGAGTCCACGATGACCGGTGTGGTCGTGCATACCTGCGCGCCAGACCAGTCGCTGGCTCGCAAGCGAACGGTGGCTGCGCCGTTGACGAGAAGGCGCTGCGGTACCGACCGTGAAGGGCGTTCTTCTACCGGTGCTTCACCAAGTAACCCGTTCCCGCCGCTTCTGTAGCAAGTGGCGGCCGGGAATCGTGGACCCTCCAGGGTACAACCGGGAGAGCTGAGCCAAGCTACGGGGGAACCGCCCTCACCAGCTTCGGTACGCCAGGTCACAGCACCTGCGTCGCCGGCATTCGCCGCACCGGTGACCGCTACCGACAAGGGCAGTCCGGGCGCCGAGCGGACGGCGCATATCCGGTCGCCCGCTTGCGGACTGCTGATCGCAACTTCCGGCAAGCTGCGGTCGACCGGGAAGGGCAATGGCGCAAGCACGCGCAGTCCACTGCCGGAATCGATCTCCACGAGCAGTTCTGCCGGCCCGGGCGCCAACTCGGTGGTGCTGATCTCGAATACCAACTGGTTGTCTCGCGCCAATTCGACTGCCGGCGAAAATGCCTGCTGGAGTGCGGGCGATATCTCGCCCGTTGCCGGGTCGCGAATCCGCGCTACAACCTGTCGCACCAGTGCAGGGCTTCCCATCGGCGCTACCCCGATGCCCAACGCGATCTTGCCGCTTGGTTGGGCTGTGCACTCGGGGCCACCGAACGCTCCCACCGTTGCGAGGATCGTGCTCGACGGCTGATTCGGCGCGCATGGCGTGAGGCGCATTGCAAGCGAGCGCCGACCATTGAGTCGCGAGTCGAAGCGGAGAATGCCGGTCACCGAACCTCCCGGCGGTATCGCCGCGAGTACCGACGGCAGCACCTCGATCAGTGCACCGCCGTCGACAGTTGCCAGCAAGATCCCTGCAACCTGGTTGGCGACGCTCAATTCCGGTCGTCCGAGCAGCGCATCGCCGAGCGGCAGGTCCAGATCGGCAATGTAGTAGTTGGCCGGGACGGCACGCGGATCGATACCCGCTTGTTGCAGCAGACTGTTTCGTAACGGCGCGGCGCGAGGGTCGTCGGCCCGGTTTGCACAAATCAGCCGCCCTTCGAGGGAATCCGGCTCGAAGCGAACCCAGTTCGAGCCCACCCGGCTGCCATCTGCCCGTCGCCCGACAACCCGGGTCAGGAAAGTGCGCCCATCGGCGAACTCGACCGGATCGGGTTGCGGCTCCAGATACTGCCAATGACGCGGTGACGCGGCCAACGGACACTCCGATGCCGGGACGCCGATCGCGGCGCAGGCGGCACCCGCAGTCGCCGACATCGACGACCGCGCCCGCACCGTCCACGCCGGGTTCGAGGCAAGTGGCGCAGTCTCCAGTTCCACTTCGACCAGGTCGCCGATGCTGGTGCTGATCTCGAGCAGATCAGCGTCTGGCGCCACCGGCAGGATGTAGCGAACCCCCGCTTCGGGTACCGAAACGAACGGCGCAAGGTGGGGATTGATCGGTGCGGGCTCGGAAATGACTCGCCCTCCGGGGTTCTGCGGCAGCCGGATCTGCGCACGCCCTGCAATGCTGATCTCGAGGGCTGCCGCGCCCAACGGGAATATCGCCCGGTTGCCGGCGAGATCGAAGGCGACGGCGCGATAACTTCGACCGCCATAGGACTCGACGGGGACGTGGATGATTGCGGGATCGCCGCGCACACTCTCTGCGACGTCGATCCAGCCCGCACCTGCGTCTGCTTGCAGCGCCACCCGTACCAGGAATGGATCCTGGATGGCGCTCGGGCCGGATCCAAACGCGTCGAACCGCGCAGCGCGGCCTCGCGACGCTACATATGGCGAGTGCAGCCGTGGCGAACCCGTGGGTGGAGTGACGTCGACCAGTAGCGAAAAGCGGTTGTCGTTGATCCACAGGACATGGCGGCCCTCCGGGACTACTGCACCGGCGTCGCTGCGACCGTCCCACGTCCACTGCGCCGGACCTATATCCGCTGCACCAACAACGCGGGTCACGCTGCGAACAGTCATCCCGTTTGCATCGCGCACCTCGATGCGCACCGTGGTGGGACGCCGCACTTCGTAGTTCACGACCGTTGCATCCTGAACGCCGTCACCGTTGGGCGAGATCGCGCGTGGCGCGGCCGATACCCGGATCAGATCTGCGCTGAACTGCGACACCACCTGGACCGTTGCCGAGTCGACATTGCCCGCAAGATCGAAGGCGCGCAGTCGTACCAGGTAGCTGCCCGGCTCCGGCGGTGTCCAACTGAGGAAATCGTCGAGCACGATTTCCTCTTCCGATGGCGCAGTCAGCGATTGCCAGCCCGTGGGGTCGGATGGCGTGGTCCAGTCAAGCTCCCAGCGCGCGAAGTGGCGGTCGGTCGCCAGGCCGTACAGCCGGATCGCGCGTCCCAACGCTTCGGCACGCAGCACGGCTGGAAGGTTGAGGAAGGAACCCAGCACCTTGCCACCGGTGGCCTCGTCCGGTGTGCCAAGGACCGGCCAGAACAACAGCTGGCTTTCATCGGGCGAAGCAGCCCGCAAGGAAAGGGCCGGCTCCCAGCGTGGATCGAGCACTTGTCCGGTCGCAGAGACCAGCGAACCGTTGCAGCCGATCCGACTGCCGTCGTTGAACATCCATGCCGGCGTCCCACCGATCTGCTCCGTGGTGCGAGCCAACTCGCCCAGCAGGTCCACGTCGAAACCTTCGATCGCCTCGAAATCCACCACCGGCAGCAATCCCGGGGTTTCACCGCCGACATTCCTGCGCACCGCCAGCATGCGGGCGAGCGAGATCGTTGCGACATCATTGGCAGCGTCGAACCATTGGCGAGTCGGTGAATCTGCCACCCATTCCTCGGTGCCCGAGCACGGCAGGTCGCCGGGCGCACTCTGGTTCAAGTTCAAATAGGTCCCGATGGCCGAACCGATGACGATATCGTCCGGCTCGAGGATGTTGAGCGGTCCGCTGAATCCCGCTGGCAGACTCACTGCACCCAAGGCCTCGCCGTCGGCTGCGAAGTTCAGGACCCGTCGGGATTGCGCATCGATCACCAGCAATTCGCCGGCACGCGCGATCCATGCCATCGCCAACTGCTCTGGCAACTGTTCGTCGGCTCCACCGAAGCCAAACGGTGCCCGGACGATCGACACCAGGGGACGACGAGTGCCGTTGGATGTCTGGATCAGGTCGATCGATTGCCTGGCACCCTCCTGGAACAGCACCGCAAGCGCGCTGCCATCCGGCGACGCAGCTGCGGCATTCCAGGTTCCCAGTGACACCGTGGCCGCTCCGGAGCGCGGAACGTATTGCCAACTCCTGCCGTCGGGGGTGGTCGCGGCGAACAGTACGCCGGTCGGCAGCACGCGAATCGCCTCGGCTTCCGGCGGGACGTTCTCCGCAAAGTTCGTGGCGACGCCCGTGCGCAGGTCGATCGCGCGCCATCCAGCGATTCCGTTGGGATAGCTGGTCACCAGCATGGTCAGGTTGTCGAGCAGTCCGACGATGCGTGGCGGCAATTCGAATGGCCCGATCGCCTGCGGCGCGCCGATGATGGTCGGCGCATCGACGGTATCGGCGCGCGCCGTACCGTAGACGAACGATCGCGCGCCAGCCGGCGTCTCCAGCAGGATGGTGAATACCATCGTTCGCCCGTCAGGCAGGAATCGGTACTCCTGAACCCGGGCCGACCGTAGTGCTCTCGTCGCGACAAAGCGCGACAGCCAGTCGGTCGACAGCACGGGTTGCAGCGACGGGAACAGTGTGTCGCTGCGATAGATGCCCTGGAACCGCTGCAGAAACGCCGGATCGGCGGGCCGGGCACCGACTGCGTACACGGCGAAGCGGTTCACGGCACCGCGCGGGCCAAAAGCCCAGTCGGAGCCCGAAGACCCGGTGGTTGGCGGCAACGTCACCAATCGCGATCTCGGGGTGCCGACCGCGTGCACAGCCGACGTTTTATTGGTGTCGACGGTGAGCAATCTCTCGCCGATCAGTCGACCATCAGCGCCGCGAGCCAGTGCTCGGTAGTCCCCATCAGGCACCACCCGGCCTCGTGCATTGCGACCATCCCAGGTCACCTCGCCGCGAGTCCCGCCGAATGCGGCACCACCGGAATAGCTACGCATCAAGGTATCGGCAGCATTGCGGATCTCGATCCGCACCGCCTCCGCCACAGGCAAGCGATAGGCCACGCGCACCGTATCGCGCACGCCGTCGCCGTTGGGCGACAAATAGCGATTGCTCGCGTACATGCCGCCGTCCTGCAATGACAGCGGGACGTCGACCTGGTTGTTGTCCTCGTTCGCCTCCGGCACCGCAGCACCTGGGTCGACCACAACCCGCACGCCGGACACGCCGGGTGCCTGACCGAAGGTCCAGGTCCAATCCACCTCGGTGCTCGCCCCGGGCGGCAGTCCCGGCACGCTGCGATCCGGCACGATCGCGACGGTGGACTGTCCCACTTCCGACAACCGCACCGCGAAGCCACCGGCTGCCTGCTGGCCGATGTTCCTGATGGTTGCGCGCAATGTGGCAGCCTCGCCGAGTACTGGCTGGCTGGGTTCGATCTGCACATCGGCCAGATTTGTCACCAGCTCGGCCAATCCAAGCACCGCGGTCGTCTTCAGTGCAAAATTGTCGTTCTCATTGCTTTCGGCGATCGTACGATCGGCATCCACCATGACGTAGAAGGTCGTATCGCCGCGCAAGCCGAGGCGGTCGAGCTGCAAGCTGGCCGCGCGCTGCTCGCCGACGCCAAGCGCCGCTACCGGGATCCGGGCAAGCTCGACGCCCGCCACGCGCGGATCGCCCGCATACAGCGCGGCGGTCGACCCTGGCGCAGGGTCCGCCCCGACGTTGCGCACCGCGAAATCGACCCGCAACGGCTGGCCTTCCCGGGGTGGCGCCGGGAAAAGCTCGATGCGCGCGTCCGTGATCAGCAGGTTGGCGCCACTGGCCGACTCGACGACCACATCTCGCGCGGCCGTGTTGTTCGTCTCGTTGATTTCCGCAGCTGCGGATAACGGATCCACTACCACTTCGATCCGTGCAGCCCCAAGCGATGCAGGCACCCAGGAAAATTCGCGCGTGGCACTGGAGCCTGCGCCGACTTGAGTGGTTTGCCGCGGCAGCGGCGTTGGCTGCCCGGCCTGCACGATGGTCGCATCGAGCGCGACCACGGGCGAGTCGGATGCACCGAGATTGCGCACCCGCACGCGAATCGTGACGGCGGAGCCGAGCAACACCGGCGAGCCACCAACGACCTCGATATCGGATTCCGCAAGCGCGAGGTCGATCCCCCCACCGGATGCAAGACTTCGTTCGATCGCGTTGTTGTTCTCGTCGGATTCCACGATCGCCCCCTCGGGGTCGGCGGCAATCCGCAAACGCTGCGACTGCGGCGATACGACGGTGAATCTGAGCTCGAACGGCGACTGCCCCCGTGCTGCTACACCTACAGTGGTCTCGGCGAGCGTCGATGCGCCCGCGACCGCCGCGTCGCTGAGTCGCAGCAGCACCTGGTCCGCGCCTGAAGTCCCGAGGTTTCGCAGGACGCCCCGCACCACGACCTCAACCGGTGCGGTCGTGATGATCGACGGCACGATCGAGACTTCGCTGTCGAACAGTGCAAGTTCCGGCCCCGCTGGCGCGCTGGCAACCTGTACCGCAGTGATTGCGCGGTTGTCCGCTTCGTTGGATTCGATGACCAGCAGATTCGGATCGACGGCTACGAAAATCTGCCGTGAGCCCGCACGGCCCAGCGTGTCCCACAGCGCATTGACGCTGGCGCGCGCGCCGGCGTTGAGTGGCGCCACTGCGAGCGCCGCGCCGATCGGGGTGCCTCCTGCATCGGGATCACCATCGTAGAACCGCGCGGTGGTCGCCGGTGCGGCTGCGCCACCGGAGTTTTCGATCAGCGCGCTGAGCCGCGCAATGGTGCCATCGACCGGCGCACCGGGCTGCACCGCTGGAGGGTCGACCACCGTGTAGTTCGGCGCGCCGTCCCGCGTCAAGCCGAGCAACGCCAGACTGGTAGCGTAGACGCTGCCTGCGAAATCACCCGCGGTTCCCTGCCGACTTCGAACCCAGTTGCGCAGGCGTCCGTACGGCGTTGGCGGAAGTGCAACCGCAGCCTGCCTTACGAAGACTTCCAGCGACTCCTGCAACGAGTCGCTGCGGCTGCCGAACGCACCTCCGACAGATTGCCTGCCCAGCAGCCAGGTGCGCGCGGCGTTGCGCACTGCCAGCGATCGGGACCCAGCCGGATCCACCAGCGCGAGGTTCGCGATCGCCAGGGTCGTGGGGCCGACCAATCCTGCACCGCGTGCGTGGGCACCGATGCTGCCGTCGGCTGCCGCCCAGTCATCGAACCCCGACACATACTGTTGCCACGAGGTCGGACGCGGATCCTCGCGTCCCAGCACCTCGACCGCCACTTGGGAATCAATCGGCGTCGACTCGAGGCCTCTCGCCAACGCGTAGCGCCCCGCAACGGGTTGCAACTGCGCGATGGCGCCAAGGTCGATTGCCCGATCGGTCGGCAGCCCGACCGCGCGCCACGCGTGTTCCTCGAGCGTCATCGGCGAGGCCGCCCGCAGGAAGTCCTGCGCTCGCGCGACCGCGGGATCGTTCGGCGCCAGCTGGCGCAGCGCGAGCAGCGCATAGGCGGTATCGCGAATCGCAGTGCCAGCCTCGTCCTCGAACCGTCCGTCCGGACGCTGTTGGGCCCGCAGCCATGCGAGCGCTGTCGCGGTCTGCGCCTCGACTCCCGACAGGGCGCTTGGAATCACGATTTCCGGCAGCCCCGTGGTGGCTGTGGTCCGAGGCAACGAACCCATGCGGATGGTCGCGCGGCCGCCGGTCATCGCGGCAAAGCGCTGCTGGAACTGAACCCGCAGCCGCTCCAGGTCGGCCAATGTCCGCGGCGCGAGAGCTTCACCCGGGCGCTTGAGCAGCACCAGGCCCGCATTGAATGATTTCGGTGCATCGGCGGCAGCTGGCACCCGCGCTCCCTCGCTGGCAATGATCTGCGCGATGGTCACGGTCTCGCTGCTGCCGCCGGTGATCGCACCGAGCAGCGGAAGATCATTCGCGGATCCGACACCACCGCGGATCAGTCGCGTGGGTGGCA
Source organism: Pseudomonadota bacterium (assembly GCA_031412975.1). Lineage (GTDB taxonomy): Bacteria > Pseudomonadota > Gammaproteobacteria > Xanthomonadales > Ahniellaceae > UBA4656. Next base: position 1,843 of record JANOEA010000044.1, on the reverse strand, counting down.
CCTCGCTGGTGGCGATGAATCCGCCGAGGTACAGATCGAGGGGGCTGTAGACCTGCCGCACGCGCACGCTGCGGAAATCGCCGCTTGCCCGTGATTCCCAGTCGTTGCCATACATCACCGAGCCATCGCTGTCGACGAAGTAGCTCCAATGCGAGCCGTCGCGGCCGATCAGATCCGTGCTGTCGCCGCCGCCAGGCGTGCGGAACCGAGGCCTCACGGCCCACCGATGCATGACTTCGTGTGCGAGGGTGCCAAGCAACTGGGCGTAGCGCGGATCGCCCGGATCGAAGGTGTATCGACCCAACGCAGCCATATCGACCATGCCTTGCAGTCGGGCTGCGCTGCCGAACGCCACGCCACTGTCGATCACCGGGATGCCGATGCCCGCGACATCGTTGCGGATGCCGTTGTACAACGCTAACGCCTCGCCGGTTTCGAACTCGAACGTGGTGAACACCACGATGAAGTCGTACTCGTCGCGCCGACCTTCGAGAAAGCGCTGCGCAACGTCCTGTCGCGGCGCGGACAATCCACGACTGTAGTCGCCCTGGAAGTCCATCACCGTGACGCTGCCGATGTCGGCTTGTGCGAGTACCGCCTTGGCCGCCAGCGACTTCGCCTCGGGACCGAGCCGGTAGTACACGACACACTGGCCAGCGGGCTGCGTTGCCGACGCCGCAACATCGCTCAGAACGAGGCAAAGCAGCACCAGGGCGATGCGCACCGTACGATGCCAAACGGCGTATATCGAATTGGTCGCATCCATGCGCAGTCGTCCGGCTCGGCGGCTCAGCGTTCGCCGCTCGCGGGCGATTCGATCCAGCCTGGCCGAGGCCCCGAGGCACGTCGCCATTCGGCGCGGGCGGCGATCGGATCGATGCGTTCACCGATTCGAAGGCGGGCAGTCAAAGCACCGCCCGCAGCGGCTCCATCGAGGCCAAGGACGACATCATCGCCACCCACTTCCACCAGCAAGACAGCGCTGTCACCCAGGGCTTCACCGCGGCAGGCGCGATACATCCGGCCGTCAGCACGGACTACCGCGCAGCCTCGCGGCGTATCGACGGCGACGAGTTCGAGAACTGTTGACGTTTGTTCGGACGCGCCGACCGGGGCGACGATGCTGACCATCAGGGTCGCAACGACAGTGCGCAATCCGCGCGCAAACGCGAGCCGCCGACCACCAGGCGGGCGGTTGCAGTTCTCCAGACAACCAACGGGCCAGGCGCTGGACGCCAAGGCCGGCGACGATTCATCGGATGAGGACCACACGACTCCTTCCCCTTGCAACGGTACCCGCACCGCTGCGCAACCTTCCATGTCGGGCCACCCCCCGGCGACCCTTTCCACCGCCAGCCGCATCCTGCGGATACCGGTAGCAACCGCACGCTAATCCGAAGCGGGCGGGTGTGTCAAATGCGGCGCCGAAAATGATCGATCCGAAGTCGGGCAATATCGCGCGGCGCCGTCTACGCAGTTCTCCGCCGTGGCCATGGGCATGCGCTTCATGTCGAATCCATGGCTTGCTGCCCATGACGTCCCATTGTGGCTGATCGAACAGACGCTCCCACGCTTCCACGAAACACTACGCGCCCACGCTCTCTCGGAATCTCCCCATGCCATTCATCACCACACGCGACACCACGCAGCTCTACGTCAAGGACTGGGGCTCGGGCCAGCCGGTGGTGCTGATCCATGGTTGTCGCCTTGAGGCCCGCGATGACGAGGCGCACGTAGCCAGCCGGCTGTCCCCAACCTGCTTGGGTGATCGAATCACCGAGGAAGGCGATTTTATCGCCGGATTTCACAAGAATTTCCGCAGAGGCCCAGTGGGGACTTAAAA
>JANOEA010000043.1:0-2850 GCA_031412975.1 Pseudomonadota bacterium | reverse complement strand
GCGCGGTGGCACCGGGGAGCATGGTCACCACACGGGCGATGCGGGCAGGAAGTGCTGGATCCTCCTGTTGTGGGAGCTGGTGGTAGGAAATGACGCCCCAGACCAGCACTGCAACCAAGGCCACCCAGCCGACTTCCCGGTCTCGCCTGGTTCGACGAACAACGTCGGCACGATCGGCACGCCCGCACGCGTGAGGTCGGCCAGGTAGTGCTTGTCGCTGCTCCAGCGCACCAGCTCGCGCGGATTGAACAAACGCGTCTGCCGCGACACCGCCTCGGCCCACAGCAGGAAGCTGTGCAAACGCGGCACGTAGTCCCAGGTCGAGCGCAGCAGCACGGCCGCGTAGCCGCCCCAGTTCACGCTGCTGTCGTCCCAATTCACGGCTGCCGCGTCGAGCCCCTGCGCGGCACAGGCGGCCAGCAGCGGCGGCATGTCGTCGTCGAGCGGCAGGGCTTCGGCGCAGGTGGCGAGTGCGATGCGTTTCATGGTGTGCACCGTGTACGGGGATTCCTGCGTGGTAGTGCGTGAGGCATGGCTCAGAGGTTCTGGTAATTCGGCCCCGCGCCGCCCTCGGGCGTGACCCAGTTGATGATCTGGTAGGGGTCCTTGATGTCGCAGGTCTTGCAGTGCACGCAGTTGCCGGCGTTGATGTGCAGGCGTTTGCCGGCCTGGTCGTCGACGATTTCGTACACGGCGGCCGGGCAGAAGCGGGTGCAGGGATTGTTGAACTCCTTCGCGCAGCGATCGATGCAGATCGATGGCTCGAGGATCTGCAGGTGCACCGGCTGGTCTTCGTCGTGCTCGGTGGCCGCGAAGTACACGCCGGCCAGGCGGTCGCGCGGTGGCAGCGTGCGCTCGACGAAGCCGCGATCCGGCACCAGGTAATTCTCGACCTTCTGCAGGCGCGCATGGTCGGGCACCTTGTTGCGCAGGGTCCACGGCGAGTGACCCGCAGTGAGCGTCTCCCACGCCGCGTTGGCCAATCCGAACCACAGGCCCTGCTTGAAACCGGGCTTGAAGTTGCGCACCTTGCGCAGCTCGTCGGCGACCACCGAGTTGCGCAGCGCGGTGTCCCAGCCGACCACGCTGCGGGTGCGCGCGACGTGCTGCGCGGCCAGCATGCCGCTGCGCATGGCCTGGTGCACGCCCTTGATCTTGGGCAGGTTGAGGGTGCCCGCGTCATCGCCGATCAACATCGCGCCGGGCATCTCGACCTGCGGCAGCGACTGCATGCCGCCGGAGGCCAGCGCGCGCGCGCCGGACGACAGGATGGTGCCGCCCTCGAGCTGCGGCTTGACCAGCGGGTGGTGCTTGAACTGCTGGAACAGCTCGTAAGGCGCGAGGTTGGGATCGGCGTAGTCGAGCCCCACGACGTAGCCGAGCGCGATGCGGTCCTTGTCGAGGTGATAGACGAAGCTGCCGCCGTAGGTGCCGCTGTCGGCCGGCCAGCCGACCGAATGGATGATGCGGCCCGGTTCGCTGCGCCCGGCTGGCACCTGCCAGAGCTCCTTGATCCCGATCGAATACACCTGCGGATCGGCGAAACGGTCCAGCTCGTAGCGTTTGACCAGCTGCTTGGCCAGGTGGCCACGCGCGCCTTCGGCGAACACCGTGATCGGCGCCTTGATGTCGATGCCCTGCGTATAGGCCGCCTTGTGGCTGCCGTCCCGGGCCACGCCCATGTCGCCGATGCGCACGCCGCTGACCGCGCCGCGCGCGTCGAACAGGGTTTCGCTGGCCGCGAAGCCGGGGTAGATCTCCACCCCCAGCGCCTCGGCCTGCGGCGCGAGCCACCCGCACAGCGCGCCGAGCGAGATGATGAAGTTGCCGTGGTTGTTCATCTGCGGCGGCGTCGGCAGCTTGTAGTGCTTGTCGCGCGTGAGCAGGTAGAACTCGTCGCGTGCGGCCGGCACGCAGACCGGCGGCGGCAACTTGCGCCACTCGGGCAGCAGCTCATCCAGCGGGCCGGGCTCGATCACCGCGCCGGACAGGATGTTCGCGCCGATAGTGGAAGCTTTCTCGATCACGCAGATGCGGATCGCGGGGTCGAGCTGCTTGAGCCGGATCGCGAAGGCCAGGCCCGCGGGACCCGCTCCCACCGTGACCACGTCGTATTCCATCGAGTCGCGTTCGGTCATGGCCATGCTCCGGGCTGGAATCGGGATTGTCGGCCATGCGCGCGTGAGCGGCAAATCGAGGCGCGCTGATGCCGATCACGGTGCGATTGCCCGGGCGCCACGCGAGCACGGGGTCGACCAGCTTGCCGACCAGGGCATGACGCCCGGATGGCTTGCAATACGGCTCGTCACGCTGCGCGCGCGGTCGCTGCGGTTCCCTATACTCGCTCAATGTCCGGTTTGCCCCGAGTGTTGCATGTCCTTGATCGATCGGCCGCTGTTTCGTTCGCATGCATGGCTTCATGCGGTGCGGCCCGATGGGGTCGATGGCGAATACTTCGAGCGCGATCCGGTCCTGGTCGCGCGCGGCCTGATGGTATCCAGCGATGCATGAAGCGGGCCTCGAACGCATCGCGCTCGATGGTGGCGAACTGCTGTGGGCGCCGCGCTTCCTCGATCCCGACGACGCCGACGCGGCGCTCGCGGCGATCGATGCGGGGATCGCCTGGGAGCGCCATCACGTGCGCATCTTCGGTCGTGAACTGCCCGCGCCGCGGATGAGTTGCTGGATCGGCGATCCGGGGGCGGCATACACCTATTCGCGGGTGCGCTTCGCGCCGCGTCCGTGGCCGTTGGTGCTCGGACCCCTGCGCGCGAAGGTCGGCGCGGTCGCGGGCGAATCCTTCAACAGCGTGCTCGCAAATCGCTATGCCGATGGTGGCGACAGCATGGG
>JANOEA010000042.1:0-10663 GCA_031412975.1 Pseudomonadota bacterium | reverse complement strand
CCTGTTCCTGCCCGTACCGCTGCGCACCGAGGGCGACAAGCGCACGGTCGGCGCGATTATCCGCTGCACCTACGAGGACGCGCACCTGGTGAAGCAGATCCGCCATCTCGAGCCGGGGCGCCTGATGCGCTTCGACGTGCTCGAGCAGCGACTCGGCGTCGAAGGCAGTCTGTCGATGGGCGAAGGTTCGTACGAGATACGCCCGCTCGCCGAGGGCAGCGAGGTGGTGCTGACCACGCACTACTGCGGCCACCTGCGCCCACGCTGGCTGGCGCGGCCATTGGAGCACCACCTTGCGCACGAGCTGCACCGCCACATCCTGCGCGGGATGCAGCTGCATATCGCGCACGCCACCGGCGAGGAATCGCAGCCCCGCGCGCACGGCGCGGCTTGACGCGATCAATGGTCAGATCCAGTCTTCGACCGGCCGCACGTCGACCACGCCCCACAGCACCGAGCGGTCGACTGCCGCGCGATCAAAGCGCGGATCGTCGCCCGAACCAGGCTCGCGGAAGCTGCGCCGCACGACCACCGCGCCCGGTCGCGCGGCGTGGCGCACGACGAGCCGCAACCGTTCGGCGAAAACCGCGTTCGCGCCGTCGAGGATGTTCGACAGCGTGAACGCATCGAAGCGCGCGGGCGCACCGTCGCCAAGGAAATCCAGCGCGTCCGCACAAACCAGTTCGATGCCGGCAGCGCGCGCGGGCGGCGGCTCGGCGGGCCCGGCATCGTCGCCGGTCAGCAACAAACGCAGCCAGGGATTGCCGCGATTCGGATGGCGCGCGATGCAGCGCGCCAGCCGCGCGCGCAGCACCCTGCCGAAGTGCGCCGGCACGATCGCCATCAGTTCATTGCCGTAGACCTTGCCCAGCGCGGTCAGCGAGAGTGCGGTGTCGACCGCAGCGCGAAAGCGCCAGGTGTTCAGGTGCTCGGCGAACCACAGCGCCTGCGCGGCCGGGTCGTGCATGCCGAGGAACTCCTCGATCCGCGATGGCGGCCAGCCCAGCAGCGGCAGCAGGCCGCGGCCGAAGCCCATCAGGCGCTCGGCCGCGCCGCTGCGACGCGGCGCGCCGGCGAAGCGCGCGCGCGCGTAGTCGACCTGCACCGGGTTGATGTCCACCGCAGTGACCGCATGCTCACCGCACAGGGCCAGCGCCATGTCGCCCGCGGAGGCAATGCAGAAGGCCTGCCCGCCCGGCGCGAACGCCGCACGCTCCACCGCGTGGTCCTCGTACATGCGTCCGAACAGCAGCATCCGCGGGCCGCCGCCCGCGTCGAAGCGTCCCCTCGCCCACGGCGTCGCGGCGTGACTCATGCGGCCTGCCGCAGCAGCATCGCCGCGCACACCCAGGCCAGCACCAGCAGCGCGAAGTTCTTGAACAGCATGCCCGCCGGATCCGGAATCTTCGATCGCGCCAGCGTCAGCCCCGCGGTGTTGAGCGCGACCAGCAGCACGGTCTGTGCGAGCGCCGCGGCCTGCGGCTGCCAGCCCCACAGCACCCACACGCCGAGTGCGCACTCGACCACGCCGAGCGCGCGCAGGAAGGCAGACACCATCCACGGACGCAGGAAGCGCACCTCCGACACGACTTCGAACTCGTGTGCGCTGCGCGCGAGCAGCTTGCACCACAGGCCCTCGTAAAGCCACACGCCTGCGACTGCGACCTGCAGCAGCCAGACCGGGGGCATCGGATCGAAGTCGAAGCTCATGCGGGTTTCGACGCCTGTGGAGTTCGCATCCTCGCGTGGACCATGCAGCGGCGGCTTGACGACTGTCAATCGCGCCGATGATCGTCGCCGGGAGCGCCGATTCGAAGACCTCGCTGGCGCGGCGCCTGATCGCTCACCACGACCACTCGGCACCGAGCAGCAGCCGTCGACCCGGTGCCGGTTCGAACACCCGTCCGTTGCCATCGTTGACGACGACCGAGCCCACATGGCGGCGGTCGCCGAGGTTATCGATGCGCGCAATGAGTGCCAGCGTGTCGTCGCCAAACGCCAGCGTGCGACGCAGCGCGAGGTTGGCGGTGAGATACGAATCCGCGCGCAGTCGGTTGCTGTCGTCGGCGAAATTGCCGCCGGCAGCGCGCAACTCGAGCTGTGCCGACCAGCGCTCATCGGGCGTCCAGCGCAATTCGATCAAGCCGAAGCGTGGCGGCACGGCCGGCAAGCGCGCGCCTGCCACGATCGCCTGGGCGCCCGGCGCGCACGGCGCGGCCGCGCAAGCCGGGCTCCCGCTGACGAAGCGCGCATCCAGCAGCGTCCACGCAGCGTTCAACGACCACTGCTCGCCGAAATCGGTGGTCAGTGCAAGTTCAAGCCCGCGCCGCCGCACCTCCCCACCGTTGCGAAACGAGGTACGCCCACCCACCGCGCGCGCCACCACGATCTCGTCGCGGGTATCGTCGCGAAACAGCGCGGCTTCGACCAGCAACCGGCCCGTGGCATGCCGGAGCCCCACCTCGCGCATGGTCGAGCGCGCCGGCTGCAGCGCGAGATTGAAACCACTCGCGCCGTCGGCGCTGTAGGCCAGTTCGTTCGCGGTCGGCGTCTCGAAGCCGCGCGCGAGCGCTGCGTGCAGCGACCATGGCGACGCTGGAGACCAGCGCAGACCGATCGCCGGTGTATTGGCACTGAAGCGGCGGCTGCCACTGTCGTCGGGATTGCCTGCCGCCACGAAACCATCCACCGATTCGAACTCGACCACGTTGCGGCGCACGCCGGCGACCGCGTGCCAATCGGGCGCCGGCTGCCAGTCGGCCTGCAGCAGCAGGTCGCGACGCTCGATCCGGTTGTCCTCGTCGCGGCGCAGGCGACCACGCACGCCGAGCATGCCGGCGACGAAGTTCTCGTAACCGCGACGCTGTTCGTCGAGCACGTCGGCGTCGAGGCCCGCAGTGATGCGCAGTGGCGTGCCGAACGCTTCCAGATCCTGCCAGATGCGCAGCTCCGCCCCCGCATAGTCACGCTCGAGGTCGATCACTCCCCCCGCGGAAGTGGGTGCCGCCTGCGCGGCGAGCGGCACGGCGAGGAACTGTTCGATCGTGCGGCGCCCGCCGTACAGCGCAAGCTGCGCGCCGCGCGCTTCACCCGCATCGCGCGCGATGGCCGCGCCGAACTGCGCCTGCCGCGTGCTCTTGCGGGTGTCGAAGGCCAATGCCACCGGCGTGGTGGAATCCGGATCGCGCTCGAACTCGGCGGGTGTGAGCCCCAGCGGATCCTGCGCATCCGGCGCGTCGAGCACGTTGACGGTGGTCGACAGCCGCCAGCCCGACGGCAGGCTCCACGCGGCCACCGCGTCGAGCAGATCGCGGCGCGCGGCGCTGTGCGGACGAAAACCGTCGGTCTCGAAGCGTCCCGCGTCGAGGTTCCATCCGAACGTTGCATCGCCGTCGCGCAGTGCCGCACCGAAGCGCTGCAGGTCGCCATCGGCGAACGCCAGCGCCCGCCCGCCGGGCGGGCTCATGCCCGGCTCGACGTCGATCTTGATCGCGCCACCGCCGTTGCCATACAGCGCCGCCAGCGGTCCACGCACCACTTCGATGCGCGCGGCCGAAGCGAGTGCGGCGTTGGACAACTGACCCTGCCCATCCGGCGCGGTGGCCGGGATCCCGTTGACGTACAGGCGCATGCCGCGCACCCCGAAGCCGGCGCGCGCGCCGTAGCCGCGCACCGACAGCTGCAGGTCCTGCGCGTAGTTGTAGCGGTTGTTGGCGACCACGCCCGGCACCCGTACGAGCACCTCGCTGGCATCGACCATCGGTCCGCTGCGCTGGATCGTGTCGGCGTCGATCACGCTGCTGCTTCCAGGCAGCGCCGGTGCGGGCACGCCCGCGCGTGCGGTCACCGCTACCGTCGGCAGCACGCGCGGGCGCGCTGCCTCGTCGCTGGCCGCCAGCGCGACGGCGAGGCTCAGCGCGCTCGCGATCATCGAACCAGCCGGCTCAGCCGGAGTAGGTCACGCGATAGATCGCATTGGCGGTGTCGTCGGAGATCAGCAACGACCCATCCGGCAACGGCTGCACGTCGACCGGACGCCCGCTGGCCTTCTCGCCCTGCAGGAATCCGCTCAGGAACGGCTGCGGCGTGCCCGCCTTGTCGCCGTCGATCGGCACGAACAACACCTGGTAGCCGATCTTCTTGCTGCGGTTCCAGCTGCCGCGCTGGGCCACGAAGGCGCCCTTGCGGTATTCGGCCGGGAACATGCTGCCGCCATGGAAGCGCACCCCGAGCGGCGCGGTATGCGCGCCGAACTCGACCGCAGGCGCGGTGAACGTCTCGCAGGCGTGCAGGTCGCCGAACTCCGGATCCTTGACCGTGGCGCCGTGGCAATACGGATAACCGAAGTGCTGGCCGGCACGGGTCGCCACGTTCAATTCGCAGGGCGGCACATCGTCGCCCATCATGTCGCGGCCGTTGTCGCTGAACCACAGGTGGCCGGTGGCCGGATTCCAGTCGAAGCCGACCGTGTTGCGCACGCCGCGCGCGAACACTTCCTGGCCGCTGCCGTCGGGGTTCATGCGGTGGATCGCCGCGAACGGATCACCCTCGTCGCAGATATTGCACGGCGCGCCGACCGGCACATACAGCTTGCCATCGGGCCCGAAGGCGATGAACTTCCAGCCGTGGTGGCGCTCGGTCGGCAAGCTGTCGGTGACTACGACCGGTTTCGGCGGTGCGGCCAGCGAATCCTCGATCGCGTCGAAGCGCAGGATGCGGTTGACCTCGGCGACATACAGCGCACCATCGCGGAACGCCACGCCATTGGGCATGTTCAGGCCCTTGGCGATGGTGTGTACGGTGCCTGCCGATTTGCCGTCGTGCTCGATCGCATACACCACGCCGGCGTCGCGGGTACCGACGAACAGGGTGCCCTTGTCGCCCAGCGTCATCGAACGCGCATTGCGCAGGTCCTTGGCGAACACCTCGACCTTGAAGCCTGGCGGAAGCTGCAGGTCTTCGAGCTTCGGCTGGGCGCTGACGCTGCCGGCGATCAGGAGGGCGGCGACGGCGATCAATCTGGACTTCAAGGGATCTCTCCTCACGGCAACAGACCGCGGATGATAACCCGCCGCGGTGCATGAACCGTGCGTAGCGCCACGCTGGCCCATACGCCGTGGACTTGCGCGCCGCGCTGCGCGGCGGCATGGTGAGCGGGATCAATTCCGGACAAACCGCATGTCGTCCCCCTATCCGCACCTGCTGTCGCCACTCGACCTGGGCTTCACCACCCTGCGCAACCGGGTGCTGATGGGCTCGATGCATACCGGGCTTGAAGATCGCGCGGCCGACTATCCGAAGCTCGCGGCGTATTTCGCCGAGCGTGCGCGCGGTGGCGTGGCGCTGATAGTCACCGGCGGCATTGCGCCCTCGGTGCAGGGCTGGCTGGGGCCTTTCGCGTCCAAGCTGTCGTGGCCGTGGGAGGTCAATCGCCATCGCAAGGTGACCCACGCGGTGCATGCCGAAGGCGGCAAGATCGCGATGCAGATCCTGCACGCGGGCCGCTACGGTTACCACCCGCTCAGCGTCGGGCCGTCGCGGGTCAAGAGCCCGATCACCCCGTTCACGCCGCGCGAGCTGTCCGCACGCGGCATCGAGAAGACCATCGAGGATTTCGTGCAGACCGCGGTCTACGCGCGCGAGGCCGGCTACGACGGCGTCGAGGTGATGGGCTCGGAGGGTTACCTGATCAACCAGTTCCTGGTCGCGCGCACCAACCGGCGCGACGATGAATGGGGCGGCAGCTTCGCCAACCGGATGCGCTTTCCGGTCGAGATCGTGCGCCGCATGCGCGCCAAGCTGGGACCCGATTTCATCATCATCTACCGACTGTCGATGCTCGACCTCGTAGACGACGGCCAGACCTGGGACGAGATCGTGATGCTGGCCAAGGCGATCGAGGCGGCCGGCGCGACCTTGATCAACACCGGCATCGGCTGGCACGAGGCGCGCATCCCGACCATCGTCACCAGCGTGCCGCGCGGTGCTTTCGCCTTCGTCACCCAGAAGATGAAGGCCGAAGTGAAAATCCCGCTGGTCACCACCAACCGGATCAACATGCCCGAAGTCGCCGAGCGCATCATTGCGAGCGGCCAGGCCGACATGGTCTCGATGGCGCGACCGCTGCTGGCCGACGCCGAGTGGGTCAACAAGGCGCGCGAGAACCGCAGCGATGAGATCAACACGTGCATCGCGTGCAACCAGGCCTGCCTCGACCATGTGTTCGAGCGCAAGACCGCATCGTGCCTGGTCAACCCGCGCGCCTGCGCGGAGACCGAGTTGAACTGGACGCGCACGCAGAATCCGCAGCGCATAGCGGTGGTCGGCGCCGGTCCCGCAGGACTGTCGTGCGCCACCGTGCTCGCCGAACGCGGCCACCAGGTCACGCTGTTCGATGCCGCGAATCAAATCGGCGGCCAGTTCAACATGGCCAAGAAGATCCCCGGCAAGGAAGAGTTCGAGGAGACGCTGCGCTACTTCGGCCGCCGCATCCAGATCACCGGCGTGCAGCTCAAGCTCGGCACCCGCGTGCAAGCGCACGATCTGACTCCCGCACAGTTCGATCTGGTGGTGCTCGCCACCGGAGTGACCCCACGCACGCCGCGCATCGAAGGACTCGATCACCCGAAGGTGCTCAACTATGTCGACGTGCTCGCGCATGGCAAACCCGTCGGCCCGCGCGTGGCGATCATCGGCGCCGGCGGGATCGGCTTCGACGTCGCGGAGTTCCTCGTCGACGAGGGTCATTCGGCCACCCTCGACGCACCACAATGGCTGCGCGAATGGGGCATCGATCCCGCACTGGAAACCCGCGGCGGTCTCACCACGCCGCGACCCAGCCCGCCGCAACGCCAGGTGTTCCTGCTGCAGCGCTCGGAGGGCAAGCTCGGCGAACGGCTCAACAAAACCAGCGGCTGGGTCCACCGCAGCACGCTGAAGATGAAGCGCGTCGAGATGATCGGCGCGGCCACTTACCAGAAGATCGACGACCGCGGCCTGCATCTGCTGATCGGCACCACGCCGCGCCTTCTCGAGGTCGACCACGTCGTGCTGTGCGCAGGCCAGGAACCCAACCGCACGCTGCACGAGGCCGTGATCGCCAGCGGCGTGCCGGTGCATCTGATCGGCGGCGCCGATGTGGCCGCCGAACTCGATGCCAAGCGCGCGATCGACCAGGGCACGCGGCTGGCGGCGCGGTTGTGAGGCGCATCCCGGTCGGCTGATGCAGGCTACTTGACCGGCTTCGCTGCCGCGATCGATGATGCGTACTGGTGCGGCGCAAGCCTGACGTGTCGGCAAAGGGAGTGGTCCATGTCGCAGGTGGGTCGCGTACTGCTGATGTTCGCAGCCATGGGATGTATCCCGCAGGCATGGGCTGCCGGCACCGTCGACCTCGAACCGTGGCTGCGGCGCGAAGGCTTCGTCGACGTCAAACTGTCGCCGGATGGCGAGTACCTCGCGGCCACCGTCGCGCGCGAGGACCAGACCGTGCTGGCGGTGATCCGGCGCAGTGACCGCAAGGCAACGGCCAGCTTCTCGGTCGGCGCGAACACGCACGTTTCGGACTTCGAGTGGGTCAGCGCAGACCGCTTGATCGTGTCGGTCGCCGAGAAGTTCGGCGTGCTGGAGACGCCGATCCCCACTGGCGAGTTGTATGCGATCAACATCGATGGTTCCCGCGCCAAGCTGCTGGTCGGCTTGCGCGCCACCGGGGACGATGATGGACAGATCATTGGCGAGCGCTTCAATCCCCGCGCGATCGCTGCCTACCTGCTCGACCCGCTGCCGAAGCAACCGCGGCATGTGCTGATCGAGGCATGGCCGCTGACCCTGATGCCGACTCCGCGGGTCGAGCGCATGGATATCCACACCGGCAAACGCACGCCGGTCGCCGAGGCGCCACTGCCACGTGCGCACTTCACCACCGACGCCGACGGAAACGTTCGATTCGCACTGGGAATGGCGGGCGACAACATCAGCAAGCTCTACCACCGTGCGGCTGACGGCAAGGAATGGACGTTGGTCAATGACGAGTCGGCCACCGGCATCGTCGAGTCACCGGTCGGTTTCGATGCGAGCGGTCGCATCGCGTACCTGCGCACCGAGCGCGCGCAAGGCCCCGACGCGCTGATCGGCTACGACACGAGCACGAGCACGCGCAAGGAACTGCTGCGGGACGCCCAGCTCGATCCATGGACGATCATCCGCTCGACGGGCCCGACGCGGGAACCGATCGGCGTCGCGTGGAGCGGTGCCACGGTCCGCAGCGCGTTCTTCGACACCCAACATCCCGAGGCGCTGCGCCATCGCAGTCTGGAAAAGGGCTTCGCCGGGCTGCCCGTACTGCCGGTCTCGGCCAGCGACGAGGCGCGCTTCGTGCTGGCGCTGTCGTGGTCGGCACAGAATCCCGGCGACTACTTCCTTTTCGATACCCAGAGCAACCGCGCGGAGCGCTTGCTCAGTCGGCGCGCATGGATCGACCCGGCGCAAGCGGCCGATGTATTGCCGGTGCGGGTGGAGGCGCGCGACGGGCTCGCGCTGGACGGCTTCGTGACCCGGCCGCGCGGCAGAGACGGCAAGCTGCCGCTGGTCGTGATGCCGCATGGCGGACCATTCGGCGTGTTCGATCGTCTGAGCTACGATGACGACGCGCAACTGCTGGCTGCGGCTGGCTACGCGGTATTGCAGGTGAACTTCCGCGGCTCGGGCAATCGTGGGCGCGCCTTTCGCGAGGCCGGAGCGCGACAATGGGGCGCCCGAATGCAGGACGATGTGACCGACGCGACGCGCTGGGCGATCGCGGAGGGCATCGCCGACCCGGAGCGCATCTGCCTCGTCGGCGGCAGTTATGGCGCCTATGCCGCGATGATGGGACTGGCGCGCGAACCCGAGCTGTACCGGTGCGCCGTCGGCTATGTCGGCGTTTACGACCTCGCGATGATGGCCGAAGATCGGGTGCGCCGCGGCGAGTCCGCCGAGACCTGGATGAGCGAGTGGGTTGGCGAGGGCGACGCGCTGCGCGCCGCGTCGGCGACCACCCATGCCGGGCAGATCAAGGATCCGGTGCTGCTGGTCGCCGGTGGTCGCGATCGCGTTGCACCGCCGGCGCACACGCGCGCGATGGAAAAAGCGCTGGAGCGCGCGGGCGTCGACGTCGACACGCTGTACGTCGCCACCGAGGGCCACGGTTTCTTCGCACAGGAAAACCGGCGCGCCTATGCGACGCGCATGCTCGCATTTCTTTCGACGCACCTCGGCGGGAAGACCGCGCGTTGACCTCTCGTGCAAGTCCGCCAGTGCGCCGGACTGTCTACTGGCCCGCGCCCTGCAGGTAATCCACCGCCAGGCTCACCAGCGCATCCAGCGCGAGTGGCAGTCCCGCTTCATCGACGGTGAACTTCGGCGAGTGGTTGGTCGGCGCCTTGCGTGGGTCGATGGCCGGGTCGGTGACGCCGACGAACACGAACAAGCCAGGAACCTCCTGCGCGTAGTAGGAAAAGTCCTCGGCGCCGGTGGTCAGCGGAATGCGCACCACGTTGGCCTCGCCGGCGACGCGCTGCAGGGTCGGCAGCATGCGCTCGGTCAGGCGCTGCTCGTTGACGGTGACTGGGTAGCCCTCGTCGATCACGACTTCGGCGGTGGCACCCTGGCTGGCCGCGATGCTCTCGGCGGTGCGCTTGATGCGCTCGAAGATCTGCACGCGGTGCTCGGGCTTGAAGGTACGGATGGTGCCGATCATCTCGACGCTGTCGGGGATGATGTTTTCGCGGATGCCGCCCTTGATCGCACCGAAGCTGATCACCGCCGGCGTGTCGGTGATGTCGATCTGGCGGCTGATGATGGTGTTCATGCCGTTGACGATCTGCGCGGCGGTGGTGATCGGGTCGACCCCCTGCCACGGGCGCGAGCCGTGGGTCTGCACACCCTTGACCTTGATGGTGAAGGAATCCACCGCGGCCATCAGCGGCCCACTGCGATAGCCCAGGCGACCGGTGTTGAGGTTGCTGGTCACGTGCAGGCCCATCACCGCATCGGGCTTCAGATCAGCGAACAAACCCTGCTCGAGCATCAGCGCCGCACCGCCCTCCTCGCCAGCCGGCGCGCCTTCTTCGGCGGGCTGGAAGATGAACATCACGGTGCCGGGCAATTCGTCGCGCAGCCTCGACAGCACGGTGGCGGTCGCGAGCAGGTTCGCGACGTGGGTGTCGTGGCCGCACGCATGCATCACGCCGACGGTTTCGCCGCGATAGGTTGTGGTCACCCTGGACGCGAACGGCAGGCCGGTGTCTTCGGTCACTGGCAGTGCGTCCATGTCGGCGCGCAATGCGATCACCGGTCCGGGCTTGCCACCCTTGAGGATCCCGACCACGCCGGTGTAGGCGATATCGGTTTTCACGCTGTCGAGCTTGAGCCCGCGCAGCACTTCGGCCACCTTCGCCGCAGTGCGGGTCTCGCGATTGCCCAGTTCCGGATTCTGGTGGAAGTCGCGGCGCCAGGCGATCAACTGGTCCTGCACGGCGGCGAGTTCGCGCTCGATCGCGGGGCGATCGATCGCGGCCTGGACGGGCAGCGCGGCAATCAGCAGGATCGACAGCAACAGGCGATGGCGCATGGGCAGGTCTCCGGGGTAAACAGGGAGTGTCGACGAGCCACGGGTCCAGTG
>JANOEA010000041.1:0-17570 GCA_031412975.1 Pseudomonadota bacterium | reverse complement strand
CGAGCTGCGCTGCATCGGTTCGACCACCTTCCAGGAGTTCCGCTCGGTGTTCGAGAAGGACCGCGCGCTCGCGCGGCGCTTCCAGAAGATCGACGTGGTCGAACCCTCGGTCGCCGAGGCGATCGAGATCCTGCAGGGCCTGAAGACCCGCTTCGAGCAGCACCACCAGGTGCAATACACCGGCGATGCGCTCAAGGCCGCGGTCGACCTGTCGGTCAAGCACATCGGCGACCGCCTGCTGCCGGACAAGGCGATCGACGTGATCGACGAGGCCGGCGCGCGCCAGCGCCTGATGCCCGAAGACGTGCGCAAGACGATTGTCGATGTGCCCGAGATCGAGTACATCGTGGCCAAGATGGCGCGCATCCCGCCCAAGCAGGTCAGCGCCTCCGACAAGGATGTGCTGCGCAACCTCGACCGTAACCTGAAGATGGTCGTGTTCGGGCAGGACAAGGCGATCGACACGCTCGCCTCGGCGATCAAGATGGCGCGTTCGGGCCTGGCCAATCCCAGCAAGCCGATCGGCTGCTTCCTGTTCGCGGGCCCCACCGGCGTGGGCAAGACCGAGGTCACCCGCCAGCTCGCGATGCAGCTCGGCATCGAGCTGATCCGCTTCGACATGTCCGAGTACATGGAGGCGCACTCGGTCTCGCGATTGATCGGTGCGCCCCCGGGTTACGTCGGCTTCGACCAGGGCGGGCTGCTGACCGAGCAGATCACCAAGCACCCGCATTGCGTACTCCTGCTCGACGAGATCGAGAAGGCGCATCCGGACGTGTTCAACATCCTGCTGCAGGTGATGGACCGCGGCGCGCTGACCGACACCAACGGCCGCGAGGCGAACTTCAAGAACGTGATCTTGGTCATGACCACCAATGCAGGCGCCGCGCAGGCCGCGCGGCGCAGCATCGGCTTTACCCGCCAGGACAACTCGACCGATGCGATGGAGACCATCCGCCGCACGTTCACGCCCGAGTTCCGCAACCGGCTGGATGCGGTGATCCAGTTCGCACCGCTCGACTTCGAACACATCCTGCGCGTGGTCGACAAGTTCCTGATCGAGCTCGAGAGCCAACTGCAGGACAAGCACGTGGTGGTCTCGGCGACCGCCGAGGCGCGCCAGTGGCTGGCCGAGAACGGCTTCGATCCCGCGATGGGCGCACGCCCGATGTCGCGCGTGATCCAGGAAAACGTCAAGCGCCCGCTCGCCGACGAACTGCTGTTCGGCAAGCTGGTCGGTGGCGGCAAGGTCACCATCGACGTGCTCGACGGCAAGCTGGTCACCGCGGTCGAGGCGCAGGAAGAGCCGCTGCCGGTGGTGTGAGGCGCACCGCGCCCGCGGCTGCGGCCCGTGCGCGGACTTCACATGATGTGACCTGGCGCTCTTGTTGCGGTGGCCGGCACGTAGTCAGAATGGCTGACTTTCAGACCGGCGGGCTCGGCCATGCGCTTGGCATTGTGTGTACTGGCGGTTTCCCTCGTGCTGGATACGGCGCTGGCCCACGCGGCGACCCTGCCAGCGCAGGCTCCCTCGGGCAGCGAGGCAGCGGCGGGTCCGTCCACGCCGTTGCCGGTCGATCGGTCCGAGCGCCTGCTGGCGCGGGGCGGGATCGTATCCATTCGCATCGCGCCCGACGCGCTGGCCGAACTGGGCCTGTCGCATGTCGAACTGCGCAAGGCGAGCGGTGCGGGTTTTCGCGGCCTCCCGGCATTCGCCTTTGGCGGCGAGGGTATCGACATCGATGCGCTCGGAGACGCCGTGCTGGCAGTTGCCGGCGGCGGTGGCGTGCTGCGCGGCGGCGTGATCCTGCGCGGTCACAACCGCAAGTTCGACCTGTCGGATCTGCGCATCCTCGTGCGTCCGGGCGACGCGCCGCGGCTGGACTTCATCGATGGTGCCGGTCGCTCGCTGATCTTTGGCGACAAGCTGATGTACGAACTGATTGATGGCGGGCGCACGTTCACGATCCGCAGCATGGATCTGATCGTGTCCGCCGAACTGGCCGCAGCGGTCGGGCGTCCGTGGCTGGCCGGCATGTTGATCGGCGAGATGCACCTCCAGGCACCGCTGCAGGGGCGACAGGCATGGGTTGCACCGAAAGCGGCGGGCGATCCGAACTGGCCGGGCGAGGCCGCACCGGTGCCGGTGGGTTCGGCACCCGACACGTACAAGGCCGATGTGTTCATGTCCACCTTCAGCGCCGGCGCTGGCGCACCGTGCCAGAGTTGCGATGGCCCGGGCGGCGCGATCGACGGCCTGGTCAAGATCACGCCCTCATCGACGTTGCGCAACAATTTCAATGACGGTTCTGCGGTGGCGACCGTGCCGGGCGATCCACTGGGCACCAGCACGGCTTTGTATACCGCCGACGTGCCCTGGTACCAGAAGTTCACCTCGTCCCCCAATGACCCGGACTTCAACTATCCCTACATGTTCAACGATCAGCATCCGTATCTGATCTGGAACCTGTTTCGCATCGACCCCGATGGTCGCATCACCCAGATCGGTCGCTCGGGCGTCAAGCACGCCTTTCTGACCACCAACACGCCGCCGTGCGACGGCTCCAACGGCAATCACGTTCTCGGCCGGCAGTGCGGCGACACCTATGGGGTCGGCAACAACGATAGTTCTCCCGATCTCGGCCCGCGGGGTGAACTGATCCCGGCGCGCGGCATCTGGGCGCGCTGCGGTTCGGTGTTCGATCCTGACTGCGATCAGAGCCAGAACCTCCCAAGTAGCGACCCCTTCCGCGACCGCATGCTGGTCGCCGAGTCGGCCCTGCAAGCGTGTCGGGCCCCAGCCAGCGGCGGCACCTCGCGCTGCCTGTTCGAGTCCTGGTACGTCGTGCGCGACGACGTGAATATCTACAACACCATGGCGACGCGCGGCATCACGCCCGCCTACAACAGCCCGAACTGGACCATGGCCAGCGCAGCGGCGGACCCCTATCGGCTCGGCTCGGCCATCGACCGCTGGGCCGCCGAGGCGACTGCGGGCGTGACCTCGCAGATCGTCGAGCTCGATACCGCCGAGGGTCACGCCAAGATTGCCGTTCGGATTCGCGATCTGGGCAACGGCAGCCACCAGTACGACTACGCCGTGATGAACTTCGACTTCGGGCGCGCGGTGACCACGGGCGTGGAGTCCAATCACACCCTGCGCTTGCTGCGCAATCACGGCTTCAAGAGCTTCAGGATCGCCGTGGGACCTGGCGTGACGCTGTCACAGCTCGCAGCCGTCGACGGCGATCTTTCGGCCACCAACGACTGGACCGCCACCGTAGCTGCCGATCAGGTCGACTGGCGCGCCCCCAACGATGCGTCCAGCCTCGACTGGGGCAACATGATACGCTTCAGCCTGATCGCCAATGCACCATCCAGTGCCGCGAATGTGGTGCTGGGCGTCACCGAGCCGGATGCGGTGCTGCCCGCGACCTACACCGCTGCGCTGCGCGCGGTGGGAGCGCCGATCGGGGATGGGCTGTTCGCTGATGGCTTCGAGTAACCACGCCGTATCGCGATGGCGCGAAAAAGTCCTGGCATGGATTGGTTGGCCGCAGCTGTGGGTGGTCCGCATCCTCAAGGCCCTCCATCGATCGGCAGCGCAGCGCCACCGCCTGGCGCGGTTCGAGCGCACCATCGCTGGGGCCGAGGCGATGTTGACGCAACGCGGCGCCGACCTCGCCTTGACCGTCGGCCCGTGGACACTGGAGCAACGATCCGCGTGATATTTTCGGCGACTGATCGTGGGGTAAGCGCATCCGTGGCACGCAATCGCTTCGCATTTGCACTGCTTGCCCTGGGCTGCTGGTTCACCTGCTTCTCCGCATGGGCCGGCGCGCTCGACTTCACCCAGCACGGAACCCAGCCAGGTCTCGCGGTCGGCCTCGACCCGCCGCAGAACTGCCAGTCCTGCCATGGCAGCTTCGGTCAGCCGAACAGCGAGTTCCTGCCGCATGACGCATGGAGCGGCTCGCTGATGTCGCACGCGACCCGCGACCCGCTTTTCTGGGCCGCACTCGACGTGGCCAACCAGGACCAGCCCGGCATCGGCGACTGGTGCCTGCGCTGCCACACCTCGCAGGGCTGGTACGGCGGTCGCGTGCGCAAGGACGGCAATGGCGGCGTGGTCAACGGCACCAACGGCTGTCTGTTGCAGGGCGACCACGACGACGACGACAGCGCGGCCAACGACTACTCCGGCGTCACCTGCCATTTGTGTCATCGCATGGACCCCGTCGGTCCGGCCGGGCAGGTCGCACCACCGGGCAGCGGCAATGCCTGGGTCGACGATTCGCTCAACTGCACCAGCAACGGCAACTCGTATTTCGGTCCGTGCCGCAAGGGGCCGCGCAACTACGCGGTATCCGATCCGCTGGAGGCGCCGCACGGCTGGGCTTACTCCGCGTTCACGGTCAGCAGCGCGCAGTGTGGCACCTGCCACGATGTCTCGTCGCCGATCGTCAACGGCGTGCCGCTGAAAACCTTCGTGCTGTCCGACGGTACTCCGACCACCCGCGCATTTCCGGCCGAGCGCACGTTTACCGAGTGGAAGCAGAGTCGCTTCGGCGATCTGATCCTGGTCGATTCGCTGGAAGACCCCGGCAGACCGTTTGCCGCCAACGTCAGGGTGACCGACTGCCAGGATTGCCACATGCGCACGTCCACGAGCCCCGACGCCCGTGCGTGCCAGCAGAATCCGGCCGGCTCGCGCACCAACCAGGTCTCGACCCACGAGTTCGTCGGCGGCAACGTGTGGGTGCTTCGACTGATCAAGTCGCTGTACGGTGGTCCGGGCCAACTCGACCGGATTCCCGCGATCGACCGCGCGATCGCGTGGGCCGAAGAGATGCTCACCCAGCGCAGCGCGTCGATTGCCGTCACGCCGGAGCCCTGGAACGCCGGGCAGTCCACGGTGCGCGCATCGGTGCGCGTGACCAATCGGGCAGGGCACAAGCTGCCGACCGGCTACGGCGAGGGCCGGCGCATGTGGCTGCACGTGCAGGTGCACGACGCCAATGGCGGGCTGGTTGCCGAGAGCGGTGGCTGGAATGCGAGCACCGGGGTACTCGCGCAGGACCCGCAATTGAAGGTCTACGAGGTACTGCAGGGCATCTGGGACAGCGGCACCGCGACCTGCAACACGCGGGATGCGCAGGGCCGGCCCAAGTTCAATTTCGTGCTCAACAATTGCGTGGCCAAGGACAACCGCATCCCGCCGGAGGGCTTCCGCCTGTATTCGGCCGATGATCCGCAGGGGCTCGAGATCCGCCCGGTGGGACACACCTATCCCGAGACCGCGCCGGGTTCGGGGACGCTGGTGAACTTCGATGTCACTGCGTACCAGTTCACGGTGCCTGCCGGAACCCAGGGGCCACTGCAGGTGCGCGCCACGCTGCGCTTCCAGGTGGCCAGCAAGGAGTACATCGATTTCCTGCGCAACACCGCGGTGGAATCGCAGCCGCCGATCCCGAGCGAAAACCTGATGTGCGGTCGCGACTGGGAGGTCGGCCCGGCCGACAAGTCGCGCGGCCAGTTCCTGTTCGATCTGTGGAGCGATCCGGTCCTCGGCAAATCGCCGCCGGTGGACATGGTGACCCAGACCGTAGCCACACCCGTGCCTTGAGGAGTTCTGCCGTGCGCACTGTTGGCAAGTATTCGTCGCGTGGTCTGCTGTGCGTGATTGCAGCGGTTTTCCTGAGCGCGTGCGCGAGCCTGCCCGAGGAAAAAGGGCGCAGCCCGACGCTTGCCCACGTGCCGGTCGTGAAGCTGCCGGATGGCCATGAAGCCGTGCTGGTGCGCAGCTTCGGCGACGAGCAGAAGACCTCCGAAGGCGATCGTCGGGTGCAGGTCGAATACCTGTGGGACTACACCAGCGCGGTGGCCCGCAAGCGCACGCTCGATGGCGATGGCTCGGTGGTCGGCGACGAGAGCGAACCAGGCCTCACGCTCAACGCCACCCAGCCCGAGTTGGACTGGGCGATCGCCATCGTCAAGGCGCACGGCGAGCTGTCCGTGAAGTTGGTGCCCGATACGGTCTATTATGGCGGCTTCAGCTTTCGCGAGCCGGGACATCCGGACTGCGACCTGCGCTCGCGCTGCATTCACGTGATTGGTTCCAGGGATGGTGGCCGCCGCAAGGTATTCCACGCACTGGTCGATTTGCAGACCGCGCGCGTGGTCGCCCCCGACTACGACCCCGCCCTCGGCGGGTTCGACGACACCATCCCGCAATAGGAGTCTTCATGCTCTCGCGAAAACTGTTCTGCCTCGGCGCGTTGCTGCTTGCCGCAACCGCAATCACGCCAGGCACGGTGAGCGCCCAGGGCGGGCCCACCTGCGTGGCACCGGAGACGCTGCTCGAATGGCCGGCGGTGAACCCGGTGTGGCGCCTGTGCTGGCTGCGGCCCAGCCAGAGCTCCGGCCCACGCGGTTCCGGACTCGAGCTGCGCAACGTCTATTACAACGGGAAACTGGTGCTCAAGCGCGCGCACTCGCCGGTGCTGTTCGCCGAGTACACGACCAGTACCTGCTATCGCGACTGGAAGGACGACGACAGCAACCTGCTCGCGGAGCCTGCCATGCGCAACGTGCTGGGCACGCGCACGAACTTCGGGCCGACTACCAGTTGTGACCGATCTGCCAGTCCGACCGTGTCCTATGGCAGCTGCCCTTTTCAGTTGAATCCGCGCGTTGCCGCCGACTGCTTCAGCGGCGTAGCGATCGAGGACCGCGGCGACCATGTCGAATTGACTACCCAATACAATGCGGCCTGGTATTCGTATGCCGCTCGCTTCCGCCTGTTTGCCGACGGCGCCATCGATCCCGAATTCGGGTTCGGCAACTATGACGGCACCAACAATGGCATCACCCACTGGCACCACAACTACTGGCGGCTCGATTTCGACATCGACGGCGCCGACAACGATGCAGTGTTCGAGGGCAACGTGTTGCAATCGACCGAGTTTGCATCGCTGCGCTGCAACAGCTCCACGATCCCGGCGTGCGCCACGGAGCGCACGTGGGAGGTTCGCGACACGGTGACCGGGCGTGGTTATCGCCTGATGCCGACGGCTTCTGACTACGTGACCCCGACCAACGAGTCGGGACGCAACTTCCACGTCCGCGATGTGCTCGGTACGCAATACATCGCCGGCGAGTTCGGCGACCGCCCCAACAACTCGCTGGGCGACTGCGGATTCGTCCACACCGCGCTGGCCAACGGCGGTGATATCGGTGGTCCGGGCGGTGTGGGCAGCGACGTGGTTCTCTACTACCGCGTTGCAGTCCGCGACCGCACCAACGTTGGGCCTGGCACCCAGGACTCGATGATCTGCAAGCGCGCAGGGCCGGCGCTGGTGCCGACCGGCGATTGGACAGGCGGCACGCTGTTCAACAACGGTTTCGAGACGCCCTGAATGCCCGTTGTCCAGTGGCCGCGTGGCGGCCACTGGATGCGCACGACTCGCGTCGATCGGATAACCCGTGCCGCTGCGCGGATTTGCTGACCGGTTCTGCATCCGCTGCCGACGGGGCGGCGTAAGCTGGTCGGCAAGAGCGCCACGTCAGAGCGTTCCCGACCACACCTGATCGCCCTGTGCAGCGGAGCTGGCGATGAAGACTTCTCATGCGGCGGTCGCCGCCGTGCTTGCAGTGTTGCTGGCGGTCCACGGCGGTGCCGCGAACGGTGCCGGTCCGGTTGTTGGCCCAGTAACTGATCAGGTAACCGCAAGGGCTTCGGATCCAGCGCTTGATCTGGCTACCGCTGACGACTTGCGCCGCTGGTCTGCCCGCGGCGGCACCCTCGGCCTGCGGGTGAATCATGACCTGCTGCGCCAGTTCGGCGTGACCTTGACCATGCGATCAAAGTCAGACCGCCATGGGCGCGTCCACTTCGAACTGCGCGACGATCCCCTGCAGTTCAGCGCCCACTACGGCACCATCCGCAGCTTCGACAGCGGTGCGTTGACTACCCGCGAGGGTTTGACGCTGTCGCAGGGCGACCGCCGCGAGCAGCTTGCCTGGTTCGCGCTCACGCCCACTGCCGATGCGCCGCGTTCGATCGCGCTGCGCGATCCGCGCGGCCGCACTTGGTTCGTCGCCGACCGGCTCATGTATCGCCTCGATGAGTCCGCCGGCAGCCTGCACATGCCGACCATCGACCTGCGCATCGGTCCGGCGTTGGCGGCATGGCTGGGACAGCCATCCGCCGCGGGGCTGGTGATCGCGGACCTGACCATCGACAGCGCGCTGATCGCACTGACGCCGGCGCCTGCCACGCCGAAGTCGTGTGCCGCGCCCGAGTGGCACGGCACCAATGGCAAGCTTAACGACGTGCTGCTGGAGTACATCGACGCGCAGCAGCTGCGCTGCAAGCGCGGCGACGACACCACGTTCCCCTTCATGCTCTGCGACGGGCCGAGCTCCAGCGGTGGCACCGACGATGGCGAAGTCGTGTTCGCACCCAGTGCGTCGTTGCGCAACAGCAATACCGCCACCACCGCCGACGTGCCGTGGTACGAGAAGTTCCTCAATGGCACGCCGCTGCCGCCGTACAACAACGACCAGCATCCGATCCTGAGCTGGAACATGTATCGCATCGACGCCGACGGGCGCATCCAGCAAATCGGACGCTCGGGTGCCAAACATGCGTGGTTCACCACCAACGAGGTCTGCGCCGACCCCACGTGTTCGGGCGGCAATGTGCTCGGTCGTGCCTGTCGCGACGTCTACACCACCGCCAGCAACGATCTGGACTTCTATCTTGCACCGCGCGGCGAGATCGTTCCCGCACGCGGACTGTGGGGTCGCTGTGGTTCGCTGTTCGATGACCAGCCGGCAGCAAGTGCGATGGGCTGCGACGGGGTGCAGGACTTCACCGGTCCGGACAGTCCGATCGGCTACGCCTACCGGTTGGTGGTGCGCGAAAGCGCGATCGAGCGGCCCGCCAACGACGGCGCGCGCTGGCTGTTCGAGTCCTGGTACACCGTGCGCGACGACATCGACATCGAGAACACGATGGGCTGGATCGAGGTCACGCCGCAATGGAACGGTTCCCAGTGGGTGATCGGCACGCTGCAGGGCACCCCGTTTCGCACCGGTCCTGCAATCGACGGCTGGATCGACGTGGGCAGCGGCGCTGCCCAGCGGAACACGCAGTTGGTGACGCCCGAGGGCACGGCACGGATCGCGGTCAAGGTCACCGCACTCGGCGGCGGTCGCTGGCACTACGACTACGCGGTGATGAACATCGACTTCGCGCGCGCGGTCACCGCAGGAGCCGAGCCGAACCTGCGCGTGCTCGAGGCGCGCGGTTTCGGCGGGGTCACGATCGCGCGCCCCACTGCAGCCGGCATCTCGGCGAGCGCGTTCGCCGGCGTGCACGGTGCAGGCGCCAACGACTGGTCAGCCGTGGTCTCGCCGCCCGGCGATCTTCCCGCCCGCGTGAGTTTCACCGCACCCGCTGGTGCGAACACGCTGGACTGGGGAACCCTGTTCCGCTTCACGATCGAAGCAGACGCACCGCCGGTCGAAGGTCCGGTGAGCTTGCTGCCAGCGCGCACCGATGCAGGCTTGCCCAGCCAATACAGCGTGCCAAGCCTGGTGCCTGGACAACCGCCGTTGTTCGCGGATGGGTTCGAGTAGCCGCGGGCCCGTCAGAGCTGCCTTGCGTTTTCGGCGCTCAGCTTTTGCGCAGCCTCGATCAGCCGATCCAACCCGCCATCGACATCAAATGGCGCGGCTGTCGATCGAATGAGTGCGATATCCGCATCAGGGTTCTGGACCAGCAGTTCCATGATGTCGGCGCGATCCGTCAGCCCGCCTGCATAGAGCTTGAGTGCGATGAGATCCTCCAGAGTCACGCACCGAATCGAGAGGCCATCGAGTGGACGCGCTCGCGCAATTGCCGCCGCGCCGGGGTTGCGAACAGGGTTGAAGGGATTGTGGAAGTTCACCACATCCACGACGTCTACAGGACTCCCGTCGACATCTTCGACTGACCAGATCGCCAAGACTCCGCCAAGCGAATCATCGTCATCCGGTAACCGGAGTCGCGTTCGTAGCCCGCCAGCGATCAGCGCACGTTCGAGCTTTGCAAGCTGCGCAATGGGATCGACATTGACCGCTA
The DNA here is from genome assembly GCA_031412975.1 of Pseudomonadota bacterium. Lineage (GTDB taxonomy): Bacteria > Pseudomonadota > Gammaproteobacteria > Xanthomonadales > Ahniellaceae > UBA4656. The sequence continues at coordinate 7,441 of JANOEA010000041.1, read as the reverse complement.
GATCCACATCTTCGGTGCCTCGCGCGTAGCGGTGCACGGCGAGCGCGGCAGCACCAATCAGCGCGCACTCGAACCCCAATTCGCTGCACGCAGCCGCGACCCGCTCAGCGAGGCTGAGGGAGCTTCCGGGATCGAGCATGTTCGCCGCGTTCGCGTAATGCCTGGCCACGACGGCCCAGTTCGAGCGCCAGCAGGATCCGATCAGAGGCCGTGGCAGGTACTCGGCGCGGCGGACGGGCTGCACTGGTGCTGGGTCGACGATTGGGGACGGAATCACTCATGGGCCAGAGTGTGAGCCGCGCCGCCACGGGCGTCAATCTCGGGTGGCCAGGCAACATCTCGGGGCCAAGCGGCAGCCCAATCTCCGCGCGCTACTTCATGCGGTAAGTGATCCGACCCTTGCTCAGGTCATACGGCGTCATCTCGATCTTCACCTTGTCGCCGGTGAGGATGCGGATGTAGTTCTTGCGCATGCGCCCGGAAATGTGGGCGGTGATCACGTGGCCATTCTCGAGCTTGACCCGGAACATCGTGTTCGGGAGCGTCTCGAGGACGGTACCTTCCATCTCTAGCTGATCGTCTTTGGACATCTTGATTCGGCTGCGGCGGGGATCGCCAAGGGCGCGGGATTCTCCCACGTTCCCGTGGTGGGCGAAAGCAAAGCGGCAAACGGGGTTCAGGATGGCGTGGCGGGGCGGCCGATCGCGCTGACCGCGAGGCATCCGAATCGCTGCCGCCAGTGGCCGGCCGGACTTGTCCCATCCAGAAGCAGCGGCAGCTGGCGCAGGAAGGTTTCGCGCGGCATGGTTTGCCCGCCGAGGGTATACAGATGCGGCGAGGGCACCTGCGCGTCGATCAGCGGCCAGCCCCATTCGCGCAAACGGGCGGCGAGCCCGAACAGGGCCGCCTTGGAGCCGCCGCTGCGCGCGCTGAACATCGATTCGGCGAAGAACACGCGGCCCAGCGACACGCCGTACAGCCCGCCGACCAGCTGATCGCCCTCGAGCACCTCGATACTGTGTGCGAAGCCGGCTTCATGCAGCGCCACATAGGCGTCGCGCATCTCGGGCACGATCCAGGTGCCTGCGTGCGCTTCGCGCGGTGCGGCGCAGGCGTCGAGCACGGCGGCGAAGCGGGTGTCGGCGCCCACCTGCCACGGACTCGCGGCCAGCGTGCGCGCGAGGCGCCGCGGCACGTGCATGCGATCGGTGTGGAACACGCACCGCGGGTCGGGACTCCACCACAGGATCGGCTCGCCAGGTCCGTACCACGGGAAAATCCCGCTGCGATAGGCCGCGAGCAGTCGCGGCACGCTCAGATCACCGCCCGCGGCGAGCAGGCCGTTCGGATGGCGCAGCGCGCTGGCGGGTGCCGGAAACGGCGCATCGGGCGCCTCGCCCAGCCACGGCAGGCGCAGGTTCACGGCTCGCGGTTCGCGAACGGCGAGTGCGCGGCGGCTGCGCGCGCATAGTCGGCGATCGCGAGTCGTTCGCGCACCAGCGAACGTGCGATCGCCTCGCGCAGACGCGGATCGGCGATCCAGTGCCACGAGGTGGTCTGCACCGGCAGGAAACCCCGCGCGATCTTGTGTTCACCCTGCGCGCCGGGCTCGAAGCGGTCGATCCGATTCGCGATGCACCAGTCGATGCCCTGGTAGTAGCAGGCCTCGAAATGCAGGCCCGGCGTGGTCTCGTCGGCGCCCCAGTAGCGGCCGTACAGGGTATCGGGCGAGCGCAGGCACAGCGCCATCGCACCGAGCCGGCCCTCGCGGTAGCCCAGCAGTGCGACCAGTGGATCGGACGCCTCTCGCGCCAGTGCGCGGAAGAAGTCGACGGTCAATGCCGGATAGTTGCCCTTGTCGACGAAAGTGCCGACGTACATCGCGTGGATCCGCGCGATCTCGGTATCGTCGAGCGAGCGTCCGCTGCGGGTGGTGAACGTCCAGCCATCGGCAGCGACCCGCGCGCGCTCGCGGCGGATTTCCTTGCGCCGCTTGGCGTTGAGTGCCGCAAGGAAATCGTCGAAGCTTGCATAGCCACCGTTGCGCCAGTGAAACTGCACGTCGTGGCGCTGCAGCCAGCCGTCGCTTCCGAGTGCGACATCGTCATCCGGCATGCAGAAATTCACGTGCGCACCGGACCAGCCGCGCTCCTGCGCGTCCTGACGCAACGCCTGCGCGAGCGCGATGCGCGTCTGCGCCGGCTCGCCGCGTGCCAGCAGCAACCGCGGCCCGTTGACCGGCGAGTAGGGCACCGCACCGAGCAGCTTCGGGTAATAGCGGATGCCGCTGCGCTCATGCGCATCGGCCCAGCCGTGGTCGAACACGAACTCGCCGTGCGAGTTCAGCTTGCGATAGGCGGGCGCTGCGGCCACCAGCACGTCGTCGCGCCATAGCGAGACATGATGCGCGCGCCAGCCCAGTTCGCCGCGCAGGCAGCCGGTGTCTTCGAGCCCGCCGAGGAAGGTGCGCGACACGAACGGATTGCCGCCCGCGTCGAGCGTGTCCCACGCAACACCCGCGCCGGCTTCGATCGACGGCAGTACCCGCGTGAGCAACCCGCCCATCGCAGCGGCTCAGTGTGCGTCGAGGAACTTCTCCGCATCGAGTGCGGCCATGCAGCCGAAGCCGGCCGAAGTGATCGCCTGCCGGTAGATCTGGTCGGCCACGTCGCCGGCGGCGAACACGCCCGGCACGCTGGTCGCGGTCGCACCACCGTCGAGCCCGCTGCGGATCTTGATGTAGCCGTTTTTCATCTCGAGCTGGCCCTCGAAGATGCCGGTGTTGGGCGTGTGGCCGATCGCGATGAATACCCCGTTGACGACCAGGTCGCGCTTGCTGCCATCCAGCGTCGATGCGATGCGCACGCCGGTCACGCCGGAGTCGTCGCCGAGCACTTCTTCCACTGCATGGTTCCAGACGATCTCGACCTTGCCCTGGCGCTCGCGCTCGAACAGTTTGTCCTGCAGGATCTTCTCCGACTTCAGGCGATCGCGGCGGTGCACCAGGGTCACCTTGCGGCAGATGTTGGACAGGTACAGCGCCTCTTCGACCGCGGTATTGCCGCCGCCGATCACCGCCACGTCCTGGTCGCGATAGAAGAATCCGTCGCAGGTCGCGCAGGCCGATACGCCACGCCCGCGGAACTTCGTCTCCGATTCGATGCCGAGGTACTTCGCGCTGGCACCGGTGGTGATGACCAGTGCATCGCAGCTGTAGCTGCCGGTGTCGCCCTTCAGGCGAAACGGCCGCTGCGAGAGGTCGACCTCGATGATCTGGTCGAACACCAGCTCGGTCTGGAATCGCTCCGCGTGGCGCTTCATGCGGTCCATCAAATCGGGTCCCAACAGGCCTTCGACATCGCCCGGCCAGTTGTCGACCTCGGTGGTGGTCATCAGCTGCCCGCCCTGTTCGAGCCCGGTCACCATCACCGGCTTGAGGTTGGCGCGCGCGGCATACACCGCGGCGGTGTAGCCGGCCGGGCCCGAGCCCAGGATCAGAAGGGGGGCGTGCTTGCTCATGTATACTTTCCGAGGTGAATGCAGGGCCGGACGCGCGGCGACCGGGTGGGCAGGATGGGGCGCAAGCGCTTCAGATTCAAGACGAGTCCGCCAAGCCCACGTGGTGGCTGCATGGGGTTCCAAGGCGCCGCACACGCGGCGTTTTCTTTTCGGGAGACTGACGCATGCGTATCGGTGTACCGCGCGAAACCAAGACCCTCGAGGGCCGCGTTGCCCTGGTGCCCGCCGCATGCGCCGACCTGGTGCGCCGCCACCATGAAGTGTGGGTGGAGTCGCAGGCCGGCATCAAGAGCGGCTTCAGCGACGCCGATTATGTACGCGTTGGCGTGAAGATCGCGGCGGATGCGCGCGAGCTGTACCGGCAGGGCGAGCTGATCGTCAAGGTCAAGGAGCCGATCGCGGGCGATCTGGCGCTGTTGCGCGCCGACCACCTGCTGTTCTGCTACCTGCACCTGGCCGCGGAGCCCACGCTCACGCGCAAGCTGCTCGACATCGGCCTGACCGGCGTGGCCTTCGAAACCGTGGAGCTCGAGAACGGCGACCTGCCGCTGCTCGCGCCGATGTCGATCATCGCCGGCCGCATCGCGGTGCAGATCGGCACCCATCTGCTGCACCAGCCGGCTGGCGGCAAGGGCAAGCTGCTCGGTGGACTGCCGTCGACCGAGCGCGGCAAGGTGGTGGTGCTCGGCGCGGGTGCAGCGGGCGGGAATTCCGCACAACTGGCAGCTGCGGGTGGCGCCAACGTAGTGGTGTTCGAAAAGCGCCAGGACCGGATGGCGCAGATGATGGCGCTGGGCGCCAACGTCACCACGCTGTACCCGTATGCCGAATCGGTCGCGCGCGAACTGGCGACCGCGGACCTGGTCATCGGTGCGGTGCTGGTCACCGGCGCCAAGGCGCCGCACGTGATCAGCCGCGAGATGGTCGCCGGCATGGAGCCGGGCTCGGTGATCGTCGATATCTCGGTCGACCAGGGCGGCTGCGTCGAGACCACCCGGCCCACGACCTATGCCAATCCGACCTATGTCGAGCACGGCGTCACCCATTTCGCGGTGACCAACATGCCCGGTGCGGTGCCGCAGACCTCATCGCACGCGATCTGCGCGGCGATCCTGCCGTTCGTGCAGAAGCTCGCCTCCGGCAACTGGCGCGACAACCAGGCGCTGGTTCGCGGGATCAACGTCGAAAACGGCGCACTGGTCCACCCGGCGCTACAGGGAATGCTAGGCTAATCCAAATGAAATCATTGCCTTGGCTGGCCTTTTGAAGGTAACTTCGCACGGTGGCGCGAACCTCCAGGGACATTGAGCGGCCGGTCGCCGGCCTCGATCGCCGTCTGCGCGAAGCGGCGGCCTTGCTGCTGTTGCCCCTGATCGTCTGGCTGCTGGTGTGCCTGCTCAGCTTCGATCTCGGCGACCCCGGCTGGGGCCAGAGCGCCGCGGTCGGCCCGATCTCCAACATCGGCGGCACCATCGGCGCGTGGACCGCCAGCACCGGCCTGTACTTCATCGGCATCGCGGCGTTCCTGCTGCCGCTGCTGCTGCTGTTCGGCGCGTGGCGCCTGCTGCGCGGGCCGGAAGCGGGCGATGCGCTCAAGGTCGACCCGCCGATCCGCCTGATCGGCACCGTGGCGCTGATCGTGAGCGCGAGCGGACTGGGCTGGCTGCATGTGCGCAGCGGCGGCGCCTTCGGCGAGGGACACGGCGGCATCTTCGGCCAGCTGCTGGGCAGCCTGCTCGAACGCGGTTTCGGTGAGCTCGGCACCGCGCTGTTCCTGCTCACCCTGTTCCTGGTCGCGCTGACCCTGACCACCGGGGTGTCGTGGTTCAAGGTGATGGATCGGGTCGGTGCGCTGACCATGCGTGCCCTGGCCGGACTGCTCGGCATGCTGCGCGGTGCGATGGACTGGCAGGAGGCGCGTCAGATTCGGGTCGAGCGCGACGAAGTGCGCAAGGTCGAGATCGTCAAGCAGTCCAGGCGCGATCCGATCAAGATCGAGCCCAAGCTCGAGCCGATCGAAAAGAGCGAACGCGCCGCGCGCGAACTGCAGATCCCGCTGTTCGCAGCACTGCCGCAGGGCGCGGTGCCGCCGCTGTCGCTGCTCGATGAGCCCAAGCAGCGGGTCAAGGGGTACTCGCCCGAGACACTGGAAGCGCTGTCGCGCCAGGTCGAGATCAAGCTCAAGGACTTCCGCATCGAGGCGCAGGTCGTCGGCGTGTATCCGGGTCCGGTGATCACGCGCTTCGAGATGCAGCCCGCGCCCGGCATCCGCGGCAGCCAGATCAGCAATCTCGACAAGGACATCGCACGCGGCCTGTCGGTGGTCAGCGTGCGCGTGGTCGACGTGATCCCGGGCAAGACCGTGATCGGACTGGAGATCCCCAACGCCAATCGCGAGACCGTGTACCTGTCGGAGATCCTGCGTTCGAAGGAATACGACAAGGCCAGCTCGCCGCTGTCGCTGGCACTGGGCAAGGACATCGGCGGCCGCCCGGTGGTGGTCGATCTGGGCAAGATGCCGCATCTGCTGGTCGCCGGCACCACCGGATCGGGCAAGTCGGTCGCGCTGAACGCGATGGTGCTGAGCCTGCTGTACAAGGCCAGCCACAGCGAAGTGCGGATCCTGATGGTCGATCCGAAGATGCTGGAGCTGTCGGTCTACCAGGGCATCCCGCACCTGCTCGCCCCGGTGGTCACCGACATGAAGGACGCGGCCAATGCGCTGCGCTGGTGCGTGGCCGAGATGGAGCGCCGCTACAAGCTGATGTCCGCGGTCGGCGTGCGCAACCTCGCGGGCTTCAACCGCAAGGTCAAGGATGCGCAGGACGCCGGCCAGCCGATGCTCGACCCGCTGTTCGTGGCGCGCGCCGACGCGCCGGGCGAAACCGCGCAACCGCTCGAACCCTTGCCCTATATCGTCGTGCTGATCGACGAGTTCGCCGACATGATGATGATCGTCGGCAAGAAGGTCGAGGAGCTGATCGCACGGCTCGCGCAGAAGGCGCGCGCGGCCGGCATCCATCTGATCCTCGCCACCCAGCGGCCTTCGGTCGATGTGATCACCGGGCTGATCAAGGCCAACATTCCGACCCGCATCGCGTTCCAGGTTTCGAGCAAGCTCGATTCACGCACCATCCTCGATCAATCCGGCGCGGAAACCCTGCTCGGCCACGGCGACATGCTGTACCTGCCGCCGGGCACCGCAACCCCCGAGCGCGTGCATGGCGCCTTCGTCAGCGACGAAGAAGTGCACCGGGTGGTCAAGCACCTGAAGGAGAACCACGGAAAGCCCGACTACGTGCGCGGCGTGCTCGACGAAGTGCAGGTACTCGACAACGGCATGGTGGTCGGTGCCAGCGGGCTGCCCGAGGCGTCGGCGGAAGGCGAGGGTGGTGAACTCGACGCGCTCTACGACCAGGCCGTGCGGATCGTGACCGAAACGCGGCGGGCGTCGATCTCCGGCGTGCAACGTCGCCTGAAGATCGGCTACAACCGCGCCGCGCGCCTGATCGAGGAAATGGAGGCCGCCGGCATCGTCAGCCCGCCTGAACACAACGGAAACCGCACGGTGCTGGCACCGGCTCCGCCGAGGGATTGAAGTATTTCCGCCGCACCCTCGTCACCTCCATCCCAACCCTTCCCCCGTCGAGGGGGAAGGGCTTTGTGCCCGGCAAGCACCAAAATGGCGGTGCGACGCGCTCTTGCTCCGTTCTGAACCGCCCCGACTTTCCCGGAGGCCGATTGGTGCCGCGACCCGCTCTTGCTCCCTCCCCCTTGACGGGTGTATGGACCGGGGACATGGTGAACAGTCGTTCGGGGACATGGTGGACACATCAAGCTAGGGCTTTTGACCGGCGAGGAGCAGGCAGATGCCGTGGCGGGAGGTGTCCGCAGTGGATTCACGAACCGAGTTTGTTGGGCT
>JANOEA010000040.1:0-2095 GCA_031412975.1 Pseudomonadota bacterium | reverse complement strand
GCGCCGATACCGCCTTGCCGTGCCCGACATCGCGGGTGGTGAAGATCGTCTGGCGCTGGAGGTTCGATACATCGACAACATCATCATCGACCAGCGTCAGCCGTCCGATCCCGCTCGCTGCCAGATATTGCAGCGCAGGCGAGCCGATCCCGCCGAGCCCGATCACCGCCACATGGCTCGCCGTCAGCTTCACCTGCCCGGCGCCGCCGACCTCGGGCAGCACGATGTGACGGGCGAAGCGGTCGAGCCGAGCCGGCGGGAGGCTCACGGTTCGTCCTTGGGCGGGGGCGCGCGGCGTTCCTGCCGGAAGGCGCCGATGCCGTTCCACCACAGGAACCCGATCACCGCGCCCTTGACCGGCTGGAGCGTCACCAGCAGTACCGTCACCGCCACCGGAAGGATGATCGCCAGCGTCAGCCATGCCGACATCCCGCAGGTGCCGATCATCGTGATAACGACCGGCGCGAGCAGATGGCCGACCACGAGGATGCCGATATAGGCGGGGAAGTCATCGGCCTGCTGCACCGACCAGTCGCAGCGGCAATGCGGGCACCGATCGACCGGCTTGAGCCACGCGCGAAACAGCGCCGCCTCCCCGCAGCGCGGACATTGCCCGCTTACGCCGCGCAGCAGCGCCGGGAGCAGCCCCGCAGGCAGATCGATCTGGTCGGGAGAAAGCGGTGTGCTGGGCATGGACAGGCTGTTTACAACCTGTGCACCGCCTGTCGACAGGCCTGTGCGCATCCCTGTGCGCATCCCTGTGCAAGGGCCTGTGCAAGAACCTGTCGATCAGCAGTGGCCGCGCTTGTGGAAACTATGTGCGAATTAACCCTGTTGGCTCAGCTTTCGAGCTGGCGCAGCAGGCTGCGCACATCGCCGTCCATATCGGCATCGCGCTGGCGCAGGTCCTCGATCAGCCGCACCGCATGGATCACGGTCGAGTGGTCGCGCCCGCCGAACTTGCGCCCGATTTCGGGGTAGCTGCGCGGGGTGAGCACCTTCGACAGATACATCGCCACCTGCCGCGGCCGCACCACCGCGCGCGCGCGCCGCTTGGAGCTCATCTCGGAGCGGTCGATGCGGTAGAACTGGCACACGGTGCGCTGAATCTCGTCGATGGTGATCCGGCGGCGATTGGCCGAAAGAATGTCGGTCAGCTGTTCTTCGGCCAGCTGGAGCGAAACCTCCTGCCCCGTCAGCTGGGCATAGGCGATCAGCTTGTTCAGCCCGCCAACCAGTTCGCGCACATTGCGGGTGATGGTGCGGGCGAGGAATTCGACCACATCGGCCGGCACCGCCAGCGGGGCGAAGCGCACCAGCTTGGATACCAGGATCCGTTTGCGCAGCTCGATGTCGGCGGGTTGGATATCGGCAACCAAGCCCATCGACAGGCGCGAGAGCAGGCGCGGCTCGACCCCGTCCAGCGCCTGCGGCGCGCGGTCGGCGGCGAACACCAGCCGCTTGCCTTCGGCCAGCAACGCATCGATGGTGTAGAGCAGTTCCTCCTGCGCGCTCGCCTTGCCGATGATGAACTGGATATCGTCCACCAGCAGCAGATCGAAGCTGCGTAGCCGCGCCTTGAATTCGATCGTCTGGCTGGCTTTCAGGGCCTGCACGAATTCGACCATGAAGCGTTCGGCCGAACAGTAGAAGATCCGCGCCCGCGGATGGGCCTGCAGATAGGAATGACCAATCGCGTGGAGCAGGTGGGTCTTGCCCTGGCCGGTCGCCGCCTTGAGATAGAGCGGCGAGAACTGTGGCGGCTCGATCGCGGCGACTCGCTGCGCCGCGTTGAAGGCGAGTGTGTTGGCGGTGCCGGTGACGAAAGTGGTGAAGGTCAGCGAGGGATCGAGCGTGATCGTCGCCTGGCCGAAAGTGCCGAATTCGCCCGATCCGATCGGAACCGTGTTCGCCTCGCCTGGCGCCTGACCCGAATCGTTTGCCGCAAGGCATGGATTGCCGCTCTGGCCGAAGCGCAGTTCGGGAACATGGCGGCGGCCGGGCAGCACCGCGATCAGCACGTTCGACAGGTCCGGGCGCGCAATCTTCCAGGCGAGCGAAAGCCGGTCGGCAAAACGCTCGCGCACCCAGTTGG
>JANOEA010000039.1:0-4173 GCA_031412975.1 Pseudomonadota bacterium | reverse complement strand
TGCATGAGCGCATGGATCTGATCGCTCGCGTTGCAGACAGACTGCGATGACGCCCAGGGTCGCCATGAATCTCATCGCCGAACTCAAACGCCGCAACGTGATCCGCATGGCCGGGTTGTATCTGGTCGGCGCGTGGCTGGTTACCCAGGTCGCCGGCACCGTGCTGCCGATGTTCGGTGCGCCCGAGTGGGTCGCGCGCAGCGTGGTGATCCTGCTCGCCCTCGGCTTCATGCCAGCGCTGGTCGTGGCGTGGTTGTTCGAGCTCACCCCCAGCGGACTCAAGCGCGACGATGAAGTGACAACGGCCGAGTCGATCGCGCCGCAGACCGCTCGACGCATGGATCGGATGATCATCGTGGTGATGGCGCTGGCGCTGGGCTATTTCGCACTCGACAAGTTCGTGCTCGCGCCGGGACAGCTCGCCAACGCGCCGGCGGCGACAGCGGATGCGCCCGGCGATGCAGCGAGCGCTCCGATGGCGATCGCGAATGACGTCGACTCCAAATCCGTCGCCGTGCTCGCCTTCGCCAACATGAGCGCGGACCCGGACAACGAGTACTTCTCCGACGGCGTGGCCGAGGAGATCCTCAATGCGCTGGCAAAGGTCGATGACCTGAAGGTCGCCGGCCGCACTTCGTCGTTCTACTTCAAGGGCCGCAACGAGCCGCTCGCCGCGATCGGCTCGACGCTCGGCGTCGCGCACGTGCTGGAGGGCTCGGTACGCAAGCAGGGCGAGCGCCTGCGTATCGGTGCGACGCTGCTGCGGGTCAGCGATGGCGTGGAGCTGTGGTCGGAGAGTTTCGATGGCACCGATGGCGATATTTTCGCGTTGCAGGAGAACATCGCCCGGCAAGTCACCCGCGAATTGAAGGTGGCGTTGAACGCAGGCCAGCAGGATCGCCTCGTGAATGTCGGCACCGACGATTCAGAGGCCTACGCGCTGTACCTGCAAGCCAGCGCCACGTTCAATCGTCGCGACGCCGCGCGCTACACCGAGGCCATGGCGCAGCTGCAACAGGCGGTCACGCTCGATCCCGGCTTCGCGCGCGCCTATGCGCGCCTGGCGGGGTTGTACGGAGTGGCGTTCAATGCCGACACCGTCGACTTCGACGTGGCGTTGTCCGCCGCCGAAAAATTCGCGCAGCGCGCTTCGCAGCTCGATCCGTCGCTGGCCGAACCGCACGCAGTGCTGGGACTGGTGTTCCGCTACCAGCGCAAGTACCGCGAGGGCAGCGAAGCCTTCGCCCGCGCGCTGGCGCTGGAGCCAGACGATGTCACCACGAACCTGTGGTACGCACTGACGCTGATCCAGTCCGGGTTCCGGCGCCAGGGCATCGCCGCGCTGGACCGCACCTTGCAGATCGATCCGCTGCTGCCCAATGCGCTGTTGTGGCGTGGCCGCGAGCATCTGGCCGATGGCGAAATGGAGCTGGGTGAACGACTGCTGCGTCGCGCGGCCGAGGGCGGCCATTCGTTCGTCGGCATCGCGCTGTCCAAGCTGGAGCGGGCGCGCGGGAACACCGACGCCGGGATCCTGGCGTTGGCAGCTGGCCTGGAGTATTTCTCCGCCGCCTTCCCTGCGGGGACGACGGCCGTGTTTGCCCGCGCCTGCTTCGGCGATGCCGAGGCCAAGACCCAGGCACTGGCGCTGATCGACGCCCACCTCGCTACCCAGCCGACGTATCTGAGCGGCGTCGGGCCCTATGTCCTGATCCACTCCGGCGAACCCGCGCGTGCGTTTGCGCTGCTCGAGCGGCTCACCACCAACGACGGCCTGGTCATGGGAGAACTGTTCGGACCGCGGCTGGTCGAGGCCCGACGCACGGCCGAGTTCCCCGAATTCCTGCGCCGCGTGGGTCTTGCAGCTTACTGGGACGAGATCGGCCCGCCGGACCAATGCAGGAAGGACGCGAGCGGCGACTATCGCTGCGAATGACCGCCCGATCTCTCAACTACCGGCTTGACGGTTCGAGCTCGGCCGCGTAGTCTTACTTTCGTCTTACACGGAGCGGAGCATGGAAACGACCAGGCTGTCGAGCAAGGGCCAGGTGATCATTCCCAAGGCCGTGCGGCAGGCGCATCGCTGGGAAGCAGGGCTGGATTTCCTGGTCATCGATACCGGCGACGGTATCCTCCTGAAGCCCAAGGCACCGTTCGAGACGACCGTGCTTGCCGACGTTGCCGGCATGTTCAAGACCAAGGTGCCCGCCAGAAGCGAGGCCGAGATCAAGGCGGCGCTGCAGGAAGCGGTGCAGAGGAAATGGCGTGGTCGCGGTTGATACCAATGTGCTGGTACGTCTGCTGACCGGCGACAACCCTGCCCAATACAAGGCCAGCTTGGCGCTGTTCTCGACCGAACATATCTTCGTTCCGGTGACCGTTTTGCTGGAGTCCGAATGGGTGCTGCGTGCCGCCTTCGGACTTTCACCAGCCGATATCAATGACGCGTTCAAGCGCATCCTGGGGTTGCCGAATGTCGTCGTAGCCGACAGCCAGCGCCTCGCGCAGGCGATCGCCTGGCATCAGCAAGGTCTGGACTTCGCAGATGCACTGCATCTGGCCCTGAGTCAGGGCGTCGACAAGCTGAAAACGTTTGATGCTGCATTCATCAAGCAAGCCAAGGGACTGAGCGAATGCCGGGTCGAGTAGCCCTGATCAACCTCGACCGTTTCCCATGAACTTCCTCGCCGAACTCAAGCGCCGCAACGTGATCCGCATGGCCGGGTTGTACCTGGTCGGTGCGTGGCTGGTCACGCAGGTCGCCGGCACCGTGCTGCCGATGTTCGGCGCGCCCGAGTGGGTCGCGCGCAGCATCGTGATCCTGCTCGCCCTCGGCGCGATCCCGACCCTGGTGTTCGCGTGGCTCTACGAGCTCACGCCCGAAGGTTTCAAGCGCGATGACGAGGTGGACCACACGCGGTCGATTGCGCCGCAGACCGCACAGCGGATGGATAGGCTGATCTTCGCCGGCGTGCTGGCGCTGATCGCGGTGATCGCGGCCGATCGCTGGTGGCCGCGCGCCGAGCCGCTGGTCCCCGCCGCATCGACACCGGCGCCCACGAACACGACACCGTCGCGCGATGCGCTCGCCACCGCTCCTCCCGCGGCGCCCGCCGCGATCGATCCCAATTCGATCGCCGTGCTGCCCTTCGTCAACATGAGCGCCGAAGCGGATAACGAGTACTTCTCCGATGGCATCTCGGAGGAACTGCTCAATGCGCTGGTGAAGGTCGAGGGCTTGAGCGTCGCCTCGCGCACTTCATCGTTCGCCTACAAGGGCCGCGAGATGGGCGCGGCGGCGATCGCTGGCGAGCTGGAAGTGGCACACATCCTCGAAGGCAGCGTGCGCAAGTCCGGCAATCGCGTGCGCATCACCGCGCAGTTGATCAATGCCGCCAGCGACCGGAATCTGTGGTCGCAGACCTTCGATCGCGAGTTGACCGATATCTTCGCGATCCAGGACGAGATCGCCAAGGCCATCGTCGCCGCGCTGCGCGACACGCTGGGCGAGCAGGCGTCTGCGGCGGCGGTCGGGGTGCGCGCTGACACCGCCAACCTCGAGGCCTACGACCTGTACCTCAAGGCCCGCGAACTGTTCATCGCACGCTCGGATCTGCGCGAGAGCCTGCGCCTGTTCGAACAGGTGGTGGAGATCGATCCGCAGTTCGCACGCGGCTGGGAGGGACTGGCCGCGGTGGCTGCCGTCATGCCGAGCTGGCGTCAGAATGATCGCGACTACACCGCGCTCACCCAGCGCGCGGCCGAACGCGCGCTGGCGCTCGACCCGTCGCTGTCGATGCCGTGGGCGGCGCTGTCGTTCGCCGCGCGGGCGACGCTGCCGGTCGACTACGCCAAGGTGCTGGAACGCAGCACCCGCGCGATCGACGCCGATCCGCGCAACGCCACGGCCTACCTGTGGCGCAGCATCGCCTGGACCCACCTCGGCTTCTTCGATCGCGCGCTGGCCGACCAGGGGCACTGTCTGCGCATCGACCCCGCGTACCAGAACTGCATCCGATGGAACGGCCTGACGTACCTGTTCATGGGCGACAACCCCCGCGCACTGGCGCGCTTCCAGACCGGCGTCGAGGCGGGATTCTCGTTCAACCGCGCCGAGTCCTTCGTTGCGGCGCTGCTGCGCGAAGGCCAGCCCATCGCGGCGCAGATGCTGCT
>JANOEA010000038.1:0-9808 GCA_031412975.1 Pseudomonadota bacterium | reverse complement strand
GGCGCCTCTTCATCGCTGACCGATTTCTTGAAGCCACGAATGGCCTTGCCCAGGTCCTGACCCAGGCCCGGCAGTTTCTTGGTTCCGAATAGCAGGATCACGACGACCAGGACGATGACCCAGTGCCAGATGCTCATGCTGCCCATGGTGATGGACTCCTTACGCGAGGTGGCGGAGCATAACGCAGGCGCGTGTCGGCCGCCGACACGCCATGTGAAGGGCGAGCGAGCTGTCGACCAAGCCCGCGCGCGCGCCGGCAACCGAATGCTGCGAACTACTGCGCAGTGTATTCCTCCAGCGCATCGCGGAAAGCCACCACCGCATCGGGCGCGGGGCCGACCCCACCCTCGAAGATGCGCCGCGGCGTGACGTTGGCACCGAACACGCGCTCGTTCGCATCGTGGTCGATGGACAGTACCGCGCCATCGAGGGCCACGCCCGCGAACAAACCGCGTGAACGCGAGTACGAATAGATCTCTGCCTTGAGCTGGGCGTCGGTCGATGCGTTCGCATTGCGACCCACCGGACCTGCGGCGATCGAGGCGTCTGCGCCCAGCGTGAATTTGCCGTTGACCACGCTGTCGAGCCCGCGCCGCGTTCTGAACACCAGCACCACGTCGGTCGACTGCACGCCGGCCTGGAAGCCCACGCTCCCGCCGGTCAGCGACAGGAAGCTCGGATTGCTCCAGGTGCCATCAGGCGTGCGCACCGCGATCAACCCCTTGCCGTAGCGGCCGCCGACCACGAAGCCTGCCTTGACCACGTCGGGTATGACCGCCACCGCCTCGGCATCGCGCAGCATGCGATCGGGCAGGCCCCGATCGGGCGCGCCCATGATCTCGTTGAGCACGCGCACCGCGTTGCGCGCGCGCTCGGTCTCTTCGGCAGCCGCGACGGGCGCGCTGGCGAGCAGCGCGCCGAGTGCCAGGATCAGCAAGGAAATCAGACGCATGGATGAACTCCGAAAGGCCAGGGGTCGAGATTCCGGCCGCAGCCGGATACCCGCAGCATGCCCGCGGCGGGCTGAAGCGCGGTGCAACGGCAACTACCGGAGTCGGCTGCGGTGGGGCAGCGGCACGGGGATGGATCAGCGCGGTCGCGCGGCGCGTCGACCCAGCGCGACGAGTGCCAGCAAGGCGAGGCCCGCGGCGAGCGCGAGCAGCGCGCCGGGTTGGCTTGCCGGCACCGGTACCGCACTCGCCCCACCCACGCCGGAGGGAGCGCACACTGGCGCTCCGATCGCCAGGGCGCGGACGACCTGATCGTCGTTGCCGGCACCCAGTTGGGGACCGGTCAGCACGACCTCGCTGAGGATCTGGCCCGATGCCGGGGCGATTTCGGCCAGCGTGGGCCGCTGCGGAAACAGATCGAACACCGCGAACAAGCGGCCATCGGGCGCGAACGCGATCGCACCGCCGGGGATGCTGCGACTTTCCAGCCCGCTGCTCAGGCGATTGCTGCTCGCGCTGGCCTCGTTGATCGTGAACAGGCCCTCACTGCCGGCTACGCCCAGCGCATACAGATCCGTGCCCAGCGCGCTCATGCCGCCGATCGCGGGTGCCAGCGGACCGATGGTGGTGACGGCGGCGGTTGCGGGATCGACTTCCCACAGTTTCCGCTGCACGCGCGAGCTCATCAGCATCTTGCCCGAGCAGGTGAACACGATCGTGGCGTTGAGGTTGTTCGACAGGTCGAACAACTGGCCGTTCTCGCGGAACTGGCCGACCAGGCTGGCGCGCCCGGTGGTGGTGTTGATCCGGAACAGCGCCTGCGGGCTGTCGGCAAACGCGTACAGCGTACCGTCGGGCGCGAATGCGAGGCCCTTCACATCGGACACCGCTGCACCGCCGACCGAACCGAAGCCGGTGCCGACCACGGTGGCCGCGCCGTTCGACAGATCGAGCCGGTACAGGCGGTTGAATCCGGCCATGTAGGCGAGGTTGCCCGCCTTGATGATCGGCCCGGGAACCTCCACGGGAGTCTGTGCGACCGCCGCCAGGGGCAACATCGCAAACAACGCTCCACATAGCCGGCGCAGTCCCGGTTTCATCGTCGTCGATCCGCTTTTCTTAAGGTCGGATTCGTGGCAATCGTCAACCCGGAGCGTAGCCCCGGATACTCGGAAGATAGCAGCAATACGAGGCTTGTCAAAGCCTTAGGGAGCGCGCGGCCCGCTCCAGGCAGCGCACGCCGCTGCGCGGGAAGCTACGATGTCCGTCACGCAGGCGCCGGTAGCATGCGCGGCGACCCTCCATGCTAGGTTTGTGCGTGAATTACCTCGGCCGCACCCATTTTCGCCATCGCCAGCCCGATTCCACCGGCATCCTGCTGGTCAATCTGGGCACCCCGGATGCGCCGACCACCAAGGCCGTGCGGCGCTATCTGGCCGAATTCCTGTGGGATCGGCGGGTCATCGAGCTGCCGCGCTGGCTCTGGTGGCTGGTCCTGCACGGGCTGATATTGAGCCTGAGGTCCCCGCGCTCGGCCAAGGCCTACGCGGCCGTGTGGACGCCCGAGGGCTCGCCGCTGATGACGCTGACCCGGAGCCTGACCGCGCGCATCGGCGTGCAGCTGGGCGCCGAGCGCGACCCGCAGCGGCTGCAGGTGCGCATGGCGATGCGCTACGGCACCCCCGCGATCGCCGAGGTGCTGCGCGAGATGCAGGAGTCCGGCCTGCGACGCCTGCTGGTGCTGCCGCTGTATCCGCAGTATTCGGCCACCACCACCGCATCGGTGTTCGACGCGGTGTTCGACGAGTTGCGCACCTGGCGCTTCATGCCCGAAGTGCGCACCATCGCCGACTACTTCATGGAGCCCGGGTACCTCGACGCGCTCGCCGACAGCATCCGCAGCCATCGCGAGAAGCACGGTGGCGCCGACCGCCTGCTGTTCTCGTTCCATGGCATCCCGGAGCGCTACTTCCGCAATGGCGATCCGTACTTCTGCGAGTGCCAGGCCACCGCGCGCGAGGTCGCCACGCGACTGGGCCTCGCGCGCGAGCAATGGGCATTGACGTTCCAGTCGCGCGTGGGCCGCGAGCCGTGGTTGAAGCCGTATACCGACGAGACGCTCGCGGCGTGGCCGGGCGAGGGGATCCGCTCGGTACAGGTCGTATGCCCGGGGTTCTCGGTCGACTGCCTCGAAACCATCGAGGAGATCGACGACGAGAACCGCGAGCGCTTCCTGCATGCCGGTGGCGAGCGTTTCGAATACATTCCCGCGCTCAACGACAGCGCCGCGCACGTGGCCGCGCTGACCAGCCTGATCACGCGCCACCTGCAAGGCTGGCCACCGCTGGATCCCGCGTTGGCCGCGCTCGGCGACGATGCCGCACTGGAACGACGCGCCGCGCGTGCCACCGCGATCGAGGCCGATGCACCGTGAGCGGCAGCGAGCTGGTGCTGCAACTGCCGCACCTGAGGCTGGCGGGATGCCGCTGGGGTAACACCGGCGCAGAGCGCGTGCTGGCGCTGCACGGCTGGCTCGACAACGCCGCGAGTTTCGCCGCGCTGGCACCGCTGCTCGACGCCTGCGAGGTGGTCGCGATCGACCTGCCCGGCCATGGCCGTTCCGACCATCGCGCGGCCGGCAGCTGGTATCACTACGTCGATTACCTCGGCGAAGTGCTGGCCGCGGCCGACGCGCTGGGCTGGCCGCAGTTCACCTTGCTGGGCCATTCGCTGGGTGCTGCGATCGCCAGCGTCGCGGCAGCCGCCGTGCCCGAGCGGGTCCGTCAGCTGTGGCTGATCGAAGGCCTGGGGCCGATCGCCACCGCGCCGGAGAAATCGCTGGCGGTACTGCAGCAGGCGCATCGCGATCGCGCCACGATCGGCAGCAAGGCGCTGCGGGTATTTCCCGCACTCGACATCGCGATCGGCGCCCGCCGGCAGGCCAACGGCCTGTCGCAGGCGGCAGCGCAAGCGCTGGTCGAACGCGGCACCCGCGCGGTCGACGGCGGCTGGGTGTGGTCGTCGGATCCGCGCCTGACCCTGACCAGCGCGATCCGCCTGACCGAGGAGCAGATCCTGGCCTACCTCGCCGGCATCCAGTGCCCGACGCTGCTGGTTGCCGCCGATCCTGCGCCACCATATTTCAGCGCGGAAACCCGCGCGCGCCGCTGCGCGGCGGTGGTGCAGCTGGCGCAGGTGCAGATCAAGGGCACCCACCACCTGCATCTGGAGGATCCGCAGCCGGTCGCCGATGCGATTGCGGCATTTCGCGAGCGGCATCCTCGCGGAAATTGACTGCGGCAAGCCACCAGTGCTGCCGTCGCCGCCATGGCGGCTCCCACAAGGAGAAAGGGCTCGTGTGCTTCAGGCGCCGCCTCGGCGGCTGCCGCAGGTGGGCAATGGATTGCCCTCAGGGCAATTGGCTGCCGATCCAGCGCGCGAGTTCAGCCTTCACTGCGTGCCCGTTGCGACCCAGCCAGACGCGCGCCTCGTTGTATTGCGGGAACACCGCTTCGACGCGCTCCCAGAAGCGCCGCCCGTGGTTGCGGATCCACAGGTGGCTCATCTCGTGCACCACCACGTACTCGAGCGCCTGCGTGGGTGCGAGCATCAGCGACAGGTCCAGCGTCATCCGGCCGTTGACCGACAGGCTGCCCCACAGGCTGTTCATCGGCAGCAAACGCGTCGACAGTACCGGGCGGCCTACCAGCGGCTCGTAGAGTTTGGTCATGCGCGCCACCTCGCGCTTCATCTGCGCGACGATGAAACCGCGCATCGCGCGGCGCGCGATCGCATCGGAATCGCCGTGGTCGAGATCCAGCGCGATGGTGGCCTGGTTGTCGTCGATGCGGATGCGCGGGAACACCCCATGCTCCCAGCGCACCAGCACCAGCTCGCCGCGCCAATTGAAGGTGTCGGGCACGCCCGGCACCGGTGGCGCGAGGCGCACGCCCTGGCGCTCCATCTCGCGTAGTTTCAGCTCCAGCCAGTCGGCGTTCTCGCGCAGGAACGCGCGCACGTCGGACGGATGGGTGCCGCGCGGAGTGGATACGCGCGGACCATGCACGCCCATCGTCAGGCTCATGCGGCGCGCGCGCGGATGCATCTTGGCCAGCACCTTGATGCGCCGGCCACGCGAAGTCTCGAGTTCGAGAAAGTTGTTGTCGCGCGCATCCATACGGTCCATCCATCGGTCGATGGGAGCGCGCGGTATCGACTACCGTCGGCCGCGGTCCGAGGGACGCGGCAGGCGGAACACCGAATCCAGGCGCTCCAGCACGGGCTTCAAGGTCAGGCTCATCACCGCGAAACGCGCGTCGATCTCGCTGCGCGGCGAATCCCGGTCGGTGCCTTCCAACTCCGCGGTGACCGCGTCGAGGAAACGCAACTTGCGCACCGACAGGTCTTCGCCGAGCGTGAACGACACCCGCTCGTCGACGACCACACCCAGTTGGGTTACTTGCTTGCCACTCTTCAGATGCTCGCGCACCTCGTCGGATTCAAGGTCCTGTCGGCGGCAGCGCGCAATCGCGCCCTGATCCGATGGGTCCTTCAATTCGCATTCATCACCCAGGCCGAAGCCTTCCGGGAGCTTAGCGCCGGTCAGCCACCCGGTCATCAACGCGCGCGGCGATTCTTCGGGGTCCGGCGGAATCGCCGGGAAACTATCCACGGTTTCACGGAGAACGGTCAGGAAACCTTCGGCCTGTTTGCGTGAAGCGCTGTCGACCAACAGCCAACCGGCCTTGGCGTCGAGATACCCGCTCAGGCGCGATGGACGCACGAAGGCCTTCGGCAGCAGGTCGTGCAGCGCCTCGTCGCGCAGGCGCTTGCGCTCGCGGCCACCGACCCGTTTGCCGCGCTGGCCTTCAAGTGTTTCAATCTTCTGCGCCACGCTCTCGTTGAGCACCGCCGGCGGCAGCAGCTTGTCCTCGCCACCGAGCGTGAGCAGGGTGAATGCACCCAGCTGGTGCAGCAGCGCATCGTCGCCGCGCCCATACGGGGAGACCCAGCCGCGGGTCTGCGCCTCGAGCGGGCCGCAGGCACGTAAATGGTGCTTCTTCAGGCGTTTCGCAAGGCCATCGCCGAGGGTCTCGGCGGCCGATTTCGGAAAACGGAACAGGGTCAACTGACGAAAGAACATGGAGGGATGCCAACGGTGGGAGGCGCATGCGGGGCAGGCGCGGGATGGATGAGAAGCGGCGGATCAGGCGCCGAGGATTTCCAGGCCGCTGTGCCGCGCCTCGTGTGCCTGGGGCGCAGTGCCCGACGTCGAAGCAGGGGCTTCGCCGAGCAACCATTCGGCCACGCCGGGTGCGGGCCCGCCGGAAGCGCCGAGTGCGGCGAAATCGAAACGTTCGCGGTCGGCCAGCTGCGAAAGCCGCACATCGGTCAGGCCGCGGAAGATGGTCTCGATGCGCCCCGGGTGGCGCCGCTCCCACTCGCCGAGCATCGCCTTGATCGTCTTGCGCTGCAGCGTTTCCTGCGAGCCGCACAGATTGCACGGCATGATCGGAAAGCGCATCGCCTGCGCGTAGGCGGCCAGGTCGTGCTCGGCGCAGTACGCCAGCGGGCGGATCACGATGTGCTCGCCGTCCTCGGACTTCAGTTTCGGCGGCATCGCGGCGAGCTGCGCGTGGTGGAACAGATTCAGGAACAAGGTCTCGACGATATCGTCGCGGTGGTGGCCGAGCGCGATCCTGGTGAAACCCTCGCGCTTGGCGTGGGCATACAGCGCGCCGCGGCGCAGCCGCGAGCACAGGCCGCACATGGTCTTGCCCTCGGGCACCACCCGCTTGACCACGCTGTAGGTGTCCTGCTCGAGGATCGTGAACGGCACGCCGAGGCCGCGCAGGTAGCGCGGCAGCACGGTCGGGTCGTAGTCGGGCTGCTTCTGGTCCAGGTGCACGGCGACCAGCTCGAAGCGCACCGGCGCCTTGGCCTGCAACCGGAGCAGTACATCCAGAAGCGTGTACGAGTCCTTGCCGCCCGACAGGCACACCATCACCTTGTCGCCCTCGCCGATCATGTTGTAGTCGGCGATCGCCTGCCCGACCTCGCGACGCAGCCGCTTGGCCAGCTTGTTGAACTCGAGCTCGTGTTTGCGCGGGTCGACGGCGGGCATGACGGGGCGTTCCGGGCGGCCGCGCATTGTAGCGGCAGCCGGCTGTGCTGCGCCGCGCGCTACACTGCAGGAATCGTCCATAACCAGCCCGCACCCTCCGTGGACCCGTCCGAGATCGCGCGCAAACTGGTCGAGCTGAAAGTCGAACACCGCGATCTGGACCAGGTCATCGACCGCCTGGCCGCGGACCGCTCGACCGACCAGCTGCAGATCAAACGCCTGAAGAAGCGCAAGCTCGCGATCAAGGACATGATCGCGTGGCTGGAGTCGAAACTGATCCCGGACCTCGACGCCTGATTCAGCGCTCGTCGGGCTTGTCCGACGACTGCGGCGCGTCGCTGTTGGTCGCCGCGTCGCCGTTCGCCGGCACGGGCTGCGCATCGGCGGCCTCGGCCTTGCTCGCAGCGGTGAGCTTGAGGATCGAGTGGCGCAGCTCGCGCGACAGGATCAGCCGCGAGTCCTTCGCGATCGCCGCGAGCGCATCGCCGAAATCGAGTTTGCCGGCGGCATCCAGCCACACGAAGCGATGCTCCTTGAGCGTGCCGATGAAACCGCGGAACAGGTTGCGGTCGAAGAACTCCGGCGCGCTGCGCTCGTAGAGCAGGGCCAGGCGCTGTGCGGTCAGGTGGCACAGGTTCTCCAGCTCCGCGGTGCTCAGGCTGCCCGGACCGTTGCGCACCAGCAGCGCGATCGCGATGTAATAACGCTCGAAGGCCTGCACCAGCGTGTGCGCGACCACCCGCAACTGGAACGCCTGGTCGGTCTGGCCGATCCGCCGGCGCAGCATGCGGCCTTCGGGGTCTGCCTTGAGCAGGCCGGTCTCGAGGAACACGTCGATGGTCTGCTGCACGCGCTCGCCGAATTCCTCGGCCGTCCACGGCAGGAACAGCTCGTTCTGCAAGAACGGATAGACGAACTCGCCGAGGCGCTCGACGGTGCCGCGGCGCAGCCGGCGGTTGTTGAGGAAACAGCACGCGACCCAAGCGGCGGTCGCGAACAGGTGCACCACGTTGTTGCGGAAGTACGACAGCAGGATCGCGCGGTCGCCTTCGCTGGCCAGCACGTCGCCGAGCGGATGGCGGATGCGCAGGATCGCCTGCATGTGTTCGCCGTAGGCGATGATCTGCGCCGGCGACAGCGGGGTCACCGTGACGCGGTCGGAATACGGTACGCGTTCGAGCAGTCGCTTGCACAGCGCGATTGCCGCGCCGAGGTCGGATTCGCCCAGCGAGTGCTTCGGTGCGGACAGCAGCACCACCGCGAGCAGGTTGATCGGATTGACGTTGGCCGCGCGGTTGATGTTGATCATCACCCGATTGGCCAGGCTGTCCACCGCGGACGGGAACCACTGCGGCCGCTCCTCGGTCGTGTCGCCGCGCTCGCGCCATTCGGGCGCGACCGCATCCAGGTGCTCGCCGAGGAAGATCGGCTCGCCGAAACTCAACGCGACCTTGCCGTACTTCTGGCGCAGGATGCCGAAGCTGCGCAGCAGGCCCAGCAGCGACTCCTTTTCCTTCGGCTTGCCGGTCAGCTCGCCGATGTAGCTCTTGCCCTCGATCAGCTTTTCGTAGCCGATGTAGACCGGCACGAACACCACCGGCCGGCGCGGCACGCGCAGGAACGAGCGCAGCGTCATCGCCAGCATGCCCGCGCGCGGTTCCAGCAGGCGGCCGGTGCGCGAGCGGCCGCCTTCGATGAAGTACTCCATCGACACGCCGCGCGCGAACAGCTGCGTCACGTACTCGCTGAACACGGTCGAATACAGCGGGTTGGCGCGGAAGCTGCGGCGCAGGAAGAACGCCCCGCCGCGGCGCAGGATCGGGCCCACCACCGGCAGGTTGAGGTTCACGCCGGCGGCGATGTGCGGCGGCACGATGCCGTTCTCATAGAGCTGGTAGCTCAGCAACAGATAGTCGATGTGGCTGCGATGGCACGGCACGTAGACCACTTCGTGGCCGGGCGCCACTTTCATCAGGGTGTCGAAGTGATG
Source organism: Pseudomonadota bacterium (assembly GCA_031412975.1). Classification (GTDB taxonomy): domain Bacteria; phylum Pseudomonadota; class Gammaproteobacteria; order Xanthomonadales; family Ahniellaceae; genus UBA4656. The sequence continues at coordinate 744 of JANOEA010000038.1, read as the reverse complement.
CATCGACACGCCGTCGTAGATCTGGTTCCAGAAGGGTTTGAGCACGAACGACAGCGAACGCACCACCGGGTGCGAGTAGTCGGCCGAGATCTCCCACGCGTAGCCGCGCGCCTTGGCCCACGCCTGCTCGCGGTCGATCTTGTCCTTGGCCGCGGTCGCGGCGATCGCCTCGCGCACCGGCTCGGCGTTGAGCACGTCGTCGATCACGGTGCGTCGATGCGACAGATCGGGGCCGATCACCGCGGTGCGCAGGCGGCGGAAGTGCGCGCGCAGCACGCGCGAGGCCTTGCGAATCGTGCGCTGCGGGTCGAGCCCCTCGGCGACCACCGCGCGCAGGCTCACTGGCGCGGAAAAGTGCACGATGGTGTCGCGGCCGTTGAGCAGGATCGCGAGCAGGCGGCGGAAGCGGCCCACCATCACCCAGTTTTCCGAGAACAGCACGCGGAACCAGCCGGTCGCGCGACTCGGCGCGCGGCCGACGAAGATCGATACCGGCACCACGTGGATGTCGAGCTCCGGATTGGCCGCGACTGCCGCGAGCAACTGCGACAGACCCTCCGAGTGCGTCAGTGTTTTTGGTCGCCCCTCGAGCCAGCTGCCGCGCCGCGATAGCGCGAGCACCGCGCGGTCGCGGCGCAGGAAGCCACCGGGCAGCGGCCGCAGCGGCGGCGGCAGGCCGACTTCGCGCGCGGCCTCTTCGAGGATCAGCGCGTTCGACAAGCCGTAGCGTTCGAGCAGGTACAC
>JANOEA010000037.1:0-25296 GCA_031412975.1 Pseudomonadota bacterium | reverse complement strand
TTTTTTTTTTTTATTGTGGTTTGGGGATTATTTTTTTTGTTTACTAAAATATTTTTTTTTTCTAACAACCCCGGGGGGGGCCCCCCCCCCCCCCCCTACGGGATGCGATCCGCCCACGTAGGGCGGGCCTTGGCCCGCCGTTAAAGATCACGGTATTCGTCCGCGTTGCCCGCGAAATCCCGAACCCGGTCCGCCGCCGCGCCTTATTTGGGATCGAGCCGGATCAACGGTGCCGGCAGGCGCTCGCTGCTGATCCAGATCGTGCGTCCATCGCGATCGAAGGCGATCGCTTCGGCCTGCAGCAGCGGTGGCATCCCGAGCCGTCGTGGCGGCCGCGCGAGTGCGTGGCGCCAGGCTTCGCCACTGGCGCGTGCATACAGATAGGCCTCGCGGTAGGTGAGCACCACCATGCGCAGGCCATCGGGACTCAGGTCGGCCGCGGTGATCTGGCTCATGTAGCGAGCACCGGGTGCGCGCGCGAGATCATCGTCGGTCGGTTGCGGCAGGCCGGTGATTTGCGCGATCTGCACCGCGACCTCGCGCTTCGGCGCGGTGTCGGCAACCGGCAGCGGCACGCGGAACAGCTGTGCAGGCACGCGCTTTTTCGCCAGCAGCATTATCTCGCGCGCTTGCGGGTCGACCATCAGCGCCTCGCTGTCGCGCGGACCGTCGGGCCAGCGCACGCGCAGTTTCCACGCGACCGCGACAGGACCCGACTGCGCCGCGGGATCCGGCTCGCGCACCGCGATCAGCTGGATCTCCTTGCGCAATCCACCGTTGTCGCCGGTGTCGGCGATCAGCAGCCACGCTTCGCCGTCGAGTTCGTAGGCGGCGAGATCTTCCCAGTCGTAGTTCCTTGCGCCATCGACGACGTAGGTGCCGAGCAGTTTTCCGCTGTCGGAGAGCGCATGCAGCAGATTGCCGTTGTCGCTGTCGTTGACTGCCCAAAGGCGACCCGGCGCGCGCCGCGAAAACGCCACGCCGCTGATCTCGGACACCGCCGGGTCGAGTATCAGTCCGGCAATCCGCGACTCGTGACCGCCGTCCTCGAGTCGCCCAATCTGCGCTTCGAGCGATTCGCCGCGCGCGGTGCCCGCGAGCAGCGCGAGTGCCAGCAGCCAGCGCGATGTCACGGTCATCGGGCCGCGGTCTCCGGCAGCGGTGCGATGGCTTCGATCGCGACATTGCCGAGCAGCGCGACGCCGCCGTAGAAGCCGCTCGCATCGCCGTCGCCGATCGACAGTGCGATATGGCCCGCGTCGAATCCGGCCAGCGCGGCGTCGTAGCTGCGCCAACGCTTGCCGTCCCACGCCTGCACCCACGCGTGCGGCACGAACACCTGGTCGCGGCCGGCGAACGATGGCGCATAGGCGAGGCCGTTGACCACCCGCGTCGGCACGTCGAGCGCGCGGCCCAGTGCCGCCAGCAACACCGCGTGTTCGGTGCAATCGCCCTCACGCGAGGCCACCGTCTCGGCGGCCGAGGCATAACCGATGCGCATCGACTTGTTGTCGATGTACTCGCGTACGAAGTCCTCCAGCGCCTGCATCAGCGCGCCGGCATCGGCATGTTTGGATTCGCCCACTGCGCGCCGCGCGAGTGCGACCACCGTCGGGTCGTCGTGGTTGAGCCAGCGGTTGGCGTTGCGATCGGCGGCGGTCGGCGGGGTTGTGTCGTGCAACGAGCCGCGCGGCTCGACGCGCACTGACCACACCTGCTCGCCCCGCGTGCTGCGCTGCTCGCCGACGCTCGGCAGCGCGGGCGCGTCCTGGCCGGCGATGCGCAGCGTGTATACGAGCCCGGCGCTGCGTTCGTCGCCATCCAGCGCGCGTGGCGCGACAACCATCGCGCGATCGAGGATGTCGGCCGACTGGTTGGGCGCCTTCGCACAGGCTTCGCTGCAGGCGAGCAGCACGAACTCCATGCCCATCACCGGCATGCTCGCGCGATGGATGGTGTGGTCGCGATCGACCCACGCGCTCATGCGCAGCGGCGCTCCGTCCAGGTCGGCGACCTGGTCGATGCGGACCAGGTCGCGCACGCCGCCTTCGACCATCACCGATTCGGTCGCCATCACCACGCCCGACGAAGGAATCGCCTGCAGCGTCGAAGGCTGGAACGACAGCATGCTGTAGCGCGCGCCTGCTTCAAGGCCCGCACGCTGCTCGGCGAGTCGTGCGCCCTCGAGCAACACCGCGCCGGCGGGCCACGGCATGCTGCGGCGCTGTTCGCTGTTGCCCGAGCGCATCGCGATCTGCAGCTGCCCGTTGTCGTCGAGCGTGCCCTCGACCTCGGTGTCCATGCCCGACAAGCCGGTTTTCGCGGTGAAACCCAGCGGCTTGCCGTCGAGGGTTTCGATCGAGCGCTCCTCGGTGAACACCGGCAGCGTGATGCCGGCGCGATCGATCGTCATCGTCATGCGCTCGGTGCTGGTCACGCGATCGCCATCGACCTCGCGGATCGACTCCAGCTGGCCGACCTTGCGGCCATCGAGGACGATCTTCATCCACCGGGTTTCGGCAGCAGCCATCGCTGCGCCGGCGTGCAGCAGCAGCACCAGCGTCGACAGCGCCGGCAACAAGAATGATTTCATGGACTGAAGCTGCAGGCGGAGCCTCCATTGTGCCAGCGATCGACGCCGTGGTCGAACGCGATCGGGCCAGCCTCGATAGAATATCGGTCGCACGAAGCCCTGTCGAAACCCCACGTTGTCACCGGAGCCGCCCATGACCCCGTTCGGAACCCCGCTCAGCGACCACGCGATCCGCCTGCTGCTGCTGGGCTCCGGTGAACTGGGCAAGGAGGTCGCGATCGAGGCCCAGCGACTCGGCGTCGAGGTGATCGCCGCCGACCGCTATGCGGATGCGCCGGCGATGCAGGTCGCGCACCGCAGTTACGTGATCAACATGCTCGATCCGGTCGAACTGCGCGCGTTGATCGCGCAGGAGCGCCCGACGCTGGTAGTGCCCGAGATCGAAGCGATCCACACCCCGACCCTGGTCGAACTTGAACGCGACGGCTTGCATGTGGTGCCGACCGCGCGCGCGACATGGCTGACCATGGATCGCGAGGGGATCCGTACCCTGGCAGCGGAAACGCTGCGGCTGCCGACCAGCCCGTACCGTTTCGTCGACAGCATCGCCGATTTCCGCGCCGCGGTCGCCGCGCTGGGCCTGCCATGCGTGGTCAAGCCGGTGATGTCGTCGTCGGGCAAGGGCCAGAGCATCGTGCGCGAGGCCACGCAGATCGACGCCGCGTGGGAGTACGCGCAAAGCGGCGGGCGCGCGGGCGCGGGCCGGGTGATCGTCGAGGGCTTCGTGCCGTTCGACTACGAGATCACCCTGCTGACCGTGCGCCATCGCGGTGGCACCAGCTTCTGCGAGCCGATCGGCCACTACCAGGAAGACGGCGACTACCGCGAAAGCTGGCAGCCGCAGCCGATGGCGCCGGCGGCTTTGGCGCGCGCGCAGGAAATCGCGCGCGCGATCACCGATGAGCTCGGCGGCTTCGGCCTGTATGGCGTGGAGCTGTTCGTGCGCGGCGAGGAGGTGCTGTTCAGCGAGGTCAGTCCGCGTCCGCACGATACCGGGCTGGTGACGCTGGTCTCGCAGGAACTCTCGGAGTTCGCCCTGCACGTGCGCGCGATCCTCGGCTTGCCGATCCCGGTCATCCGGCCGCTCGGCCCGTCGGCATCGATGGCGATCCTGGCCGAAGGCCACGGCCGTGCGCCGCTGTTCCACGGGGTCGCCGAGTCGCTGGCCGAGCCCGACACCGCGCTGCGTCTGTTCGGCAAACCCGAAGTGCGCGGCCGGCGACGCGTCGGCGTGGCGCTCGCGCGTGGCGACAGCATCCTGCAGGCGAAGGAAAAGGCGCGCCGGGTGGCAGAGCGGATCCGGATCGAATTGATGCCGGGTTGAGGCAACGCGAAGGCGGGTTGCGGTCGACCCGTCCCGTCATATGACTCCTCGCCGTCCTGATCGACGCGCTGCATCAAATCGCGATCACCGGGGGAGCCGTCGAATCATCGCGACGCGCGCGCCGAGACAGCCGGGTGTCGAACGTGGCGAAATCGTCACAGCCGGCAGCCAGCGCGTGATGCAGCGCATCGGCGAAATCCCAGCCCTGCCGCAGTTTCCCGGCCGCCGCGACCACGGCCGCCTGCTCGCCGACGACCGCGTTCTCCAGTATCGCCAGCTTTTCCATCGCGTCCGCGATCGTCCTCGGGGAGTATCCGTATTGCGAGCGCAGTACCCACTCCAGTTCGAGGACCACCGTCACCGGGATATACACCGGCTGGGCGCTCAGGCATGCCTGAGCGCGGCGACCCTGTGCCGCATCATCCTGCACCAGGGCGCGCACCAGCACGTTGGTATCGAGGGCGCGCACGCCGTCAGTCCTTGTAGTCCGTGACCCGCATCGAACCAATGGCCACCCGTGATCCGGAATACGCGAGGATCCGCTGGATTTCGGAAAGCTTCGCCGAGTTCCTGGCCGGTGCCGGGGTGATGCGCGCGCCCCTGCCCTCGACCCGGATGTCGACGCGCATTCCCGGCTTCAAGCCAAGCGCCTTGCGCACGGCGGCGGGCAGGACGATCTGCCCCTTGGTCGACACGACTACGGCGCCCATCGTCCACTCCAAAAGTCTTACCAGGTAGGTATTCTACAGCAGTGCATCAGGCGCTGCCGCGCGCTGCGCGAGTTGCCGGTGGGCGGTGTGGCGGTGCTTTGCAGCCAGCCTGCATTCAGGCAGGCGAGACCGTTGGCGCGCAGGCGAGCGTGAGCGACATCGACACGTCCGCGGGCCAACGATCACCGCAATCCGGTCGATTGGCCTTCCTTCATCGCTCCGGCCGCCGCCGTGCGCCGCTGTTCCACGGGGTCGCCGAGTCGCTGGTCGAACCCGACACCGCGCTGCGTTTGTTCGGCAAACCCGAGGTGCGCGGCCGGCGACGCGTCGGCGTGGCGCTCGCGCGCGGCGACAGCATCCTGCAGGCGAAGGAAAAGGCGCGCCGGGTGGCGGAGCGGATCCGGATCGAGTTGATGCCGGGTTGAGCACGACCGGGGCTCCCTAGGGCTGCCGGCGCAGCTGGCGCCCCAGCGTTCCGAAGCGTCGCCGGTACTGGCTCGGCGTCAGCGATACCCGACGCCTGAACAATCGATTGAAGAAGCTCGGATCCTGGTAGCCGACCGCCTCGGCAATCGAATCCACCGGCTCATCGCCTGCCTCCAGCATCTGCTTGGCTTCCTCCAGGCGCACGACATGGATGTATTGCAGCGGGCTCATTCCCGTCGCCTGCGTGAAGCGCCGCTTGAACGTGCGTTCCGGCAAACCCGACAGCGCCACCATCTGCGCCGCCGGCGCGTCGAGCGCGTAGTTGCTGGCCGCCCAGATCTGGCACTGCGCGACGACCGGATCGGCTGCCGGCCCGCCGTGGGTCAGCGATGCATACGCGACCGGACTGGCCCGTTGCGTGTCGAGCAGGTTGATCCGCGCCACCTGCATCGCTTCGTCGGCGCCCGCGAAGCGCGCGATCAGTGCGAGCGCGAGCATGTGCCATGACATGCCGGTGCCGGACATCAGGATGCGTCCGCCGGCGCCGGCCGTGACGAGGCCCCGATCGGCCAGCCAGCGCGTGCGGGGATGGCGCTTGGCGAGCGCATCACAGTAGGCCCAGTGGGACGTTGCCTCATATCCGTCCAGCAATCCGGTGCTGGCCAGCAAAACCGCACCGGTACAAGCCGATGCGAGCACCGAGCCGCGCGCGTGACAATCCTTTAGCCACTGCAATTCGATGCGGTATTCCTCTCCCGGCGCGCTGTCGGGGGGAATCGCGAGACTGGTCACGCACACCACGTCCGGCGTTGGACAGTCGGCGATGCTGGTGTCAGGCGTGACGCGCACGCCGTTGCAGGTAGCCAGCGGAAGACCGTCGCGACTGACCACCAGCGGCCGAAACGGCGAGGCGAAGTCGCCGCCGCCGTGCAGCCGCTGCCAGTCGCGGCGCACGCTGGCCAGCATGTCGTAGAAACCGTACAGCGTCGATGCCAAGACGGCAGGTACCGCCAGCAGGGCAACCGTGAGTGGCGGAGGCGTTGCGATATTGGCCATTTCGTCCTGTTCCTTGCCGAATCGACGTTGGTGGCTACCGTCGGCGGCGCTCAGACTGTTTCCACCATGCGGCACACCGCCGCGCGCAGGAGAACCACCATGCAATTCCACGACGATACCGGGCACCGCTTGAGCGGCGCCAATGCGGATGCAGCGCAGGCGTTCCGCCACGCCTGCTTCGAACTACGCTGCCTGGTTGGCGACCCGCTGTCCAGCGTCGAGCGCGCCATCCAGCATGCACCCGGCATGGCAATGGCGCATGTGCTGAAGGCTTGGCTGTACCTGATCGGCACCGAGCCCGGGGGCATCGCGCCAGCACGTGCGGCGTGCACGCATGCGGCGAACCTGCCGGCCGACGCGCGCGAGCGCGCGCATCTCGCTGCAGCCCTGGCGCTGTGCGACGGCCGCTGGACCGAGGCAGGCCGCCTGCTCGAAGAGCTCAGCGTCGAATGGCCACGCGACCTGCTGGCGTTGCAAATCGGTCACCAGATCGACTTCTTCCGTGGCGACACGCGGATGCTGCGTGACCGCATCGCGCGGGCGGTTCCGGTGTGGGATGCAGGCGTGCCCGGTTACCACGCGCTGCTGGGGATGCATGCTTTCGGCCTCGAGGAGACCGGCGACTACGACGCGGCCGAGCGCGCGGGCATGCAAGCCGTGCAGATCGAGCCGCACGATGCATGGGCCTGGCATGCGGTGGCGCACGTGCACGAGATGCGCGCGGACCCGCAGGCCGGCATCGGTTGGCTCGCACCCGGCCAGCCCACATGGTCCGATGGCTGCTTCTTCGCGGTGCACCTGCACTGGCACCTGGCCTTGTTCCATCTCGACCTCGACGACCACGCTGCGGCGTTGAAGCTGTACGACACGGCGATCGGCGGGGCCGGTTCCGCGCTCGCGCTGGATCTGGTCGATGCCAGCGCGATGCTGTGGCGGATGCGCCTGCGTGGCATCGACGTCGGCCCGCGCTGGAATGCGATCTCGGATCGCTGGATCGCGGCGGGCGAAGCCGGCCGTTACGCGTTCAACGATTTCCACGCGATGCTCGCGCACGTCGGCGCGGGGCGGGCGACGCCGCAGGCGACGATCCTCGACGCGCAGCGTGCGCTGCTCGCGCAAGGCTCCGACAATGCCGGCTACACCCGCGACGTCGGCTATCCGGCGTGCATGGCGCTGCACGCGATCGCGAACGGTGACTACCGGGTCGCACTGCAAGCGCTGCGTGGCATCCGCAGCCACGCGCACCGCTTCGGTGGCAGTCATGCGCAGCGCGATTTGATCGACCTGACCATGCTCGATGTGGCCGAGCGCGCGGGTGAGCGTGCATGGTTCGGTGCGCTGGTCGCCGAGCGCCGGTTGCGGCGTCCGCGCAATCCGCTGGTGCAGCGACTTGCGGCGCGCGCCTGGCGCGAAGACCACGAAGCTGCGGGGCTCACCGCAGTCGCCTGAGTTGCGAGCGGGCGCGGCGAACAGGGCGGGGCAGGAGCCTCCGCCCTGTTCGCGGATGCGTCAGGCGGTCGCTGCTGCCTGTGCCGAAGGATTCGCGCGCGGCTCGATCGCCGGCGGCAGCAAGCTGTACATCACCGGCGTCACGATCCGCGCGAGCAGGGTCGAGCTGATCAATCCGCCGATCATCACTACCGCCAGCGGCGAGTACAGCGCGGAGTCGGCCAGCGCGAGCGGCGTGAGTCCGCCGATCGCGGTGACCGAGGTCAGCAGCACCGGCAGGAAGCGCAGTTCGCCGGCCTGCTCGATCGCCTCGCGCAGCGCCATGCCCTCGCGCCGCAGCTGGTTGGTGAAGTCGACCAGCAGGATCGAATTCTTGATCTCGACCCCGACCAGTGCGACGAAGCCGATGATCGCCACGTAGGACAGGGTGTAGCCGCTCAGGAACAGCGCCACCAGCGCGCCGAGAATGCCGAACGGAATCACTCCGGCGACGATCCACACCGAGCGGAAGCTGCCGAACTCGAGCACCAGCACCGCGAGGATGCCGAACGTCGCGATCAAAACCGCAGAGCCCAGCCCGGAAAGACTGCGCGCGGCGGCCTGGGCCTCGCCGCCGAATGCGATCCGGTAACCGCGCGGCAGCTCGACCTGCTGCAGGCGCCGCGCAAGATCGCTGGTGACGTTGCTGGTGATGAAGCCGTCGCTGACGTAGGAAGTGACCGTCGCCATCCGCTCGCGGTCGTAGCGTTCGATGCGATTGGGACCGGAGGTCAATCGAGGCTGCGCGATCTGCGCGAGCGGAACGCTCTGGCCGCTGACCCGGCTGGTGAAGTACAGATCATCGAGCAGGGCGGCCTGCGGACGTCCGCTCATCGGCAGCCGCAGCACGATCGGATACGCATCGCCATCGGACTCGCGGAACGTGGCCGCCTCGTAGCCGGCGACCGCCAGCCGCGATCCGCGGTCGATATCGATGCTGGCGATGCCGAGCAGCCCCGCTTTGTCCAGATCGGCGCCCAGATCGAGATCGATGCGGGTGCGGCGGATCGGGTTCGTGACATCGCGGGTGCCCGGCGTGGTCTCCATCACCGTTTCGACCTCGGTGGCGAGCCGGCGCAGCGTGTCGAGTTCGCGGCCGATGATGCGCACCGCGATCGGTGCCTCGATCGGCGGACCGTTCTCGAAGCGCTTGACCACGATCTGCGCGTGCGGGTAGTCGGCGAAGCGCGCGCGCAGGGTCTCGAGCAACGCCAGCGATTCCTCTTCGCGCCAGCCATCGAGGTTGACGAACACTTCGGCGGTGCTCGATCGCTGCTCCAGCGGAAACACGTTGTAGTAGACCAGCGGATTGCCCTGTCCGAGGTTGGCCATCGCATGCTGCACTTGCGGATGCCGCGCGAGTTCGGCCTCGACCACGCGCAGCGCGCGGTCGGTCGCATCCAGCGATGCGCCCTCCGGCGCCTTGATCGTGATCAGGAACTGGCCCTTGTCGGCAGGTGGGAACAACGAGAAACCGATCTGCGGCACCAGCGCAAGACTCGCAGCGAACAACGCCACGCAGATTCCGAGCGCCGCCCACGGGCGCGCGAGCGCCCGGTGCATCACCGGCGCATACAGCGTGTGGATACCGCGCTTGACCAGCCGCAACGCAAAATTGCCCTCGGGATCGGCATGCCGGGGCAGAAACCGGCTGGCGAGGAAGGGCACGATGGTGAACGCCACCAGCAGCGAGGACAGGATGGTCAGCACCACCGCGAGCGGCAGTCCGCGGGTGAATTTACCCGCGCCCTCGGGCAGGTTGAGCAGCGGCAGGAACGCGAACACCAGGGTCGCGGTGCAGCCGAGCACGGCCAGCGAGATCTGGTCGGTGGCGCGCACAGCGGCTTCAGCGCGCTCGTAGCCGTCGCGCAGGTAGCGCGCGATGTTCTCCACCACCACGATCGCGTCGTCGACCAGCAGGCCGAGTGCGACCACGAACCCCGCGATCGAGATCTGGTTCAGCGAATAGCCGAGGAACCACAAGCCCGCGAGACCCATCGCCAGCGACAGCGGGATCGCCACCATCACGATGCCGGCTGCGCGCAGGCCCAGCGGCAGCAGGGTCAGCGAGACCAGCGCGATCGCGATCGCGAAATCGATGCCGAGCTGGCGCAGCCGCGTGGATACGTTGGCGGCCTGCTCGAAGCTGAGCACCAGTTCGATGTCGGCGGGCAGGTCCTTGCGAAATGCGGCGATCCGCGCATCGAGCCCCTGCTGGACGTCAAAGATGTTCTCGCCTTCCTTCATGTTGGCGGTCACGAATGCAGCGCGGCGACCGTTGTAGCGGCCCAGGTAGAGCTGCTCCTCGGTGGACCAGCGCACGTCGGCGACATCGCGCAAGCGCACCAGCCCGGTCGGCGTACTCGCGATTACGGTGTCTGCGACTTCGTCGAGCGACTCGTAGTCGCCAGTGGTTTTCAAGTTGTAGCGGCGCTCGCCGACATCGAGTGCGCCACCGGGGATGCTGGCGCCTTCACCTTGCACCGCGTCGATCACCCGCGACAGATCGAGCCCCGACTCGGCCAGCCGCGGCAGGTCGAGCGCGACGCGTACCTCCGGTTCCGGGAACGCCCAGCGGTCGGCGCGCCGGATGCCGGGCACGGTTTCGATCGCTTCCTCGAGGTCTTCGGCGGTGTTCTTCAATGCCCGCGGGTCGGCGGTATCGCTGACCAGCGCGTACTGCACGATGTTGACCAGCGCGGGATTGGTCTTGCGCAGGATCACGTCGCGCACTTCGGCCGGCAAGGATGCGCGCAGCGCGTTGACCTCGCGCACGACCTCGTCGTACTTCTTGTCCGGGTCCTGGCTCCAGTCGAACTCGACCCGGATCACGCCGAGGCCGTCCTCGCTGGTCGAGCGGATGTCGTTGACGTCGTCGAGCTCGGCGATCGCATCTTCGATCGGGCGCACGGCCAGGCGCTCCACGTCGGCCGGATCGGCGCCCGGAAAGATCACGATCACGCTGGTGACCGGGATCGGAAAGCTCGGGTCCTCCTGCCGCGGAATGGCGCTGAACGCGTACGCGCCAAGCGCGATCAAAAGCGCGAACACCACCAGGGTGAACTGCCAGCGGTACACCGAGAATGCCCACAGACGCATGTGCTGCTCCTTGCGCGTTCGCCTTGGCGGCAGACGCTTTGCGGTTGACGGTGGTTGCCGCGAATCAGTCGGGTACGATGCGTACCGCTTCGCCGTCGTCGACGTACGAGGCACCGCCGACGATCACGCTGTCGCCTGCATCGAGCCCCGCGTGAACGTCCACGCTGTCGCCCACGATGCGGCCGAGGCTGATGCGACGCGCCTTCGCGCAACCGTCGGCGATCACGAACACTTCCGCTTCGGCGCCTTCTGCCGCGAGCAGGGCGGCCACCGGGATCGACAGCACCGAGCTGCCCGACTGCGGTGCGATTTCCACCTTGCCGAGCAGTCCGCTGCGCAGCGGCGAAGTACCGGCGTCGACGCCGAATTCGGCTTCGATCGTGCCGGTCGCGGGATCGGCCTGACCGCCGACCCGCGTGACCGTCGCCGCGAAGCGCATGCCGGGCAGCGCGTCGAAGCGCACCTCCGCCGCATCACCGATCGCAAGCTGCAGCGCATCGCGGTCGGCGAGTTGCGTGCGCAACAACCACCCGCGCGAATCGCTGGACAGGGTCAACACCGGCTGGCCCGCGGCGATCACCTCGCCGACCCGCGCGAGGCGTTCCTTGACCCTGCCGGCCGCGGGCGCGACCACGGTCGAGAACTGCTGGTTGAAGCGCGCGCCGCGCAGATCGGCCGCGGCGATGTCGCGCGCGGTCGCCGCGTTCTCGCGTTGCTCGCGCGAGACCAGGCCGCGTGCGAACACTTCGTCGGCACGCTGGAGATCGCGCGCTGCCTTGGCCAGCGACTCGGTCGCGCGAGTCACTGCCGCTGCCGTCTCGGTGGCGTCGAGGCGCGCCAGCAGCTGGCCGCTGCTGACGGTATCGCCCGCTTCGACGTTGAGTGCGGCCAGTACGCCGGCCACCTTGAACGACAAGCGAAGTTCCGCTGCGGACTCGAGGCGGCCGATCGCGCGAATCCGGTGGGCCTCGGGATTCGGTGCGGGCTGCACGATGGTGACCGCGCGCGCGGTCGCCGGTTGCGGCGGCGCTGCGACGTCGGCCGCGGCACCACACGCTGCGAGCAGCAGCGTAAGCAGCAGCGGTGAGGCGGTGCGTATGGTCAGGTGAAGGTTCATTCCAAGTCCTTGGTCACTGATCTACAGAATGGACAGGTGTCAAATTGCGGGCAAAAACAATGCGTTCAAATGTTGCCCGCGGGCGTCATCGCGCGGCGCAGCATCAGGAACGCCTGTTCGATCAACTCCTGCGTGCTGACGCCCTGGCGGGCGATCTGCACGCCCTTGGTCGCCGCGATCTGGATGATCCCGTGGGTGAAGCCCCACAACGCGAGGCCGACCACGGCCGGCTTGCCGACATCCTTGCGGATCGATCCATCAGCGATCCCGCGCTCGATCAACTGTGCCATCAGGCCCTTGATGCGATCGCTGCCCTGCAGTGCGCGGTGCTCGCTGGAATCACCGGCATCGGGGTCTGGCGTGCGTGCCTCGAAACGACTGACGGCTTCGAAGTAATGCGGCATTTCCTGCGCAAATGCCACGTATGCGCGACCGATCGCCTCGCACTGGTCGTAGCCGCGGCGGTGGCGCGCAACCGCCGCGTTGAAGCGTTCGTGCAGGAATGCGCCGGCCTGTTCGCAGAGTGCAGCGTGCAGTGCCGTGCGATCGCTGAAGTACAGGTACACCAGCGCACGCGACAGACGGGCGCGCTTGGCCACCGCATCCATGGTCACCGCATCCCAGCCCGAATCGAAGGCAAGGTCGGCGGCCGCTTGCACGATCTCGCCGCGGCGGCGTTCTTTCTCGTCGAGGCGGCGCTGTGTGGTGGTCATGGCGCGCACACTAGGCCAGAGGTAGACATGTGTCAAGTATCTGTACTGATGTCAATCATTCAGGCCGCCGAGTCGTCTTTCAGCCATCCGCGCGCGAGTGCTCGCCAGCCCTCGTGGCCCAACCGCCGCAGCGTGTCGAGATTGCGCTCGACGATCGTTTCCGGGTCCGGGTAGGCAGCGACCGCGCGGTCGATGCTGTCCTCGCGCAGCAGGTGCAGCAGCGGCCACGGCGATCGGTTGCTCGCATTTCCCACGTCGTCCGCCGCCGCTCCCGCGAACACATAGTCCGGATGGAAGCTCGCGACCTGGATCACGCCTTCGAACCCGGCGTCGGCGATCTCCGCATCGACCTCGTCGAGGAAGTTGTTGTAGTCGAGGAAATCGCGAAGTACGCGTGGATGGATCAGCAGCGTCGTCTCGATCGCATCGATCGGGGTTGCTGCAAGCAGGCGCAGTTCGCCGGCGACCTCAGCGCGCAGGTCCTCCGCGCGAGTCGCCGCGCTGACCACCCAGCGGATCCGTCCTTTCGCATGCACCGCCTTGGCGAACGGACACAGGTTGAGCCCGATCACGGCCTGCTCCAGCCACGCGCGGGTGCGGGCGATCACTTCGGCAGGATCGGGCGGGGCATCCACGGTACGTTCCATCCACGCGGACTGGTCGCCGCTGAACCGAGTATGCCGAGCCGCACCAGGGAACGCAGTGGATCGGCGAAGGCATTCTGACGCGGCACTCCGCGCCCCCCATCCCCAGCCCTTCCCCCGCAAGGGGGGAAGGGAGCAAAGCGGCGGCAGCATGGAGCCTTCCTCCTTGACGGGGGGAGGGAGCAGAAGTGGCGACACCATGAAGCCCTTCCCCCTTGACGGGGGAAGGGTTGGGATGGGGGTGACGGAGTTGCGGCACCGTTGCCGGTCGTTTCACCCACCGCAATCTTGCCGACACGGTACATTGCGGAAGTTTGCGCCCGTGCAGGCTGTAGCGTTCAATGGCGAGCCTGCCCTGAAGGAGCGCCATGCGCCCGCGCATCGTCCGCCGCCGCTCGCCCATCCACGGCCATGGCGTGTTCGCCAACGTGGCGTTACCTGCGCAGATCGAGTTGATCGAATACACCGGCGAACGCATCACGCCCGACGCAGCCGCGCAAACCTACGGAGACAACCGCGGCAGCGGCCACACCTTCCTGTTCACCGCCAACGAGCACTGGCTGATCGATGGCAACCGCGGCGGCAACCTCGCGCGCTGGCTCAACCACAGCTGCGCGCCGAACTGCAAGGCCGAAGTCCACGTGAACATCGACGGCGACGAGCGCCGCGACAAGGTCTGGATCTCGACCCTGCGCGAGATCGCCGCAGGAGAAGAACTCACCTTCGACTACGCGATCATCATGCCCGGCCCGGTGTCCGACGACGAACGCGCGATGTGGGCGTGTCTTTGCGGCGCGAGCGAGTGCAGCGGCTCGATGCTGGACACGCCGCTGGGACGAAGGCTGCACGGCTGAGCAGCAAAGCGCCGACCGGCACTGGCGACGGCGCACTGTGCGGCTATCATTCTCCCCACTTGGGCAACACCACCAACGGGGACCGCATGTCGATTGCAACCGGAGCGAAATGGATCGCGGCGTTTGCCGTGATTGGAACCATCGGGTTCGCGGCCTTGCCGGACGCGCCTACGCGCGAATCAACCAAGCCCGGCTACCCCCGCGTGAAGGACAGCAGCGAGGAGGAGCGTGGCGCTTACGACGAGCCGGAAGCATTCGCTCGCATGTGGGAGGCGCGTCGTGAAGGCACCGGTGAGTTGTCGCCGGCGCAGGTGAACCTGCGCGTCAATCAGACCATTGCCCGCGAAGCGCTGCAGCGCGGCGGCCCGGCAGCGGTGCCCGCGTGGGGATTCGAAGAACTCGGTCCGGGCAACTTCGGTGGTCGCTCGCGCGGCATCCTGGTGCATGCCACGGTGGCCGGGCGACTGCTTTTCTCCAGTGTCTCCGGTGGCCTGTGGCGCTCGGAGAACAACGGCGCCAGCTGGACGCCGGTGGCCGATTTCATCGCCAATCTCGCGGTCGGCTCGATCGCTGTCGATCCCGACAACGCCGACCGGGTGTTCATCGGCACCGGTGAAGGTTTCTTCAATGGCGACGCCGCCCGCGGCGCCGGCATCTTCGTCAGCGAGGATTTCGGCCTGACCTGGGCGCAGTTGCCGAGCACCGACAATGCGGATTTCCATTGGGTCAATCGGATCGCACTGGTGCCCGGCACCAACGTGCTGATCGCCGCCACGCGCAGCGGTTTGTGGCGATCGACCGATCTGGGCGCAACATTCACGCGGGTCGCGACCGACCTGCGCGTCGATAACCGCGGATACACCGACATCAAGCGCGATCCGTCGAATCCACAGCGGTTGTTGGCCTCGCATTTCGGTTCCGCAGGCGGCCGCGGGCCGATCCCGCAGGTCGCGATCGCAGGGCTGCCGACCATCGTCGGCGTGCAGATGGGATTTGGTCCGGCCACCGCGACGGCGCCGCTGAATGCGCTGCTGGTGGTGGTCAACGACGGCGTGGGAACCACCACCGACGCCTGCGAGGCGCTGCCTGCCGGCAGCCTGGCCGGCCGCATCGTACTGATCGATCGCGGCAGCTGTGCATTCACCGTCAAGGTCACCAACGCGCAAAACGCGGGGGCCGCATATGTCGTCATCGGGCAGAACGTGCCGGACGCGCCATTCGCCGGGGCCGGTACCGGCACTTTCACCATTGCATCGATGATGGTTTCGCAGGCCGACGCGAATACGCTCAAGGCTGCGGTCAGCGGCAATCTGCCGGGCGTTTTGTTCACCGACGGCTTCGAGCCGGCGGGCAGCGGGCAGGTGGCCGCGCAGGTCAGTGGTCCGCAAGTGCTGACCAACTATCTCGTGCGCTCGACCGATGCCGGCGCGACGTGGACGCAGTTGACCGCGGCCAACGGTCTGCCCGAAACCAACATCGGACGCAGCGAGCTCGGCTGGGGGACAGGCAACGTGGTCTACGCCGCGTTCTCGACCTCCGGCGACACCACCCGTGGCCTGTGGCGCAGCGCCGATGCCGGCCAGAGTTGGGTGCAGACCGCCTCGACCACCGCCTTCATCGAGCGTCAGGGCTGGTACGACCTCGTCGTCGAAGTCTCGCCCACCGACAACAACCGTGTGCTGATGGGTGCGGTCGACATGTTCGTCACCAGCGACGGCGGCGCCACGATCACCAAGAACACGTTCTGGAATCCCGGTGCCGGGCAGATCCAGAACTACGTGCACGCCGATCATCACGGCTACACCTATGCCCCCGGCGGCTCGACCCAGGTGTACACCGCGTCCGACGGTGGCGTGCAGTACAGCACCAACGGCGGTACGACCTTCCGCGAGCTCAACTTCGGTCTCAACGCTTCGATGCCGAACAACATCTCGGTGTCGCCGAACGGACGCGTCGTTACCGGCACCCAGGATAACGGCTCGCATCTGTTCATCGGCTCCGACCAGGGCGTCTGGCTCGAGTGGCGCGGCGGCGACGGTGGCGTCACCGCTGCCGATCAGCAGAACAGCAATTTCTTCTACAGCGCCAATCCACAGGGCGACTTCTTCGGCACCGGCGACGGTGGCAACTCGACCGTGGATCTGCCGCTGGCGGTGGCGGGTGCGGCCGGGAATGCCCTGTTCTACGCGCCGATCGCGATCGACCCCAACAACGGCGATCGCCTGCTGGTCGGTGTGGCGGGCGCACAGCTGAGCACCAATGCGCGACTGCTCGGGACCTCGACCTGGACACCGATCGTGATGCCTGCAGCGTTCGGCGCGTTCAGCAACACTTTGACGATCTCGCCGCTCAACGGCACCGTGGCATACGCGGGCTCGACCAACGGTGCGGTGGTGCGCATCAGCGGGCTGGGCACCACCAACACGGTGACCAGCATCCAGGGCAATCTGCCGCTGGGCAGCGATGTATCGCAGATCCTCGTCGACCGCACCGACGCGAACCGCCTGTACGTGGTGTTCGCCGACTATGGCGGCAATCGCGTATGGGAGACCCTCGACGGCGGCGCCACGTGGACCTCGATCCACGGCACGCTGCCGGCGATTCCGATGTTCGCCATCGAGCAGGTTCCCGGCAGCGCGGGCGATCTGATCGTCGGCAGCGAGCTCGGCCTCTGGTACGGCGCGCGCAGCGCCAATGGCGTGCCGACCTGGACCCGCTTCGACAACGGTATCCCGTTGACCCGCGTCACCGGCATCGCAGTCGCCAACAACGGGCTGTATTTCTCGGTCTATGGTCGCAGCAACTTCAAGGCCACGCAGTCGCCGTTGCGACTGACGCTGCGCGATATCCGTGGCGATACCGGCTGCGATCTCGACGGCGATCTCGATGAAGGCGAATCGGCAACGCTGCCGGTTGCAGTGCGCAACCTCAGCAACCAGCCGCTCGGCGCGATCCTGCTGTCGCTGTCGAGCAGCAATCCAGCGATCACCGCCGCGGCGCAGAACCTGCCGTCGCTGGCGGCCGGAGCCAGCGCCACGGTCAATTTCACCGTCGCCATGGCCACCCAGACGCCGCCGCCCGCCGCGTGCCCATCGCCTGCCAATCTGACGGTCACCGCGCAGGTCAATTCCACCTCGATCGCTGTCGCGCGCATCTATGGGGTCGACCAGAACCGCGCCAACCTCACGACCTTGACCGATGGCGCAGAGGCGACCGCCAGCCTGTTCTCCGCGACCAGCACCGTCGGGCCCGATCAGTGGCAGCGGGTCAGCACCCAGGCCAATACCGGCACTTCCAGCTATTTCGCCGCCAACACCAACGGCTATTCGGAGAAGCTGCTGACCTCGCCTTGGCTGACCGTCAACAGCGGCACCGCGGGCATGTCGTTCGCGATCCGCTACGACACCGAAGGCGATGCGGTGCAGCGTTGGGATGGCGTGGTACTGGAGGCGCGCTCGCGCGCGACGGTGGACGCAGCCGCCGGCCCGTGGATCGACATCGGTGGCAACAGCAGCGTCGCCTACGACGGTCCGCTGTTCAACAACACCGCCGTCGGCCCATCACGACCGGCGTGGTCCGGTACGCAGACTACCTGGCGCACCGCGACGGTCCCGCTGTCGCAGTTCAACGGCAGCCAGCTGCAGTTCCGCTTCCGCTTCGTGTCCGACCAGAACACCGCCAACGTCGGTTTCTGGCTGGACGATGTTGCGGTGACCGGAGTGAGCCTGAAAGGCTTGCCGACCTGCGATGCGAGTTGCAACTGAGCGGTGACGGGGGCGGCACCGGGTTCGGTGCCGCCCTGATCCACGGTGACCGGTGCCTGTTCAGAGGCTCCCTAGTCGCCGACCCACCCGGATGAAGGCATCAACCGCCAGGTCGACCTGCTCGCGCGTATGCGCGGCACTCATCTGGGTGCGGATGCGGGCCTGGCCCTTGGGCACCACCGGGAAGAAGAAGCCGATCACGTAGATGCCCTCGTCGAGCAGCTGTGCGGCCATCTGCTGCGCGAGCGGCGCGTCGTGGACCATCACCGGCACGATCGGGTGATCGCCGGGCTTGATCTCGAAACCGGCCGCCTGCATGCGTGCGCGGAAGTGGCGGGTGTTGTCCGCAAGCTGCGCGCGCAGTCCGTCCGCGGAGTCGATCATCGCGAAGGCCTTGCTGCCCGCGGCGACCACGTGCGGCGGCAGCGAGTTGGAGAACAGGTACGGTCGCGAGCGCTGGCGCAGCAGCTCGATCACCTCGCGCCGGCCGCTGGTGAAGCCGCCAAGCGCGCCGCCCATCGCCTTGCCCAGCGTGCCGGTGATGATGTCGATGCGATCGAGCACGCCCTTGACCTCGGCGCTGCCGCGACCGGTGGCGCCGAGGAATCCTGTCGCGTGGCATTCGTCGATATGCACCAGCGCGCCGTACTGCGCGGCCAGTGCGGTGATCCGGTCCAGCGGTGCGACGAAGCCGTCCATCGAGAACACGCCGTCGGTGGTGATCATGATGGTGCGCGCACCGTCTGCGCGCGCCTGCTTGAGCTGCGCCTCCAGATCGACCATGTCGCAGTTCGCGTAGCGATAGCGCCGCGCCTTGCACAGGCGCACGCCGTCGATGATCGAGGCGTGGTTGAGTGCATCCGAGATGATCGCGTCCTGTTCGCCGAGCAGCGGCTCGTAGAGCCCGCCATTGGCGTCGAAGCAGGCGGCGTAGAGGATCGTGTCCTCGGTGCCGAAAAAACGCGCAATCGTGGCTTCGAGGTCCTTGTGCAGGTCCTGGGTGCCGCAGATGAAACGCACCGAGGCCATGCCGAAGCCGTGGGTGTCGAGCGCGTGCTTGGCCGCCGCGATGATGTCCGGATGATCGGCCAGCCCGAGATAGTTGTTGGCGCAGAAGTTGAGCACCCGGCGGCCATCGGCCAGCACGATTTCCGCGTTCTGCGGCGAGGCGATGATCCGCTCGCGCTTGAACAGCCCCTGCGCCTCGATGCCGTCGAGCTCGGCCTGGAAACGGTCTTGTCCTGCGTAGGTCATGGTGTGGTGTCCTGAGGGTCGCCAATTGTCGCCGATGTGCTCAGCGGGTGTCAGTGTGCAGCGGGTTGCAGTGGCGCGCTGCGCAGCAGCCAGCAACTCAGTCCAACGCGACTCGCGCGCCTTCGACGATCTCCCACCCGCGGCGGGTCAAGCCTTGCAGCGCATTCGGCGTTGCACTGCCGGCGATCAGCACCCGCTTGTCGACCACCCGGAATCCACGCTGGTCGAAAAATGCGGCGGTATCGGCATCCCACTGCAGACGATCGACCGCCAGCGGCAGGATCAGCTGCGTGGTTGGCGGCAGGCCGGCCGCAAGTCGCTCCAGCGCGCCGGGTTCGCGCCGCCGCATCCGCAACTCCTCGGGAATCGGCGCAGGATCGGCAACAGCCGCTGGGGTGTGCACCAGCGCTGGCGCGGTGCCGATCAGCTGCAGGGTGCCGTCCGCGATGCCCTGCGCAGCAAGCAGTTGAAGCGCATCGACCAGATAGCGCGTCTCCAGTTCCAGCGTGATTGCTGCCGCCAGTTCGATAACGTCGACGCAGCCGCGCGCGGGCTGCAACTCGACCAGCGCATCGACCAGTGCGGTCTGCAGGGTCGGGGTGAAGCGGTTGTTGCGCAGAAAACGGCCGCGCTCCTGATCGCCGCAGTCGAGCGCGGCGAGGCGCTTCTGATTGCGACGGCGAACTTCGGCGGGCGGGATTTCCCACACGATGCGATTGACCTTTCGCGCCGCGTCGAGCGCGCTCGCTGCCGCTTCGCCGAGCTGTGCGGTCGCCAGGCCCACCGCCTTGTCGCCGGCCAACGCCGCCCACGCGAGGCTGTCCATGCGCGCGTTGAGCAAGGTATTGCTGCTGTACGGATCGATGCCAAGCCGCTGGGCCCAGGTGCGCCGCGTATCGCCGTAGCCGATCCAGTTCTTGCCCGCGCGCCACAGCCGATCTCCGCCACGCTGCCACCACGGTTCCGATGCGGCTTCCGACAGCACCACCCCCGGGCGTATCGACACGCTGTCGTAGGCCTCATCGGCGCCGGTGATGCGCCCGCCCGCGCGCGTGCTGGCCTCGCGCGCGCTGTCTGCGAAGTCGTCGATCTTGCGCTGGAAAAAGCGCAGCGCGCCGGCCGGCAATTCCTGCACGGTTTCGAGCGGCCGCGTGGCCACGCTGCCGATGTTGTCGGCGATCCGATTGGCACTGTCGCCGGCCGAACGCGCGGCAAGACCCACATGGCTGGCGCGCTCGAGTTCCTCGATCGCGGGCAGTTCTGCGACCCGAATGTGCAGCAGTTCGAGGCTGTCGGCCGTCAGCGGGCCCCAGCGCGTATCGATCCGGAACTGCGCCATGTGCCCGACGATGCGCGCGCACGGCGCGATCGTGTGCAGCGGGCTCGACAGCAGCGACACCTCGATCAGATCGACCGTGGGGACCGCGTCCGGCTCCGCGCACGACTCGGCAAACAGAGGCGTCGCGACCACCACGCCGATGGCTGCCAGCAGGAGTGCGTGGATGCGAGCGCTGCGGTTCATCGACCACCGATTGTGGTCGGGCCAAGCCCAGCGGTCACTGAACGGATTACGCCGACAGATCGAGATCGAATGTCAGCGCCCGCTCAATTCCACGAACACACCACTTTGCCGCACAAGCCCGACTCCATCAGGTCGAAGCCCTTCTGGAAGTCGTCGATGTGGATCTGGTGGGTCAGCACCTTGCCCAGCGGAAAGCCGGTCAAGACCATCTGCGTCATCTTGTACCAGGTCTCGTACATGCGCCGCCCGTAGATGCCCTGCAGGGTCAGGCCCTTGAAGATCACCTTGTCCCAGTCGATGCCGGCACCCTTGGGCAGGATGCCCAGCAGCGCGACCTTGCCGCCGTGGTACATGCAGTCGAGCATGTCGTTGAACGCACGCTGGTTGCCGCTCATCTCGAGGCCGACGTCGAAACCCTCCATGTGCAGATCGGCCATCACGTCGCGCACCGATTGCTTGGATACGTTGACCACCCGCGTAGCGCCCATGTCTGCGGCGAGCTTGAGGCGGTAGTCGTTGACGTCGGTGACCACCACGTTACGCGCGCCCACGTGCTTGCAGATGCCCGCGGCGATGATGCCGATCGGGCCCGCGCCGGTGATCAGCACGTCCTCGCCGATCACGTCGAACTCCAGCGCGCAGTGCGCGGCGTTGCCGTAGGGATCGAAGAACGCGGCCAGTTCGCTCGGGATCTGGTCGGGAATCGGCCACAGGTTGGAGGCCGGCATCGCGATGTACTCGGCGAAGGCGCCGGCGCGATTGACCCCGATGCCGACCGTGTGCGGGCACAGATGCTGCTTGCCGGCCCGGCAGTTGCGGCACACGCCGCACACGATGTGGCCCTCGGCCGACACGCGCTGGCCGGGTGCATAGCCGCGCACCGCGGCACCGGTCTCGACGATCCGGCCGACGAATTCATGGCCGATCACCAAACCCGGCTTGATCGTGCGCTGGCTCCACTCGTCCCACTTGTAGATATGCAGGTCGGTGCCGCAGATCGCGGTCTTCTCGAGCTTGATCAGCACCTCGTTGGGGCCGATCCGGGGCAGGGCGACCTGCTCCATCCAGATGCCCTTGGTCGCTTCGCGCTTGACCAGGGCTTTCATCGTTTGCGACATGGGGCAGGGCTCCCGGGCAGGGCGGCGATTATAGGGCCGAACGCGGTCGCGCGGCGGCACAAAACCCATCCATGCTGCCGGCGCTTCGGCGGGCTGCAGGTACCGCTATTCGGTCGCGCCGCACGTGCCGACGAACCTGATTTTGCGACCGCCGCGCGCGGCCGCAATGGGCCGCAGGTCGCGCGAGTATCAGGGCGGCATCGGTCCGCGGTAGGCGAGGTCGAGTACGTCAACCTGCCACTGCGTGCGACCGCCGGCGAGGTCCCACGACACCAGCTGCGCGCCGTGCTGCACGACCTCACCCTGGTCGTCCAGCCAGCCGGCCGGCTCGGTGCGGTACAGCAGGCGTTCGCCGAGCACGGCGAACGGCAGGTAGGCGTACGGCAGGCGCGGGCCCCGCAGGGTGTCGTTGCCGCCGCGCGCCTGCACGGTCCACTGCCAGACCGCGCCGAGGCGCTCGTCGGTGATCGGCGTGGAACTCATCGCCGCAACGTCGCCGAGCGCGCGGAACTGCCGCTCGCCGAGGCCGGGCAGTTGCTGGTCGGCGGCGAGATCGGGCGGCAATACCAGCGGCGCGGCAACGTCGCCGCGCAGCGGCACGGCGAGATTGCGCTGCGCATCCAGCACCAGCTCGAAGGCGCCTTCGGTGATCCGCGGGCCTTCCTCGCCGGGGATCAGCGCGCCGCGCAGCGGGTAGGCGACCTCGCGCCAGAACACGCGCGCGCCCTGCGGGCTGGCTTCGGCCTGCACCGTAAACGTGGCCTTCGGTGTCGGCATCACGCTGGCGGCGACGTGCTCGGGCAGATCGAAGGCGATGCGGTCGCGGATCGTGCCGCTGGCGGCATCCAGCACCAGCACGATGCCCACGCCCCTGGTATCGATCCGCCCCAGCGCGAGCAGGCTGTCGCCGCGCTGGAGCAGCGGGAACGCCGTCTCGCGGCTGATCCATTCGGTGCGGCCGTCGTCCAGCGACAGTGCCTGCGCGAAGCCGGCGGCGTCGGCGGCGAAGGCGCGGTTGGCGCCGGCGTCGACCAGCACGCCGGGCGCCATCGGCACGGCTTGGGCGTGCGCTGCCGGTGCGGCGTGCACGCCGAGCAGGAAAGCGAAGGCGATGAGGCAGGTCCGCATGGTGATCTGGTGCTCCACGATCAGGGCTCGAAGCCGTTGGCGAACACGTTTTCCGTGCTGAGCTGCGGCTGGCGCAGGATCCATGCGCCGCGCCCGAGCAGGCCGGCGACCAGCACATTGTCCGGGACGTCGTAGTCGAGTTCGTAGACGCCGGCGTTGGCCAGCCCGGTACCAAGGCGCGCCCAGGTGTTGAACGCGGGCCCGGTGGCGAAGAACACGCCGCGGTCGGCGCCCACCACCACAGCGTCGCTGCCGCTGGTGGGAATGAAGGCCATCGCGCGCAACGTGCCGGGCGAAAAGCCGGTGACCAGGTTGCCGGTGATGTCGGCGAACGGCGCGCTACCCGTCGAAGTAAACAGCACCTGGCTGTTCGTCACGACGAAGCGGCGCAACGGCAGGTCGCGATCCACCGCGACATCGTTCGCCGCGGCCGGCAGTGGGGCAAGCTGCAGCAAGCCGCCGGCCAGCGTATTGCGCACCCACAGCTCGTTGGTCTGCGAGGCGCCCGGGTTGACGGTGACGCCAACCAGGATGAAGTCCGCATTTCCCGGTACGCCATAGACGATCGGCGCGCCGACAATGGCATTGATCCGCACCGCCGGGGCGGGCAAGGCCGGGGAAATCAAGCGGATGGTGCTGCCGTTGTCCAGCGATTCGTAGACGCCGTTGCTGGCCCCGATGAGCAGGCGCTGGGCGTTCACGGTATCGCCGATGTTGACCGCGTCATTGATCGCGATCGGGGTATAGAACTGCGCGACCAGCGCGGGACTGCCGCTGATCAAAGCCAGCGCCGGAAACGTCGTGGACTGGTTCAGGTTGCTCGCATTGACCGTGCGCCGCCGCAGCTGCTGCAGAAACTGGAAGCTGGTGTAACGGGTCGACAGCGTGGCTGATGCACGATCCTCGATTGCCGGATGGCCGCCGTCGCCGGTCGATACCGCGTCGAAGATCCGCGTCGCATCGCGCTGCTGGGTGGTGCCGTTGTCCTGCGAGCCACCGGTGACGCGGTTCGATACCGTGTCGTAGGACAGCCCGTGGTATTCGGTGACTTGCAGGTCGCCGTTGAGCGAGGTCCACGCGCCGGTCGTCGTGCGCGGTGCTGCGCGCTTGTAGACGCCGCCGTCGTCGGACTCGAGCAGGTTGCCCGCTGCATCGAAGGCCATGTCGCGCGAATCGGCATGCGGCGCGGAATTGCCGCCCGCGCCCGAGTGCGTCAGTGGCGCCCAGCGCGACGCCGGCGCGGCCGCCGCGTCGGCGCGGAACAGACGACCGCTGAAGTCGTTGGCGCCGAGCGAGTTGGGGAAGAAACTCGTGCTGCCCGACACGCCTTCGCCGAAGAACGGCTGCCGATCGCCGCCGATGTAGACCACATTGGCATCGACCGGGTCGGCCGCGACCGAAAAATGGATCGAGCCTTGGCCACCGGCATGCACGCCGAACAGCACGCCGTTCTGCTCGGCCGTGGTCGGCACACCGAGTGCGGTCCAGCCGGTCGCGCCATCGGCCGAGCGGAACACGTCGGCGAATCGGCCGTTGCTGCCGACGATCGCGACGAACACCTGGCTGGCCGCACCCACCGCGATCTCGGTGCGCGGCGAGCCGCCGCCGGCAGTGATCACCGCGTCGACCGCGGCGTCCGAAACCTTGGCCCAGGTCGCGCCAGTGTCGGTGCTGCGATAAACGCCGCGCGCCGCGCCGCTGAGCACCGAGGCATACAGCCGCGCGTTGTTGGCGGCATCAGCCGCGAGATCGCTGATGCGTCCGGCCGGCAGCCCGCTGCCCGCGGCGCCCGACAGCAGGGTGAACGCAGCACCGGTGTCAGTCGAGCGATAGAGGCCGTTGTCGGTCGCGGCCATCAGCACCGCGCCGCGCGCGGCCACGCCGACCACCGCGCGATTGGTCAGCACGCCGGCACCGTTGATCACCGTCCAGTTGGTGCCGCCGTTGGTGGTGCGCAGCATGCCGATCTGCGGGCCGCCGCGTCCGCCGAGGCTCGACGTGCGCGCCACGCCCGCGACCAGGGTCTGGCGGGTCGCATCGGTGGGATCGAATTCCAGCGCGCCGATCGACAGCGACTCGAAGGTATCGGTCTGCCGCGTCCAGGTCGGACTTGCGGCGGTCGCATTGCCTGTGCGCCAGATGCCGCCGTTGACAGCGCCGGCGTACAGGATGTTGGCATCGGTCGGATGCGCCGCGATCGCGTTGACCGCGCCCACCACCTCACGATTGGTGATGCCTTCGATCTGGCCGCCGTGGGACGGGCCGGGACCCAGGATCTCCCAGGCCTGCGCGAGCACGGGGCTCGCCGCGGTCAAACCCAACAGCGCTGCAAGCGCACAAGCGGCAGGTCGCAATCGCATGGATCCTCCGGAGTTGCTTCCGCGGCCGGGCCACAGCCTCGCGGCGCCGACGGGCCAGCCTGCAACATAGCCCAGTTCTATGTCGGAATTCGACTCCGGCGTATTTCTTCACATCAGGCCGGGCGG
>JANOEA010000036.1:0-20261 GCA_031412975.1 Pseudomonadota bacterium | reverse complement strand
GCCTAGTTCGAAGCAGCGCGCCGATCCATTGATGCAATTCAATCCACCCACCGGCACCGACCCGAGGCCTCCCATGAAAACCACCCTCCCCACCGCCGAACAACTCGCCCTCGACTGGGCCAACAATTCCCGCTGGAGCGGGATCAAGCGCAGCTACTCCGCGGAAGACGTGGTGCGGCTGCGGGGCACGGTGCATGTCGAACACACGCTGGCGCGGCGCGGCGCCGAAAAACTCTGGCACTACCTGCATAACGAGCCGTTCGTGAACGCGCTCGGTGCGATGACCGGCAACCAGGCGATGCAGCAGGTCAAGGCCGGCCTCAAGGCGATTTACCTCTCGGGTTGGCAGGTGGCGGCGGATGCGAACACCGCGGGTGCGATGTATCCCGACCAGTCGCTGTACCCGGTCGACTCGGTGCCCAACGTGGTGCGCCGGATCAACAACACGCTGCTGCGCGCCGACCAGATCCATCACGCCGAAGGCAAGGACGACATCGACTGGCTGCAGCCGATCGTGGCCGATGCCGAGGCCGGCTTCGGCGGCGTGCTCAACGCCTTCGAGCTGATGAAACACATGATCGAAGCCGGCGCGGCAGGCGTGCATTGGGAAGACCAGCTCGCGTCGGCGAAGAAGTGCGGCCACATGGGCGGCAAGGTGCTGGTGCCGACCCAGGAAGCGGTGCAGAAGCTGGTCGCCGCGCGCCTGGCGGCCGATATCGCGGGCGTGCCGAGCATCATCGTCGCGCGCACCGATGCGATGGGCGCGGCACTGATCACCTCCGATGTGGACCCCAACGACCAGCCGTTCTGCATCGGCAAGCGTACCGTCGAGGGCTTCTACGAGACGCGGATGGGCATCGAGCAGGCGATCAGTCGTGGCCTGGCCTACGCGCCGTATGCCGATCTGATCTGGTGCGAGACTTCGACCCCGGATCTCAAGCAGGCCCGGCAGTTCGCCGACGCGATCCACGCGAAGTTCCCCGGCAAGATGCTCGCCTACAACTGCTCGCCGAGCTTCAACTGGAAGAAGAACCTCGACGAGGCCACCATCGCCAAGTTCCAGAAGGAACTGGCCAGCTACGGCTACAAGTTCCAGTTCATCACGCTGGCCGGCTTCCACGCGCTGAACTATTCGATGTGGAACCTCGCCACCGGCTACAAGGAGCGCCAGATGGCGGCCTATGTCGAACTGCAGGAAGCCGAGTTCGGTGCCGAGTCGCGCGGCTACAGCGCCGCCAAGCACCAGCGCGAAGTCGGTACCGGTTATTTCGACAAGCTCAACGAAGTGATCGCGGCCGGCCAGAGTTCGCTGTCGGCGCTGCATGGGTCGACCGAGGAAGAACAGTTCCACGACGACGCGAAGACCGCGGCCTGATCGCAACCGCGAAAGAACGCGCGCCGCCCGGTGACGGCGGCGCGCGATGCCAGTGGGAATCCCGCCGGCGATGAACCAGGGGCCGATAGCACGCAGGCTTCCGCAAGGGGTCGCGATGCTTTCGCGCAGGTCCCCTTGCGTCGAGGGGGTCGATCCCCCATGTGTTCTCGATGCAGCCCGGTGAAGCTTTCGATCCCGCACTCGACCACCGCACGCGGCTGCGCGATTCGCGGGCATTCTGGCGCGCGCTGTTCCTGACCACTGGTTTTGCCGGCCTGCTGTGGTGGATCAAGCTGGTCGAATGGATGGTCGGACGCAGCCTGCACGCATTCGGTGTGACGCCGCGCGATCCGGTCGGCCTGATTGGCGTGCTTACCGCGCCGCTGATCCACGGCTCGTGGCAGCACCTGCTCAGCAATACGCTGCCGATCCTGGTGCTGGGCACGCTGGCGCTGTATGCGTACCCGCTGGCTTCGCGCCGCGCACTGCCGCTGATCTGGATCCTGTCGGGACTCGGCACCTGGCTGATCGGGCGCGACTCGGTCCACATCGGCGCCAGCGGCTTGGGCCATGGGCTGATGTTCTACCTGTTCCTGCTCGGCGTGCTGCGCTGGGAACCGCGTTCGATCGCGGTGGCGATGGTGACCTTCCTGCTGTACGGCGGCATGCTGATCACCGTGCTGCCGCGCGAGGCGGGCGTGAGCTGGGAATACCATCTGGCCGGCGCGGTGGCGGGTGCGATCGCGGCGCTGATCTGGCGCAAGCGCGATCCGCATCCGCCGCGCAAGAAGTACAGCTGGGAGATCGAGGAGGAACTCGCGCAGGCGGCCGCCGACGAACGCGCGCTGCAATTCGAGCCGCCGCGTCCGGACCATGTGCCGGTGTTGTGGGTGCGACCGACGCCGGAGGAAGGCGCGCGGATCCTGGGCTTTCCGACCGCCCGCACGCGGCCCCCCGCGAATCCCGCCGCCCCGATCGACGAGGAACCGCCGACACCGACGCGGCATTGAAGGATAGGGCGGGCCTTCGGCCCGCCGCGCGGTGCATCGCAAGGATCGCGAATGTCCGCCGCATCAAACGCGGGTGCGGTGATCTTGGCGGCGGGCCGAAGGCCCGCCCTATGGCCCTGCTGTAGGAGCGCACCCTGTGCGCGACCGGGACGTTCGGACTCATCGTGCAACCCATCGTTGCGGTCGCGCGCGCGGCGCGCTCCTACAACTGCCGGTTCGGATGCGGAGTTGCAGTACGTTCGTGGTGATTGCGTCCTACCCACACCACCAGCGGCCACTCGACGCGCCGCGGCTGCTGCGGATCGCCCCACGCCGCATGCAAGGCCGCCGACAACATCGCGATCGGATCCTCGCCCGTCTGCGCGATATACCGCTGCACCGCCGACCACGTGCCCAGATACGCGAGCACCTGCTCCAGGTTCCAATCCAGCGCCATTGCGAAAGCCGGCATCGGAATCCGCGTGAAAGGAAACTCGATGCTGGCGTAACCGGCATCCACATGGCGGCGCTCCGGCGGCCAGTACGGGCCGACCACGCGGTGCTCGAAATCATCCAGCACCGGATCGATCGCCGGATCGATCCGCATCAATCCATAACTCCATGCAGCGAACACCCCGCCGGGCCGCAGCACGCGCTGCACTTCGGCGAAGAAACGTGCGAAGTCGAACCAGTGCAAGGCCTGCGCGACGCCGACCAGATCGACGCTCGCATCATCGAGGCTGCATCGTTCGGCCGGCTCCACCGCATAGCGCACGCGCTCGTGGGCCGCTGCGTTGGCGATCTGCGCTGCACTCGGATCGCTCGCGAACACCTGCGCGAAGCGCGCGGCCCACGCGATCGCGGCCTGGCCGTTGCCGCAGCCGGCATCCCAGACGGCCTCATGCTTGGTGCACAGTGCAGCAATCGCATCGAACAACGCGGGCGGATATCCGGGCCGCGCCGTGGCGTAGGCACCCGCCTGGGTCGAGAAGTGATCCTTGAACTGCATTGGCGCTGCCATCGGCGACTGCTCCGGCGCTATCTCGGCGAACCCTTATTGTGCAGCGGGCGCCGCGACCTGGCGAGTCTGGCCCGGTGCCAGTCCATCCAGTAGATACGGCCCGATCGCGGTGCGGATCAGGCGCAGCGTGGGCATGCCGACCGCAGCGGTCATCCGCCGCACCTGCCGGTTGCGACCCTCGGTGATGCTGATCTCCAACCACGCATCGGGAATCAGCTTGCGCACGCGGATCGGCGGATCGCGCGGCCACAGCCATGCGGGCGGATCGATCCGCCGCACCTGCGCGGGCCGGGTGGGGCCATCGCGCAGCTTGATGCCCTGGCGCAGCGCCTCGAGTTGCGCCTCGTCGGCCGCACCTTCGACCTGCGCGAGGTAGGTCTTCGACTGCTTGTACTGCGGATCGGTGATGCGATGGGCCAACGCACCGTCGTCGGTGAGCAGCAGCAGGCCTTCGGAATCGGTGTCGAGGCGTCCGGCGGCATACACGCCGGGCTCGCGGACGAACTCGCCCAGCGTGCGCCGTCCCTCGGGATCGGTGAACTGGCACAACACGCCATACGGCTTGTTCAGCAGCACGATCATGCCGCGAGTGTACGCCGCTCGCGTGGCTTCACGCGGCAACCCGCTGCCGCAGTCCGGCAGCGGGTTGCGCGATCAGGCATCAGCCGGCCTTGGGGGCTTCGGCCGGTGCCGGCGTGGTCGCGGCAGCCGCTGCGGCCTGCTTGACGAAACGCAGCGTCATGCGATCGCTTTCGCCGATCGCCTCGTACTTGGCCTTGTCCTCGCCCTCGGGCACGTTGAGGTTCGGCGGCAGCGTCCACACGCCGTTCGCATGGTCCTTGGTGTCGGCCGGATTGGCGTTGATCTCGCTCTTGGCGGCCAGCACGAAACCGGCATCGGTGGCGAGCTTGATCACGTCGTCTTCGAGCATGTAGCCGCTGCGCGGATCTTCCGCGCTCTTGGTGCCGGCCGTCGCGCGGTGTTCGACCACGCCGAGCGTGCCGCCCTCCTTGAGCACCTCGAAGAACGCCTTGAAGATCCCGGGTGCTGCACCCGAACCGGTCCAGTTGTGCACGTTGCGGAAGGTCACCACCATGTCGGCACTACCGGGTTCGCCGAACACCGGCGCGCTCATGCTGAACTCGCGCGCCTCGACGCCGCCGAACGATGCCGCATCGGCAGCGAGCTTGGCGCGGAACTCTTCGTTGGACTTGGTGTAGTACTCCTTGGCGCGGTCGCTCGCGGCCGACGCGGGATCGACCAGCGCCACCACCGGCTTGCCGGTGCCGTTGAGCAACGGGCCGAGGATCTCGGTGTACCAGCCGCCGCCCGGGGTGATTTCGATCACGGTGTGCTCGGGCTTGATCTCGAAGAACTGCAGGGTTTGCTTCGGGTGACGCCACCCATCACGCGCCTTGTTGGCGTCGCTGCGCTGCGCGCCGGCGAGCACGGTGTCGAAGCGGGCGGCGAAATCGGCAGCCGGATCGACCACCGGGGCGGGCGCGGCGGCTGGCGCAGGCGCCGGGGCCGGCGTCGGTGCGGCGGCCTGTTCGGCAGGCTTCGAACATGCGGCGAGGGCGTGCGCGAGCGCCGCGGCAAGGGCGAGCTTTTGCATGGGAGTCTCCAGGAGGGGCGAAACGGGAGCGGCAATTTAGCACACGGTCGGGAAACGACCGGTTCACCCGGCGACCAGCCGCAGGCGCTGCGGATAGGGTGGCAGGTCCGCATAGCCGCCGCTGCGCACGCGCTCCTGCACGCCGATCCACCAGCGCTGGTCGAAGATCTCGCCGTGTTCGGCCACCAGCGCATCGCGCAGGTCCTCGCGCATGCCGAGGAAACGCGGAAACTGCTCGGGAAACACGTCGTTGTCGTCGACGTGGTACCACGCGCCCGCATGCATTTCCTCCTCGTCGCTGGATGCGGTGGGCAGGGCACGGAAGCGGCACTCGGTGACCAGGCACAGCTCGTCGTAGTCGTAGAAGATCGCGCGCCCGTGGCGGGTGACGCCGAAGTTCTTCAGCAGCAGATCGCCGGGAAAGATGTTGCTGCGCGCGAGGTCCTTGATCGACTGCCCGTAGTCGAGGATCGCGCGCCGCGCCTCGGCGGCCGGTGCTTCCTGCACGTACAGGTTCAGCGGGCGCAGCCGGCGTTCGATGTAGCAGTGGGTGATCACGATATGGGTGCCGTCTTCGATCACGCTCGAGCGGCAACTGTCGAGCAGCTCGTCGAGCAACGCGCCGGCGAACTGCGCGCGCGGAAAGCGCATGAAGCGGAACTCCTGCGCATCGACCAGCCGACCCACGCGGTCGTGGCGGAACACCAGGTTGTACTTGGCCAGCACGTCCTCGCGCACCACGGTCTTGGGAAACGCGAAGCGGTCGCGGATGACCTTGATCACCAGCGGGTAGCTCGGCAGCGTGAACACCGCCATCACCATGCCGCGCTCGCCGTCGGCATGCACGAGCTTTTCGTGCGGATTGGCCGCCAGGTGGCGGAAGAAGTGGCGGAAGCGCTCGGTCTTGCCCTGCTTGGCGCGACCGAGCACGGTATACAGCTCATCCAGCGGCTTGCTCGGCAGCAGGGTGCGCATGAACACCACCGCATCGCCGACGGTCGGCAGGTCGGCGTGGAAATACGAACGGGTGAAGCCGAATACCTGCGCGACCACGTCGGTATCGGTGATCACCGCGTCGGCGCGGATGCCGTCGTCGTCGTGGCGCAGTGCGATCACCAGTGGGCGAAAGCGCTCGTCGCCGAACAAGCGACCCACCAGATAGGCGCGCTGCTCGCGATAGAACACGGTCTCGAGCAACTCGATCGCCCGCACCGGCTGCGCGCCCCACGCGCGGAAACGACGCAACAGCTCGTCGGCGATGCGCTGCGCGCAGACCTCGCGATGCGCCCATGCGACGTCGAACGGGAAGTCCTCCAGCACGCGGCGGAAGGTGTGCGACATCCCGCCCGATACCAGGTAGATCTGCCGCGCCACCGGATGGGTGATGCGATCGGTCGGCTCGATGTCGAGCGCGACGAACTCGATCGCGGCATCGACACCCTGGATGCGGAAGAAGCGCCGCGCAAGCGTGTTGAAGAAGGTCTTGTTGAGCTCCTGGTCGAGCAACGTGCCGATCAGGCTGCCGTAGTGGACCTTGATCGCGGCCCACAGCGCGCGGTCGTCGGCGCGCGGCCCGAGCTTTTGTGCCAGATGCGTGCTGGTCTCGGCCACGCAGCGGTCGTACAGCTCGATGCGCTCGACCGCGTCGAGCCGCGCGGCGGGCCAGTCGCGGGTCTCGAAGCGCTGCTTCGCGCGCTGGGTCACTGCCCGGAATCGCGCGTTGTAATCGGCGAAGCGGTCGCGCAGGTCGGCAGCGCACGACAGCGCGAGCGCGTCGTCGGCGAGTTGGCTCAGGGCATCGGACATGGCAGCGCGGCGGCGGTGGGTACGGCGTATTCTGGACGCAATCGGGCGCTTGCAGAAACCGCCGCCTGAAGCGCGCGCGAACGGCGAATCGGCGCGGGTTTGAGCTCGCGCCCGATGGGGCGGATAATCGGGACATTCAGGGAGCGCCGCATGACCACCCCGCGCCGTGTCGAAAGCCTGCTCACCGACAAGGGCCAAGTGCCGATCTACACCACGGCCGTGGTCGAGCAGCCGTGGGCGGACTACAGCGCTATCGAGCATCACACGTGGGCGCGCCTGTGTGCGCGCCAGGGCGAGATCCTGCGCGGCCGCGCGTGCAGCGCGTTCCTCGACAACCTCGAGGCGCTGGGCATGCACGGCGACCGGATCCCCAAGTTCGACGCCGTCAACGCGCATTTGCAGCGCACCACCGGCTGGCGCCTGATCGGGGTCGAAGGCCTGCTGCCGGAACTCGATTTCTTCCAGCACCTGGCCGCGCGCGAGTTCCCGGTCACCTGGTGGATCCGCCGGCCCGAGCAGTTCGACTACATCAGCGAGCCGGATCTGTTCCATGATCTGTTCGGCCACGTACCGCTGCTGATGAACCCGGTGTTCGCCGACTACATGCAGGCCTACGGCGCCGGCGGCGTGCGTGCGGCCACCTTCGGTGGCGAGCCGCTGGCCAACCTGACCCGGCTTTACTGGTACACGGTGGAGTTCGGCCTGATCCGCGAGGCAGAGGGCCTGCGCATCTACGGCTCCGGCATCGCCTCATCGCAGGGCGAATCGGTGTATTGCCTGGAAAGCAGCGCGCCGAACCGGGTCGGCTTCGATCTGGCGCGGGTGATGCGCACGCGCTACCGGATCGACAGCTACCAGAAGACCTACTTCGTGATCGACAGCTTCGAGCAGCTGTTCCAGGCCACCGTGGCGCCGGATTTCGGGCCGATCTACTACGGCCTGAAGGGTGCGCAGTCGATCCCGGCCGGAGCATTGCTGGATACCGATGCGGTGATCCAGCGTGGTAGCGGCGAGGGCTGGCTGGCCGACGGCGACGTGTAGTCGCTGGCGCTGTCGCGACCGCCAATCGCCTATGCCGCCGCGCGAACGCGCGGTGCCAGGAAACGCAGGCGCGCATCGACCTTTCCGACGGGCCCAGCTTCATCGGTCGCCCACAAGGTGGGCTCCTACAGACGAGCAGCAGCGGCGATGGAGGTCATGATGCGGGCTTGCCCAGGACTGTAGGAGCGCACCCTGTGCGCGACCGCCGCGTAACACCGGTGCGGCGTCCTCTGTCGCGCACACGGTGCGCTCCTTCACGGCCCTACGCTGGCTTGCGCTTGAGCCGGATCAGGCTGGAGATATCGTCGTCGCCGTGGCCTTGCGCCATCAGGGTCGCGTAGTCGGCCAGCGACTGGTCGATGATCGTGCGGTCGGTGCCGGCGTCGATCGCCAGCTGCTGCACGATCTTCAAGTCCTTGTGCAGCAACGCGAGCTTGAAGCCGACGCTGAACTCATTGCGCAACGCGGTCGCACCGCGCTTCTCGAGGAACCACGAATTCGCAGCCCCGGCCTGCAGGGTCGGCAACAGGCGTTCGGGATCCAGGCCCAGCGCTTGACCAAGCGCGAGGCCCTCGGTGACCGCGTGCGCGATGCCCGCCACCAGCACCTGGTTGACCGCCTTGGTGTTCTGGCCGGCGCCCACGTCGCCCATGTGGGTCACGCGTGCGGCAAAACATTCGAGCACCGGCTGCACCCGCGCGAGCGTCGCGGCATCGCCGCCGGCCATCACCGACAGCTTGCCGTTCTTCGCGCCTTCGACGCCGCCCGACACCGGCGCGTCGATCAGATCGCCGCCGGCCGCACGCAGGATCGCGGCCGCACGTTGCGCGCTGCCCGAAGCAATGGTCGAGGTATCGACCACCACCAGTCCCGCGTGTGCGGCTTGCGCATAGGCCTCGCTCAGGCCCAGCACGTCGCTGTCGGCGGTGACGCAGGTCACGATCACGTCGCAACGGCGTGCGAGCTCACGCGGATCGGCGATCGCCGCCACCCCGAGTTCCGCTGCCAGCGCCTCGGCCTTCGGGTGGGTGCGATTGGCGACCGCGACCAGCATCCCGCGCGCCGCGATGTGCCGCGCCATGTGCGCACCCATCGCCCCGAGGCCGGTGAAGCCGACTTTCAACGTCATGCGTGCGGCGTCTCTTCCAGATAGGTATAGGCAGTCAGTCCCGCTTCGAGTGCTGCGTGCACGCGCTCGGCGTCCTCGCGCGGCAGGCGCGCGGCGGTGATCTTCTGGGTGAAGCGCAAACGCAGCCCATTGGTGTCGTAGCCGACCATGCCGAGCACGCGGTCGTTGGTATCGCCGCGCAGCGGATGCTCGAGCTGCATGCCCGCCGCGGTCAGCCGC
This sequence comes from Pseudomonadota bacterium, assembly GCA_031412975.1. Lineage (GTDB taxonomy): Bacteria > Pseudomonadota > Gammaproteobacteria > Xanthomonadales > Ahniellaceae > UBA4656. The sequence continues at coordinate 11,066 of JANOEA010000036.1, read as the reverse complement.
ACGTCGACCGAATCGGTGTCGCCGAACAGATTGTGGATGTCGCCCAGCGTCTCCTGGTACGCACCGACCATGAACAGGCCCAGCTTGTAGGTCTCGCCCGCGCGCAGCGCGTGCAGCGGCAGGCTCGCGTCGACGCCTTCGGAGTCGACGTAGTGGTCGATGCGACCATCGGAGTCGCAGGTCAGATCCGCCAGCACGCCGTGGCGGGTGGGCTGCTCGTCGAGGCGTTCGATCGGCACGATCGGGAACACCTGGTCGAGCGCCCACACGTCGGGCACCGACTGGAACACCGAGAAGTTGACGAAGTACTTGTCGACCAGTTTCTCGTTGAGCTCATCCAGCGCCTGCCGGTGCGAACGCTCGCCCGGGTTCAGGCGCCCGCGTACCGCATGCGCGATGGCGTAGGCCAGATCATCGAGCAACGCGCGCTGGTGCAAATCGAGCGAGCCGAGCGCATACATCGCCTGGCCTTCGGCGAGGTGATGCTGCGCCTCGTGGTAGAGCTCCAGCGGCGGTCGCGCATCGATCTCGTCGATGATCTCGCGCAGGTGACGGATGGGTGCTGCTTCGCCGGCGGCCAGCGGCGGCACGCGGCCGGTCGGCGCGGGCTCGACCTCGCTGACGTTGGCCACCAGCACCGCGTGGTGTGCGGTCAGTGCGCGGCCCGACTCGGTCAGCACGCGCGGCGGTGCGAGGCCTGCTTCCACGCAGGCCTCGGCCAGCGGCGCGACGATGGTCGCCGCGTATTGGTCGAGTCCATAGTTCATCGAGCACTCGCTGCGCGAGCGCGTGCCCTCGTAGTCGACCGCAAGCCCGCCGCCGACGTCCATGTAGCGCACCGCCACGCCCATCGTCGACAGCTCGACGAAGTAGCGCGTGGCCTCGCGCATGCCACCGGCGATGTCGCGCACGTTTGAGATCTGCGAGCCCATGTGGAAGTGCAGCAGCTGCAGGCAGTGCAGCTTGCCGGCCGCGCGCAATTCTTCGACCAGATCGAGCACCTGCCGCGGCGACAGGCCGAACTTGGCCTTGTCGCCACCGGTGTTCTGCCACTTGCCCGCACCCAGCGAGGCCAGCCGCATGCGCACACCGAAGCCGGGCTCGACGCCGAGTCGCGCGGCTTCATCGAGCGCCATGCGCAACTCCGAGGGCTTCTCGATCACCAGGAAGGTCTCGAGGCCGAGCTTGCGGCCGATCAGCGCGAGGCGGATGAACTCGCGGTCCTTGTAGCCGTTGCAGATGACGATCCCGCCCGGGCGCGACAGCGCGAGCACCGCCATCAGCTCGGGCTTCGAGCCGGCCTCGAGGCCGAAGCCCTGTTCGCCGCGCGCGACCAGCTCGCTGGTCACCGAGGACTGCTGGTTGACCTTGATCGGATAGATCGAGGTGTAACCGCCGCTGTAATCATAGTCGGCCATCGCGCGCGCGAAAGCGCCCTGCAGGCGACCGAGCTTGTCGCCGAGCACGTCGACGAAGCGCACCAGCAGCGGCAGCTTCAGGCCCTGCGCCTGCGCGTCGCGCACGACATCGCCGAGCGCCACCTGCGGACCATCGCCGCCTCGCGGCTGCGCCACCAGCCGCCCGGCGGCGTCGATGTCGAAGTAACCCTCGCTCCAATGCGCGATGGAATACGTCTGCCGCGCACGTTCGATCGACCACTCGGACATCGACCAGTCTCCAGCCGGACCGCACCAGCGCGGGGGCGCGGAGTGTAGGGCAATCGGGTGTGGGCTGCATGTCGTCGGCGTTTCTGGCCGGCCTGCCTGCGCTCGCGGCGGGCCGCCCTCAGCAGGTAGAATCCCCGGCTCTTTGCCAGACGCAGCGGAACGCGACGATGACTCTCGACCAGCAGTGGTTCTCCGAACCCCATCCGCAGTCCGGATCGGCGATCAGCTACCGCGTCGTGCGCAAGCTCGACGAGGTGCGCACGCCGTTCCAGCACATCGAGATCTGGGAGACCACCGATTGGGGCAACCTGATGGTGATCGACGGCTGCGTGATGCTGACCACGCGCGACAACTTCCTGTACCACGAGATGATGTCGCACCCGGCGCTGTTCACCCACACCTCGCCCAAGCGCGTGGTGATCATCGGTGGCGGCGACTGCGGCACGCTGCGCGAGGTGCTCAAGCACCGCGAGGTGGAATCGGCGGTGCAGTGCGACATCGACGAGCAGGTCACGCGGATGGCACAGAAGTACTTCCCCGAGCTGTGCGAGTCGAACGCCGACCCGCGCGCGAAGCTGATGTTCGACGATGGTCTGAAGCTGATGGCACAGATCGAGCCCGAGTCGCTGGACGTCGTGATCGTCGACTCGACCGATCCGGTCGGCCCGGCCGAGGGGCTGTTCGGTGCGCGCTTCTATGAATCGGTGTTCAAGGCGCTGCGCAACGGCGGCATCCTGGTCCAGCAGAGCGAATCGCCGATCGCGCACCTGCCGCTGATCCGCGACATGCGCCGCTTCATGAAGGCCGCCGGCTTCGATGCGGTGCGCACGATGGGGTTCCCGCAGCCGTGTTACCCGACCGGCTGGTGGAGCTGCACGATGGCGCGCAAGGGCATCGACCAGCTCGACGATTTCCGCGACCGCGGTGCGGCGATGAAGAAATTCCCGACCCGCTACTACAACGTCGACATCCACCGCGCGGCGCTGGCGATGCCGGAGTTCATGCGCGAGGCGCTCGGCGAGTAGCTCACCGTTGTAACCCGCGACGGGAGGCCTGGAGGCTTGAACCGTCGTCGCGGCGGGGCGAGAGGTGCCTGTCGCCGGCATGCCGGCTCCCACAAGGTGGGTGTCAGGCAGCGCAAGGCTCGCGATGCCGAAGTGCGCAATCAAATTTCCGAAAGAGCAGTGTCTCCTTGTGGGAGCTGCCATGGCAGCGACGGGAGCAGTCGGACCTTGCGCTGAGTCCACGCCTGGCAACTGCATATCGACGCGCCGACACCAACGGAGCTGAAAAATCCGGGGCGGCCCTTGCGGACCGCCCCGGATGCAGCGACCTAGAGCGCGTCGCCGTCGATCTCGCCGGTGCGGATGCGCACCACCCGCTCGAGCGCGACCACGAAGATCTTGCCGTCGCCGATCTTGCCGGTGTTGGCCGCCTTCATGATCGCCTCGACCACGCGGTCGACCAGCTCGTTGCCGACCGCCGCCTCGATCTTGATCTTGGGCAGGAAGTCGACCACGTATTCGGCACCACGGTAGAGCTCGGTATGGCCTTTCTGGCGCCCGAAACCCTTCACCTCGGTGACCGTGATGCCCTGTACGCCGACCTCGGCGAGTGCTTCGCGCACGTCGTCGAGCTTGAACGGCTTGATGATCGCAGTAACCATTTTCATCGTGTTGTCCTCTTGAGTTCCTGCGCCGTCATCAGATGATGTAGCCGCGTTCATTATGCAGCACGAGGTCCAGACCCTCGGTTTCCTCGTCCTCGCTCACGCGCAGGCCGACGAGTGCACCGATGATCTTGAGCAGTACGAAGGTCACCACCGCGGTGATCGCCACCGTGACGGCGACCCCGAGGAACTGGGTCCAGACCTGGCCTGCGATGGTCACGCCCTCGGCCAGGCCCTTGCCGCCCAGCGCGGCATCGGCGAACACGCCGGTCAGGATCGCGCCGACGATGCCGCCGACCGCATGCACGCCGAATACGTCGAGCGAATCGTCGTAACCGAGTGCGCGCTTGAGTTTGGTCGAGGCCAGGAAGCAGATCACGCCGGCCGCAAGGCCGATCACCAACGCGCCGACCGGACCGGCCACGCCGGCGGCCGGGGTAATCGCCACCAGGCCGGCGACCGCACCGGACGCGATGCCGAGCACCGAAGGTTTGCGATGCAGCAGCCATTCGGCCAGCATCCAGCCCAGCGCGGCGGTGCCGGTGGCGATCTGGGTGACCAGCAGCGCCATGCCGGCATTCGCATCGGCAGCCACCGCGGAGCCGGCGTTGAAGCCGAACCAGCCTACCCACAGCAGCGAGGCGCCGATCAGGGTGTAGGTCAGGTTGTGCGGCGGCATCGCGGTGGTCGGATAGCCCCGGCGCTTGCCCAGCACCAAGGCAGCCACCAGCCCGGCGACGCCGGCGTTGATATGCACTACGGTGCCGCCCGCGAAGTCGAGCACGCCCCAATCCCACATCAGCGCACCGTCGCCCGCCCACACCATGTGCGCGATCGGCAGGTAGGCGAAGGTGAACCAGCCGGCCACGAACAGCAGCAGCGCGGAGAACTTCATCCGTTCGGCGAAGGCGCCGACGATCAGCGCCGGCGTGATGATCGCGAAGGTCAGCTGGAAGGTCGCGAACACCGTCTCGGGCACCGCGAACACCAGCGAATCGCGGCCGACGCCGGCGAAGAACGCCTTGTCGAAGGCGCCGATGAACGAGTAGAGGTTGACCACGCCTTTTTCCATCCCGGTCACCGAGAACGCGACCGAATAGCCGTAGGCCACCCACAGCACGGTCACAAGACCCGTGATCGCGAAGCACTGCATCATCACGGAAAGGACATTTTTCGAGCGCACCATACCGGCATAGAACAGTGCGAGTCCGGGAATGGTCATCAGCAACACCAGGGCGGTGGCCGTGATCATCCACGCGGTGTCACCCGAGTTGAGCGTTGCTTCTTGTGCAAGAGCGGCGGTCGGCAGTCCGAGCAATACGGCGCTGCCGACGCGCCTTTTGGCGTGCGTCATGATGTGAAGCCCCCAGTTGGCCAAGCGCGGGTCGCGCCCTGTTGCAATGCAACAGAAGCGGCTGGGTTGCGCGCTCTAGGCCAAAGTTGGTTTAGTATCGGGCTCCGTTCGGCGTGGTCGCTGCCGCCCCGGGATCCGGCTGCCGTACCCGCATTCGCCGTGTTGTAGGAGATTTCCTACAAAACCGCGCGCCATCGGCTGACAGACAGCCCCCGCCAATGCGCGTACATTGCATCGCAACAGGACGGAGCAACCCATGATCGATATCCGGGCCATCGACGATCTCGCACAGCGGCTCGCAGCACTGGTGCCGGGCAACCTGGCGAGTGCGCAGGACGATGTCAGCAGCACCTTCAAGGCCACCCTGCAGGCGGGCCTGGGCAAGCTGAACCTGGTCACCCGCGAGGAGTTCGACGTGCAGCGGCTGGTGCTGCTGCGCACGCGGGAGAAGCTCGAGGCGCTCGAAAAGCAGGTCATCGAGCTGGAACAGGCGCTGACCCGGGTCACCGCAGGGCATTGAAGTACTCGGAGCGCGCGGCTCGCCGCACGCTCCACAGTTGGCACGGGACGGACCAAGCGCGGATCGCCCGGTCCGCAGCGCAAGGATGCGCCGGCCCGTGTGGGCCCCGGCTGCGACAGACGTCCTGACCCGTCTGGCGCATGCCGGGGCCCGGTTTTTGGTCGCGGCACGCAGCGGCATCCTGCGTGCCGCGACCGTGCGAGTCCCTTTTCACCACGGATGCATGCGGCACGGCCACGGAGGGCTGGCGATGGCACTGGCAGTGGTCAATTCGCGCGCCCAGGTCGGCGTATCCGCGCCGCGGGTCGATGTCGAAGTGCACCTGTCGGGCGGACTGCCGATCATCACCATCGTCGGCCTGCCGGAGGCCGCCGTGCGCGAATCGCGCGACCGCGTGCGCGCGGCGATCGTCAACGCCCACTTCGAGTTTCCGCAGCAGCGCGCGACGATCAACCTCGCGCCCGCGGACCTGCCCAAGGATGGCGGGCGTTTCGACCTGCCGATCGCGCTGGGCATCCTCGCGGCTTCCGGCCAGCTGCCGCTGCACTCATTGCTCGGACACGAGTTCCTGGGCGAGCTCGCGCTGTCGGGCGAACTGCGCCCGGTGATCGGCATCCTGCCCGCGGTGCTCAAGGCGCGGCGCCTCGGACGCGTGCTGGTGGTGCCGGCCGACAACGCCGGCGAGGCGGGGCTGGTCGATGGCGTCGACGTACGCATCGCCCGCTCGCTGCTGGAGGTCTGCGCGCACCTGCGGGGCGTGGCCTGTTTGCCGCAGGCCTCGGCGGCGATCCCGGCTGTGGCGGAAGACCCGGGCCTGTCGCTTCCCGATCTGTCCGACGTGCGCGGCCAGCCGCAGGCGCGGCGCGCGCTCGAGATCGCCGCCGCCGGCGCGCACAACCTGCTGATGATCGGCCCGCCAGGCACCGGCAAGACCATGCTCGCGAGCCGGCTGGCCGGCATCCTGCCGCTGCTCGACGTCGACGAAGCGCTGGAATCAGCTGCAGTGCGCTCGGTCGCCGGCTTGCTCGTCGATGTGGCGCAGTTCCGTGTACGCCCGACGCGCGCGCCGCACCATTCGGCGAGTGCCGCCGCGCTGATCGGCGGCGGCTCGATCCCGCGTCCGGGCGAGGTGTCGCTGGCGCATCACGGCGTGCTGTTCCTCGACGAGCTGCCCGAATTCGATCGGCATGTGCTGGAGAACCTGCGCGAGCCGCTGGAGTCGGGCCGCGTGCTGATCTCGCGCGCCGCGCGCCAGTCCGAATTTCCCGCGCGCTTCCAGCTGGTCGCGGCGATGAATCCCTGCCCCTGCGGCCATCTGGGCGATCCCTCGGGTCGCTGCCGCTGCACGCCGGACGCGGTATCGCGTTACGCCGCGCGCATCTCCGGCCCGCTGCTCGATCGCATCGATTTGCACGTCACCGTGCCGCGCCCCCCGCAGTCGAGCCTGCGTGGCGGCGCGCCAGCGGGCGAATCGAGTGCCACGGTGCGCGCACGCGTGGTCGCGGCGCGCGAGCGCGCGCTGCTGCGCAGCGGCAAGCCCAACGGCCACCTGTCGCCGCGCGAAGTCGAACGCGACTGCGTTCTGCGCGATGTCGACGCAGGACTGCTGGAACGCGCGGTGGAACGACTCGGGCTTTCCGCGCGCGCCTTCCACCGGATCCTGCGGGTGGCGCGCACCATCGCCGATCTCGATGCGTCGATCGCGATCGAAACCGCGCATCTGGCCGAGGCGATTGGATTGCGGCGGCGGGAGCCGAGTGCGGCGGGGTGAGGGAAGCGGCGAATGGCGAATGGCGACCGCGGCACCTCATGCCTGGCAGCAACACCCGATGATCCTTGTGGGAGTTGCCATGGCAGCGACGGGGGTAGCCGGCGGGAGGGCGCAGTAGTTGCATCGGGAAGCGGTATCGCACTCGCGCCCGATCCCGCGCGACAATGGCGGAGTTTCACCGGCCCCGATGCACCATGACCACCCTTTCGACCCGGCGCACCGGCCTGCTGCTCGCCGCGATCGCCGCCGTGCTGTTCTCGGCCAAGGCGATCCTGGCCAAGCTGATGTACCGCTACGGCATCGATGCGGTGACCCTGATCGCATTGCGCATGCTGTTCGCGCTGCCGGTGTTCGCGACCGTGGCGGTGATCGAAACCTGGCGCGCACGCGAGCGCGGCGATCGGCTCACGTCGCGCGAGCGCTGGCAGATCGTGCTGCTCGGGCTGCTCGGCTATTACCTGTCGAGCTTCCTCGACTTCTGGGGGCTTGAGTACATCAGCGCTTCGCTCGAGCGCCTGATCCTGTTCCTGAATCCGACCCTGGTGCTGCTGATCGGGATCGCTTTCATGGGCAAGCGGGTCGGCGCGCGGCAGTGGCTGGCGATGGTCGTCAGCTATGTCGGCATCGTGCTGGTGTTCTGGGAGAACCTGCGGATCGGCGGCAGCCACGTGATGCTCGGCAGTGCGCTGGTGTTCGGTGCCGCGCTGTCGTACGCGCTGTACCTGCTGCTGTCGGGCGAGCTGGTGCGCCGAGTCGGCTCGTTGCGCCTGGTTGCGTATGCGATGTGCGTGTCGACCGCGGCCTGCCTGCTGCAGTTCGCGCTGATCCATCCGCCGTCGGAGCTGCTGCAGCCCGCGCCGGTCTACGCGCTGTCGATTGTCAATGCGCTGTTGTGCACCGTGGTGCCGGTGTATCTGACGATGTTCGCGATCGTGCGGATCGGTGCGGGTGCCACCGCGCAAACCGCGATGATCGGTCCGGTGTCGCTGCTGTTCTTCGGCTGGTGGATCCTCGATGAGACGATCACGCCGGTGCAATTGCTCGGCACCGCCGTGGTGATCGCGGGGATCGCGCTGCTGTCGCGTGCGCCCGCTGTCAAGGCGCCCGCGGTCGAATGATGGGTAATTGACAGAAGCAGATGTTGCGGAGCAATGAGCGACGAGGCCGTTGCACAGCCGCGGGTCGGGGCGACCCGCGCTACGCCCTCCTCGATCTGCGCTGCGTTGGGCGAGAGATTCAGTCGGCCATCAGGGCCAGCAGTGCCTCGGCATCGATCGGTGCGGCGGTGGCCGCACCGTCGAGCACGCTGCCGATCAGCTCGCGCTTGGCCGCGTGCAGCGACAGCACCTTCTCCTCGATGCTGCCGGCCAGGACCAGCTTGTAGATCGTCACCGGCCGCGTCTGGCCGATGCGATGCGCGCGGTCGGAGGCCTGCTGTTCGACCGCGGGGTTCCACCACGGGTCCAGGTGCACCACGTAGTCGGCAGCGGTCAGGTTCAGGCCCACGCCACCGGCCTTGAGGCTGAGCAGGAACACCTCGCCCGCACCGCCCTGGAACGCGTCGATCGCCGCCTGCCGCTTTTTCGGAGAAGTCTGTCCGTCGAGATACTGATAGGCGATGCCCTCGGCATCGAGCCGCGTGCGCACCAGCGCCAGGTGATCGGTGAACTGGCTGAACACCAGCGCACGATGATGGTTGTCGGTGAGCTCGGTGATCAGCTCGACCAGATGATCGAGCTTGGCGCTGGGCAGCTTCAACTCCGGCGCGACGAGGTCCGGATGACAGGCCGCGCGGCGCAGGCGGGTGAGCTCGGCCAGCACGCGGAAGCGGCGCTGCTCGGGCGGCACGTTGGCATCGTTCAGATGATCGAGCGCCTGCTTGCGCATCGCCGCGAGCAGGCGCGCTTCGCCCTCGCCCGGCTGGATGGTCTGCACGATCTCGGTGCGCGGCGGCAGCTCGCTCAACACCTCGGCCTTGGTGCGGCGAAGCACGAACGGCGCGATCAGCTTGCGCAGCACGTCGCGCTGCGGCGAGCGCGGATCGCGCTCGATCGGGATGGCGAAGCGTTCGCGGAAGCGCTCCTCGGAACCGAGCAGGCCCGGATTGAGCACGCGGAACAGGCTCCACAGCTCGCCGAGGTGATTCTCGATCGGTGTGCCGGTGGTCGCGACCCGGAAATCCGCCTGCAGCGCGCGCACGGCTTGTGCGCGCTGGGTCGCCGGGTTCTTGATCGCCTGCGCCTCGTCGAGCACCAAGGTCGCGAAACGCACTTCCGCGAAGCGTTCGATGTCCTGCGTGACCAGGCCGTAGCTGGCCAGCAGCAGATCGCCGCGCTGCAGCGAGTCGAGCGTGCTCGCACGGTCGCCGGCGCCATACACGCGCACGTTGAGGGTCGGCGCGAAACGGCTGGCTTCGTTGACCCAGTTGGCGACCACGCTGGTCGGTGCGATCACCAGCGCGGGGCCCTCGCCGGCGCGCGCGACCAGTGCGGCGAGCGCCTGGATCGTCTTGCCGAGGCCCATGTCGTCGGCCAGGCACGCGCCGGCCTCCCACGCGGCAAGCCGCAGCAGAAAGCGCAGGCCGTCGAGCTGGTAGTCGCGCAGCTCCACCTGCAAATCGCGTGGCGCCTGCGGCAGCAGCAGTTGCGCGTGGTCCATCCGTGCGACCTGCTTGCGGAAGCTGTCGTCGAGCTCGACCGAATCGTCGAGCGCGTCGCGCAGCGCGAAAGCCGCCACGCGCGGAATCTGCACCTTGCCATGGGCATCGGCGAAACCGCGCAGCACGTTCAGGCGCCGGCGCAGCTCGTCGCTGAGTGCGACCACGCGCTGCGCATCGAGGCGCAGGTAACGACCCTGCGAGGAGGCCAGCGCCTTGAGCACCGCGCCGAGCGCGATCACCGAGCCGTCCTGCAACGACAATCCGCCCTCGGCGCCGAACCAGTCGCGCTGGCTGCCCACGCGCAGCGACAGGTCCGAGCCTTGGCGCGCCTTGCCCACGCGCAGCGCGCGGCCCTCGGGCCATTCGAGCACCAGCTCGGGCTCCAGCGCTTGCAGCGCCTCGAGCAGCGCGAGCGCCGACTCGGGATCGATCACTTCGAGTTCCGCGTTGCGATCGAGTGCGGCGAGCTGCTCGCAGCGTTGCTGCAGTACTGCGAGCCCCTCGCGTTCGGCGGCCAGATCGCGTCGTGCGCGGATCGGCACGCCATTGTCGACACCGACCACGGTCTCCGCACCCGTGCCCGGCGACTGCAGCACCGCGCCCTGCCCCAGCGGTCGCACCACGATGCGCACGCGCAGGCCTTCGCCGGCAGGTCGCAGCAGCGCGTACAGCTGGTTCGAGGTGGCGCGCTCGGTATCCGCCGCGCCGAACAGGTCGCCACCGATCCGCGCGATGCGCGCCAGTCCCGGCATCGCCTCGATCAATGTCGGCAGTGCTTCGGCCGGCAGCGCGATGCCGGTGCCGACCACCTCGGCCAGCTTGCGCACCCGCGCATTGGCGCTGATCAGGCGCACGCGATCGCCGAGCCGCTGGATCACCGCCTCGCCCATCGCGGCCTCGGGCGGATCGAGCGCCAGTGTCACCGTGCCATCGGCATTGCGGCTCGCGGTGAGCTCCGGCTCGCCCGCGACGACCTCGAGCTTGTCCTGCATTTTTCCGGAGGTGTAGACGCGTGGATGGCCGACCAGCGCGGCCATGATGCGACTGCCGGCTTCGACGTAGCCCACGCCCTCGCGGCCGACGTCGTTGAGCAGCGCCTCGACCAGCTTCAGATCGGCCTCGTCGCCGCCGGCAAGGCGACCGGGCAGTTTGCGCAGCGTCAGCGCACTGGCGATGTGCTTGCCCGCGTACCAGCCGTCGCGCCTGGCGCGCTGCTCGTAGACCTCCACCAGTGCATAGGTCGACACCGCCTTGTCGAGCCGCAGCGTGGCGTACAGCCGCGAGCCGCCGCGAGCCGCCGCGGGTCTGGGTGGCCGCGGCCGCGATCGGGGTGCGCGCGAGATCGGTCAGTGCCGACAGAGCGCTCTGCCACGCAGGGCGACTCTCGAACCAGTCGACGATGCGCGGATTGGCGATGGCTTTCGCC
>JANOEA010000035.1:0-1791 GCA_031412975.1 Pseudomonadota bacterium | reverse complement strand
GGGCGGCGCCGAGGACCGCGCGATGCCGATTCCGCAGAGCATCCTGTCGGTCGGACTGCAGCGCGCCGAGTTGTTCAAGCTCGGCGATGTGTTTCCGCTGCTCAACTATCGCAGCCCGCTGGTGCTGGGCATCGTCGGCGTGCTGCTGCTGCTGCTCGCCGCGCTGCTCGGCGTGGTGCGCGCGCGGGGCAAGGGCGAGAAGATCACGCTTGCCACGAAGGCCGCGGCCGGCCTGCTCGACAGGTTCCGCAAGCCCGCTGGCGCCGCTGCCGCCGATCCCGCCGAGCAGGTCATGCCGCCGATGGGCCAGGTCAAGGCGATCGCCGCCAAGGTGCCTGCGGCAAAAGAACCCGCCGCGAAGCCAGTGGCGGAGACTTCGATCGATCGCAGCATCTTCCGCGCCTACGACATCCGCGGCGTGGTCGGCAGCAGCCTGACCCCCGATATCGTGCGCCTGATCGGCAAGGCGGTCGGCACGGCGGTGCGCGAGCGCGGCCTGGGCGAGGTGGTGGTCGCGCGCGATGGACGCCTGTCGGGTGCGGACTTCGCCGCCGAGCTGATCAAGGGGCTGCGTTCGACCGGCTGCGATGTGATCGATATCGGCATGGCGCCCACGCCGGTGCTGTACTTCGCGACCTACCACCTGAACGCAGGCTCCGGGGTGATGGTCACCGGCAGCCACAACCCGCCCGACTACAACGGCTTCAAGATCGTGATCGGCGGCGAGACGCTGGCCGAGGATTCGATCCAGGCGCTGTATAGGCGGATCGCCGAGAACAAATTCGCGACCGGCAGCGGCGGCTTGCAGGTGATCGACGTGGTGGCCGACTACATCGAACGCATCACCGGCGACGTGCAGGCCGAGCGGCGCCTGAAGGTGGTGGTCGACTGCGGCAACGGGGTGGCCGGCGGCATCGCGCCGCAGGTGCTCGAGACGATCGGCTGCGACGTGGTGCCGCTGCACTGCGAGGTCGATGGCAAGTTCCCCAACCACCATCCCGATCCGTCGGATCCTGCCAACCTCAAGGACCTGATCCTGTCGGTCAAGCGGCTCGATGCCGACATCGGCCTCGCATTCGATGGCGATGGCGATCGCCTCGGCGTGGTCACCCGCAGCGGCGAGATCATCTATCCGGATCGCCTGCTGATGCTGTTCGCGATGGATGTGCTCAATCGCAATCCGGGCGCGACGGTGATCTACGACGTCAAGTGCACCGGGCACCTGCAGGACGTGATCCTGCGCCACGGCGGCAGTCCGGTGATGTGGAAGACCGGGCATTCGCTGATCAAGGCCAAGATGCGCGAGGAAGACGCCGAACTCGCCGGCGAGATGAGCGGCCACTTCTTCTTCCGCGAGCGCTGGTTCGGTTTCGACGACGCGATCTATGCGGCCGCGCGGCTGATGGAGATCCTGGGTGCGAGCCCGCGCGATCCGCAGGCGATCTTCGACGAGTTGCCGAAGGGCGTGTCGACCCCGGAGCTCAAGATCGCCACCGCGGAGGGCGCGCATTACGCCTTCGTCGACAAGTTCCGCGAGACCGCGACCTTCCCCGGCGGCCGGATAACGACCATCGACGGCGTGCGCGCCGACTATCCCGATGGCTGGGGGCTGGTGCGCGCGTCGAACACCACCCCTAACCTGGTGTTGCGCTTCGACGCCGACGACAACAAGGCGCTCACGCGGATCCAGGACGTGTTTCGCGCGCAGATGCTCGCGCAGGAGCCGAACCTCAAGCTGCCGTTTTGATCGCTGTCTGGACAACCTCGTAGGGCGGGCCTTCGGCCCGCCGC
>JANOEA010000034.1:0-15348 GCA_031412975.1 Pseudomonadota bacterium | reverse complement strand
CAGCGCGCGAATGCGGTAGGTCGCGTGGATCAGCGCTGCAGGTGCCATGCATCGGCTCGATCAATCGGGGCGATGATCGTAGCGCGCGAGTCGTGCGTCCGGTTCAGGCCGGCGCACGTCCTGCGCTGACCCGCTCATGGCCGGCCAGATCGCGCAGCGACTCGACCTCGAGCAAGCCTGCGGCCTGCAGCAGCGAACACACGCTGCTCGCCTGCTCGTAGCCGTGTTCGAGGGCCAGCCATCCACCGGGTGCCAGATGCGCTTCGGCGCCCGTCACGATCGCGCGGATCGCGTCGAGCCCATCGTCGCCGGCGGCCAATGCATCATGCGGCTCGAAGCGCAAATCTCCCTGCGCCAGATGGGGGTCATGCTCGGCGATGTAGGGCGGATTGGCCACGATCACGTCGAAGCGCTGGCCGGCCAATGGCCCATACCAACTGCCGTGCACGAAGCGCACGTTGTCGAGCGCGTGGTCCTGCGCATTGCGCCGGGCAACCGCGAGTGCCGCCTCGCTGGCATCGACCGCGGTGACCTGGCACAGCGGCCGCTCGCTGGCGATCGCCAGGGCGATCGCGCCGCTGCCGGTGCCGAGGTCGAGCACCGTCGCGGCGCGATCGCGCGGAATGCGCTCCAGCGCGAATTCGACCAGCAGCTCGGTCTCGGGACGCGGAATCAGCACCGCGGGCGTGACTTCGAGATCGAGGGTCCAGAATCCGCGGTGTCCGATCAGGTAGGCGATCGGTTCGCCCGCGATCCGGCGCATCACCAGGCGTTCGAACTGCGCGGCAACGTCCGCCGGCAACGCCTCCTCGGCATCGACCAGCAGCCGACTGCGCGCGCAGGACCGCAGGTGCGCGAGCAGCAGCTCGGCATCGGCGCGCGGCGAGTCGCCGCCGATCCGCGCGCTGGCCTGCTGCAGTTGCTCGCGCACGGTGCTCATGGAGTCGGTGGAACATCTCCGGGATGTGGTGGCGGCGGCGCGCTCGCCGCGGGCTCGGCGGCGCGGCGCGGCAGCGTGCGCCACCAGCCGCCGCTGGCATAGCAGGTCCACGCCCAGCGCAGCCACGAGATCAGCGCGCTGGCCAACCACAGTGCCCAGGCCAGCATCGCGAACTTGTACCACCAGATCGATACGCCGATCGCGCTCGCCACCGGCAGCGCGGACTCGCTGCGGTCGGCGAACCAGCGCAGCGAACTGGCGCTCGATCCGTTGCCTTCGACCTGCATGTCGGGCATGCCCAGCAGTCCTTGCGGCACCGCCGAGAGCAACGCAAGCAATGCGATCACGGTCAGGCCCGCGAGCGCGAGCTGCAGCAGGTTGAACAACCACGCGGTCTGCGGCATCGGCATCCGCGCGCGCGCATCGATCGCGAACAGCCACAACACGACCAGCAGCAGTGCCGGCCACGAGAAGGTCGAGAAACCCAGGCCCAGCAGCAGCCAGTCGCGCAGTCGCAGCGGCGTGCGGCGCAGCCGCGCGAGGCCTGCGGCAGCGAGCAGCAGCGCGGCCAGCGCAGGCCAGTACAGGATCGCGGGGCCCACGGTGGGGCCGCGTGCGAACAGCAGCCAGCGATCGACCGGCAGATCGATGCCGAGCCGCACGTTGGTCGAGGGCGCGCCGAGCGCGACTTCAGGCGAACTGGAAATCGTGTCGAGATCGCCGAGCGTGCGGAACGCCACCTCGATGGTCTGCCGACCCGGCCGCAGCGGCAGCGCGATCTGGCCGGCATCGGCGCGCACGTTGCGCGGCTGGCCGTCGACCGTGACCGACAGCAGTTCGGCATCGGCCGGCAAGCCGATGGCGTGCTGGCCGCCCTGCGTGCTGCGCAGGGCGAGGGTCAACTGATGATTGGCCGCGCGGCGTCCGAGCGTGGTCTGCAGCGACACCGAGTCGATCGCGAGCGTGCTGCCGGCGACCGCCTCGGGCCGCAGTACCGCGATCGCCAGCGCTTCTCCGGGCAACGGATGGAACTCGTGCTGCCATTGCTGCGGATAAAGCGGGTACACCGCCGGCACACCGTCGAAACGCAGGTTCCAGGTCGGACTCGCCAGCACGCGCCAGGTTTCGGCATGGCCGGCCAGCGACGGCGCGGTCAACGTCACCACGTCCGCGCGATCCAGCTGCGACGACCACGCCACCACGTCTTCGCCCGGCTGCAGCGGCACCGTGATGCGGCCATCGCTGACCTTGTAGTCGGCGCTGGTCACACGCTCGCCGGGCAACAGCGGAAGCAGCACCGACAAGCCGCCCTGCTCCGGCGCGATGCGGGTGACGCGGGTTTCGACCCGCCATTCGAGGTCGAGCACCAGCGTGCGCTCGACCTGCACGAAGGGTGGGAACTGCTGGCCGCCGGAACTGCTCTCGCCGGCGCTGCCGCTGCGCTGGCGGATCAGCTCCAGCGTATCGGTCAGCAGCGCGCCATCGCGCACTCCGGCCGCCTCCCATTCGCTGCCGGAAAACTCGACCCGCGCGGGCGCCTGCGGAAAGCGCAGGTCGATGCGCCCGCCACTGCCGGCGACCAGATCCATCTCGATGCGATGCACGCCGCGGTCGATCACCACCCACGCTTCGCCCTCGTTCCGGCGCAGCAGCTCGTCGACTGCGCGGCCGTCGATGCGCAGGCTTGCGAGCGAGAGCTGGGTGGCGGCGAACGGCAGCGGCAGTGCGATGCGCTCGGCGGCATGGACTTCCAGCGCGATCCGGATGCGCTCGCCGTCGGCGATCACGCTGGCGCTGGCGATCCGCCCGCAACGCGGGGTGCAGTCGGGCGCCTCCAGCGTGCGCGCGCGCAGTTGGTCGAGCAGCTCCTGTGGCGGAAAATCCTGCGCCTGTGCGACGGCCGAACCACACAGCAGCAAACCTGCCGCTGCAACCGCTGCGGCGGACCCACCGCGGGGGCCATCGATCGCCGCGCGCCCGAGGCGCAACAGCAACAGCGCCAGCAGCACGACCGCCAGCACCCGCAACAAACGCGTCAGCCACGGCGGCGAGAGCAGCAGGTCCACCTGCTGCTGCGCGAGCACCGGACCCGACCACGCCAGCGGGTGCCGGCTCCAGTTCCAACCGGGCTCGCCACCACCCGCCTGGATCACCGCGTTGCTCGCGTAGCGCTGCAGTACGTTGGCCTTCGATTGCTGCGACCAGTTGTCGGCCTTGCCACCCCCAATTCGCGAGCCGGTGACGGTGACGGACTCGAGTGCGCTGTCAGCCTCCGCCGGTGGTGCAGCCGGCGCCTCCGCCATCGGCATCGGTTCCGCTGTCATCACCTGGCGGTCGTAGAGGGTCAGCGAATCCGAGTACTCCACGACCGACACGTCGCTGCGTTCGAGCTGCGGATAGATCGCCAGACGCAATTGCGCATAGGCAAAGCCCAGCGCCAGCAAAGCCAGCACGACCACGCTCGCGCCACGCAGTACCGACACCACGCGAGCGAAGCGTGCGCTGGCCGGCAGCAAGCGCAGGAACAAGCCCAGGCCCAGCACCACGATCACGCTGACCACCGGCGCGCCCTGCTCGCGATAACCCAGCAGCAGGTAGCCCAACACGAGTGCGGCGCCACCGATTCCGAGCAGCCAGAAGCCCATCAACGCGGCCAGCGACACCAGGAACAGATCGAGCAGGTTCCACTGCGCGAGCCAGCTG
Organism: Pseudomonadota bacterium; assembly: GCA_031412975.1. Lineage (GTDB taxonomy): Bacteria > Pseudomonadota > Gammaproteobacteria > Xanthomonadales > Ahniellaceae > UBA4656. Next base: position 11,705 of record JANOEA010000034.1, on the reverse strand, counting down.
GTCGGCGCACTGTCGGCGCCGAATGCCGCATACAGGCGCCAACCCGGCGGCAGGTTGAGCGTGGTGTTCACCGCATCGAAGGATTGCTGCCAACCGGCGACCGGCAAGCCGTGGCGTCCGTCGTCGATGCGCGCGCTGGCGTCGAGCACCAGCGCGTGCTCGCGCAGCTCGACGCCGGTGAGTCCTTCACTCGCGCCGCTGGTGACCAGCAGACCCTGGTCCTGCCCATCGGCGGCGCGTCCGAGCACCAGCGGCAACGCAAGATCCAGCCGCCAGTCGCGCACCATGCTGCCTTCGATGCGATCGCGCGCGGTCCAGCCGGCACCGTCGAAATCCAGCCACAGCTGGCGCGCCAGCCGCAGGCGGTTCTGATCCTGCGGCGACAGTCCGCGCGAACGTTCTTCGATGCGCAGCGTGGTATCGGCATCCAGCACGTACGCCGGCAGCGCGGCTGCGTCGGGCGGCACGCCAGCCTGCGACGGATCGATGGCCGGCGCACCACTGGCGTCGGTCACGCGCAAGCGAGGCTCCGCCGCGTAGCTCCAGATCTCCTGTGTGGGCCAATCCGCCACCGCTGCGGGACGTTGCACCTCGGTGAGCGGTGCGGTCGCGCGTGCGTGCAATTCGATCCGGTGGCTGCCGGGCCGCAGCTGCACGCGCAGCGCGCCTGCATCGTCGATCCGCGCGGGCAGGCTGCCGTCGATCGATACCGGCACGAACCCCGCCGGCAGCACCTTGCCCAGTTCGTGTTCGCGCCCCTCGCCCGAGACCTGCAGCACCAGCGTGGTGCGCAGGCGCGCAGGCACTGCGTCCTCGAGCCGCCGGAACACCAGCAGCGACAGCGCATCGGCTTCGCGAGCCGCACTCGCCGGCTGCCCCAGCCACACGGTGCTGCCCGCGCGCTGCAGTGGAAACACGTCGGCGCCATCCACCTGCAGGTCGACCAGTGCGATCGAATCCGGGACTTCCAGCGATTCCGGTCGCTGATTCCACAGGAAGCGCCCGGCCAGCTCCACGCTGCCCGCATCGAGCCAGACCACCGGCCGCCCCGATGCGTCGGCGACTACGGCCACCGCGCGGCCATCGGCGGTCACCGCCTGTGGCCAGTGGCCGGCAGCGCCGGGCAAAGGCACCGCGCCGCGCGCCTCGAGCGCCCAGCGTTGCGAAAAGCGCGCGCCATCGGCAGCGGCGACCAGCTGCAGGCGTGCGGGCCATGCACACACCTGCGCCGCGTCGTCGCCCTCTTCGGCCAGATTAAGGCGGGTGCAGCGCGCTTGCTGGTGGCCATGCAGGACCCAGTCGGTCCACTCGCGCAACTGCGGCGGTGCCCCACCAGCAGGCTGTGCCGCCAGTCCCGGGATCCAGCACAGCAGCGCCAGCAGCAACAGCGGACGGATCGACATGGCAACCTCGACGGGGGGATGGGGGTCAGGCATGCAACGCGGCAGTGCGCTGTGCGGGGTTGCCGCGCCGCGCTTTACATTGCGGCCCGGGGCGCTCAGCCTGCGAGCAGCCGCCAGAGCTGTTCCATGCTCGCCAGCACGAATCCGGTCAGGAAGAACAGATAGGCCCAGCGAAGGAAGCGGTACTTGTAGTGCGCCAGGTAATAACCAAGGCTATATAGATCGCGGGCCATGGTGTCGTACACGATGCCATCGGTGCTCATGCGCGCGGCGATTTCGGTGAGGAAGCGGTCACGGTCGAGTTCGGCGAAGTGGCCGAAGAACAGCAGGTTGAATTGCGGCGGCAGCTGCGCATCGGTCAGCCGCAGTGGGCGATACTTCGGCAGCACCGCGAGGATCGCCAGCAGCAGCGCCAGCATGGTGAATACCAGCAGGATGATCGCCGAAACACGCAGGCCGGGATCGTTGAGTCGACCGATCGTCACCGTCATCACGATCGACGACACGGTGATGATGATGTTTGCCTTCACGTCGGCCATCACCGACAGCTGTACATGATGCTGCTGTGCGGTGCGCAGGATGGCGTCCCCGGTATTGCGCTCCGGCACCCGACCGAAGGGATGGGATTCCGGCTTGATATCCCCTTCGTTCATGCACTGCCCCCGAGGAGTCGCTGATGTCGCATCATAGGAACGCCGTGCCGGCGATGGCAACGCGCGGTTTTGCGCTGCTCGCGGCGTGCATGATGATGGCAGGTTGCAGCAGCGCGCTGTTCGGCGTGCTCAACGTGACCGACGGCGCCGACCGCGTTGAGCCGGTCCGCAGCGTGGTCTACGACAGCCGCCACGGACTCGAACTCGACGTATATCGGCCGCAGACCGCCGCCGGGGGTGCCCCGATGGTGGTGTACTTCTTCGGCGGCAGCTGGCAGAACGGTTCGCGCAAGCGTTACGCGTTCGCCGGGAAGGCGCTCGCCGAGCGCGGGGTGGTCGCGGTGCTGCCCGACTATCGGCTGTATCCCGAGGTCAAGTTTCCCGCGTTCATGGACGACGCGGCCAAAGCGGTGGCATGGGCGCGCGCCAACGCGCGCGAACTCGGTGCCGATCCGCAGCGGATCTTCTTGATGGGCCACTCGGCCGGCGCGCACATCGTCGGGCTGTTGGCTGCCGATGCGCAGTACCTCGCCGCAGTCGACGTGCAGCCGGCCGACCTCGCGGGAGTGATCGGACTGGCAGGTCCTTACGACGTGCGCCCCGAGGGTTATCCGGACCTCGAAGCCCTGTTCGGCCCGCGCGAGCGCTGGCCGCTGGCGCGCGCGGTGGAGTTCATCGACGGCAGCGAACCGCCGTTCCTGCTGCTGCATGGCCGCAGCGACAACACGGTATGGGCCAAACACAGCGAGTTGATGGCGCAACGGCTGCAGGCAGCGGGCGTGGAGGCGCAGCTCGAGCTGTACCCCGAGGTCGGCCACGTGGGCATCCTGATGGCGCTGCGCTTTCCGGACCTCGCGCCGGTGCTCGACGACAGCATGCAGTTCATCGGCGAGCGGCGCGTGCGCGCGGCACGCTAGACAGTCGCTGGCGAGTCGAAGACCGCGCCACCGGGACCGGTGTGACGCCTCTGCCCGTGGTGGTCGGTCGGTCCCGGTGGCTGGCTTGAGGCGCAGATTAGCCAGCGACCATTGAGCGATCCAATGAATTGTTGCCTTTCGATTCATAGTCCTTGCCTATGGCGAGCGGCAGTGGGATAGTTTTGCGGACTGCTCCCGGATGCCCGCCGATGAACCTCCGCGACCTGCGCTACCTCGTGGCCCTCGCCGACCACCAGCATTTCAGCCATGCGGCTGCGGCCTCGTTCGTCAGCCAGCCGACCCTGTCGACCCAGATCAAGAAACTCGAAGAGGAACTCGGCGTGTCGCTGGTCGAACGCTCGCCGCGGCGGGTGATGCTCACCGACGTCGGCCGCGCGGTGTCCGAACGCGCACGCTATGTGCTGCGCGAGGTCGACGAGATCCGCGAGATCGCGCGACGCACCCAGGACCCGGAGTCCGGATCGGTGCGCCTCGGATTCTTCCCGACGCTGGGCCCGTACCTGCTGCCGCACGTGATACCCAGGCTGCGCGCGCGCTTTCCGCGCCTGGAGATGCTGCTGGTCGAAGAGAAGTCGCCGGTGCTGGTGCAGATGTTGATCGATGGCAAGCTCGACGCCGCGGGCCTCGCGCTGCCGCTGCACGACGATCGGCTGCACGCGGAGTTCCTGTTCGAGGAGCCATTCGTGCTCGCCGTGCCCAAACAGCATGAACTCACCACCCACGGTGCGCTGAAGATCGGGGATCTCGCCGAACACAGCCTGTTGCTGCTCGAAGACGGCCATTGCCTGCGCGAACAGGCCCTCGACGTGTGCCACCTGGCCGGCAGCACCGAACGCACCGGCTTTCGCGCGACCAGCCTCGAAACACTGCGGCAGATGGTGTCGGCCGGGGTCGGCATCACGCTGCTGCCGACGCTCGCGGTCAAGCCGCCGGTACCGGTGTCCGACAATCTCGCGCTGCTGCGCTTCGACCAGCACCAGCCGAGTCGGCGCATCGCGCTGGCGTGGCGCAAGACGTCGGCGATGGCCGAGTTCCTGCACCAGGTCGCGCGCGTGATCGCGGACCTGCCGCCGAAGTTGCTCGACTTCGATCGCCCCGAACCGGCGGCCCGCCGCAAGCGCGGCTGAGCGGGACTCGGAGAACTTCCTTCCCCGCAAGGGAGTAAGGGAGTTCTGCCGCCGCGAACGTGGATCGCGCGACCAACACGGCGGTTTCCGCTTCTGCTCCCTTCCCCCTTTACGGGAGAAGGGCTGGGGATGGGGGGCACAGGGCTTGCCGCAAGGACCGACCCCCATCCCCAGCCCTTCCGTCCGGCCCGCGCTACCCGCGCGGGGGAACGGAGCAAAGCCGCGATCGCTCGGCAAACAGTGACGTGCGCGAAACAAGCCTGCAAACAGAACGGCACCGCTTGCTGGCATCATCCGTACCCATGCGCCTGATCCTGACCGCCGCGTTCGCCGGCACGCTGTGCCTGCTCTGGTGGACATCGGAGCGGCCGTCGGCCGCGATCCCCGGCGCGCTGGCGCCATTGGCGCCGGTGCAGTTGGCCAGCGATCGCGAAGCGCCGTTCGAGCTCGACGGCTTCATCCTGCAGCCGCTGGCGCGCTTCGAGGCCACCGCGAAGGTGCTCGGCCGCGAGGACTACTGGCTGGACCACGAAGCCGAGCTGTCGCCGACCGATCTCGCGCTGGGCTGGGGACGGATGTCGGATCCGCAGGTCGTCGAACAGCTCGACATCGACCAGCGCGGCCGCTGGTACCACTACCGATGGAGTGGCATGCAGCCGCCGATCCCACTCTCGGAGATCATCGTTTCGTCGGCCAACATGCATTTCATCCCGGCCGACGCGAGCGCAGCCGCCGCGCTCGACCGCGTCCGCGAGGGCCAGGTCGTGAGCTTCAGCGGCTACCTCGTCGAGGTGCGCAAGGCCGACGGCTGGCGCTGGCGCAGTTCGCTGAGCCGCGAGGACTCCGGCGGCGGCGCCTGCGAGGTCGTGTTCCTCGAGAAGCTCGAGGTCAGCTACTAGGAAGCCTCTGAACAAGTCCCGCGCACCGCGTTGTCACGCGATGCGCGGGACTTCTCCAGAGGCTCCGTGGCTCAGGCCGTCGCCAGCCCGATCGGGCAGCTCACGCCGGTGCCCCCGATCCCGCAGTAGCCCTCGGGGTTCTTCGCCAGATACTGCTGGTGGTAGTCCTCGGCGTAATAGAACGCCGGCATCGGCAGGATCTCGGTGGTGATCGCACCGTAGCGCGCGTCGCGCAGCCTGGACTGGAACAGCACCTTGCTGTCCTGCGCCGCGGCCAGTTGTTGCGGATCCGCGCAATAAATGCCGGAGCGATACTGGGTGCCGGCGTCATTGCCCTGGCGCATGCCCTGGGTTGGATCGTGGTTCTCCCAGAACACCTTCAGCAGCGTTTCGAACGTGGTCCGGGTCGGATCGAACACCACCAGCACCACTTCGTTGTGGTTGGTAAGCCCCGTGCAGACTTCCTTGTAGGTCGGATTCGGCGTACTCCCGCCGGCGTAGCCGACCGCGGTGGTGTGCACGCCGGGCAAGCCCCAGAAGATGCGCTCCACGCCCCAGAAGCAGCCCATCCCGAACAGCACCCGCTGCATGCCGGGGAATTCGCCCTTGAGCGGCCGCGCATTCACGAAGTGGCGATTGATCAGCGCCATCTCGGTCTCCCGCCCGGGCAGGGTGCGCTCATGCGGGACCAATTCCACCGATTTTCCAAGACCGAACATGGCAGCTCCTCAGCGATTTCAACGCAGTATGGTGGCGCAGCTGCGGCATTCAAGCCGTGAGGTCGGCTCGCGCGGCTCAGGACACGCCGATCCGCTCGTATTTCTCCAGCACGTTGGTCTCGGCATGCGCGGCCGCCAGCCACGCCTGCATCGCCGGCAGTGCGAATACCGCCTCCACATAGTTGGCGGCATCGGCGGAGACCGGCAACGCATAGGTGCGGATGCGCGCGGCGACCGGCGCGTAGAACGCATCGGCGATCGAGAACTCGCCGAACAGCATCTGACCAGCGCCGCCGAAGCGCTCGCGTGCAACGCACCACAGGGCATCGATGCGCGCCACATCCGCCTGCGCGGCTGCCGACAGCGCCAGCGGACGATCCATCCGGCGGCACACGTTCATCGGACACTCGCCACGCAGCGCGGCGAATCCCGCGTGCATCTCGGCGGTCACCGCGCGCGCATGCGCCCGCGCGGCGCGCTTGGCCGGCCAGCCACGCCCATCGAGCAAGGCTTCGTTGGCGTATTCGCAGATCGCCAGCGAGTCCCACACGTCGATCGCGCCGTGCCGCAAGGCGGGCACGCGTCCGCTCGGCGACCAGGCGTGCACATCGCGATGGAACCCGGGCGTATCGAGCGGCAGCACGACGGTGTCGAACGCCACGCCGAAGTGTTGCAGCAGCAGCCATGGCCGCAGCGACCACGACGAATAGCGGCAGTTGCCGATGACCAGGGTGGGACGTTCGCTCATGGCGGTTCTCTCTACGGGGCAATCCAGGGCAGTACTTCCAGCGGCAGCTGCGACAGCTCGACATCGACCGCGTGGTCGAGGTCGGTGTCGCGCATCACCACGATGCGGCCCTGCGCGTCGGCCACCAGCAAGCGCTCGCTGTTGCCGCGCACGGTCAGGCTGGCCGCCGCGCCCGCTGGAAAGCGGAATGCGACGCCACGCGCGTGGCGGGTGGTCTCGCCGGCGGGGTGTTCGGCCATCCACCCGTCGACCGCATCGAGGGCTGCGCGCAATTCCGACGCCGGCAGCCGGGTGGCGCGCGGCATGCGCAGTGCCAGCGTCACCGACAGCGTCAGCGAGCCGCGTGGCTGGTTGCTGGTGACTTGCGGATTCTCCGCCAGCAAATCGTCGCGCAGCGGAAACGCCACGCTGCCGTCGGCAGCGATATTGAGCCGCGTCGGACCTGCGCGGTCATGGATCACCACCGCGATGTCCTGCGCGCGCACGCCCGGCAGCTTGCTTTCGATCCGCTGCACCGCGCGCAGCCGCGGATGCTCCTCGACCCCGCGCGCAGCAGCGAATGCGCCGTAGAGCACCGCATACGGCGTTGCGGCCGCCGGCTCGGCGGCGCCAGCGGGCATGCAGCCCGGCATAACGAGTGCGATCAGCAGCGACAGCACGGTCAACGGCTTCATCCGCGCAGGATAGCCCAACGTGCTTCGAGACGAGTCGGCAAATCGGGCGGGACTTGTGCCACGGGCGCCAGCGCACCACGCCCGCGCAGTGCTTGCTGCCTGCTCGGCAACATCGCGCGCGCAGGACGATTTCGAGCCTGCCAACCGCCACACTGCGGAAACCGGTCCCGCCTAAGCGCTTCAGGCGCTGCGCGCGGCCAGTGGATCGCCCCACACCACGCGGTCGCGGCCGTTGCGCTTGGCCGTGTACACCGCCTGGTCGGCGCGTTCGAGCATGTGTTTCCAGCTCAGCTCGCCGGGCTGGCGCGAGGCGCCGCCGATGCTCACGGTCAACGGGATGCTCAGGTTGTCGGCGGTGATCGGGCGTTCGCGCACCGATTCGCGAATTCGCTCGGCCATTTCCCGCGCTTCGGCCGCATCGCTGCCGGGCAGCACCACCAGGAATTCCTCGCCGCCGTAGCGGCCGATCGCCTGGCCAGGCTTGAGCAGATGTTCGATGCGCTGGGTCACGCGTGCGAGGCACTCGTCGCCGGAAGTGTGTCCGTGCAGGTCGTTGACCTTCTTGAAGTGATCGAGGTCGATGAACAGCACCGCGAGCGGCTGTCGCGCATGCACCGCGCTCGCAAACGCGGTTTCAACCATCGATTCGATGTTGCCGCGATTGAGCGCGCCGGTGAGCGCGTCGTAACTGGCCTTCTGCTGCAGGGCCACGTGGCGCTGGCCTTCGGCCGCGGCCTTGGCGCCGAGCGAGAGGAAATCGCGCGCCACGTCGAAGTCCTCCGACGAGAATTCCTGCCAGCTTTCGCGCGCGATCAGCACCACGCTCCATGTCGTATCGACCGACCGCAGCGGCACCACCGCGGCCTTGAGCAGGGCGCCGTCGCCGGCCGACTGGTCGGTTTCGGTCGGGCTGAGCACGATGCTGCGCCCCGATTGCGCCACCGAGCGCAGGGTCGCACCGCGCTTGCGCACGTATTCGTTGACCTTGTCGCGCAAGGTCGCGGGCTCGGCCACCAGCAGCCGCGCGCCGTCGGTGGATTCGGCGACCCACGCCGCGCCGCTCATCGGCAGTACCTGGCGCAAGGCCGCGAGCGCACGCTTGTAGGCGCTGAACGTCAGGTCCTTGCCGGAATGCTGGACCAGGGTCTCGAGGCTCTCAAGCAGCGCGCGGCGGGTTTGCGCCACGCGCAACCGCGCTTCCGCCTGGTCGCGCTGGAACTGCGCACGATCGCGCTGCTGGCGAAGATCGAGCGCGCGATCGGCGAGCCCGATCGACAGCACCACCGCGAGCAGCGCCACGCCGATCTGCATGCCGTAGTTCGATACCGGATCGGCATCGCCGAAGCCGAGCGCGAAGCGCACGCGCCAGGCCACCAGCAGCACCATCATCGCCCACGCCACCAGCACGAAGATCGACGGGCGACGGGCTTGCCGCAGGTTCAGCAGCGGGATCGCGAGCGAGAACAGCCCAAGCAGCAGCACGCCGCCGTTGAACCCGTGCCGCAGCATGTCGGCGAACTGCGGCAGCGGCAGCGCAGACAGCAGCGCGATGGTCAGCACCGCCCAGCGCGCAACATCCACGAGCCGCGAGAACTTCGGTCGGCTCTCGGCGATCGCACAGAACGACTGGATGAATGCGGTGGCGAAGAACGCCGCCAGACCCCCGAACACCACCCACGGAAACAGCCCCTGCATGCCCGGCAGCGCGCGCTCGGGCAGCCATGCGAACAAGCCTGCGGCATGTGCAAGGAACGGAATCATGCTCAGCTGGAACGCGACCAGCAGCGCATAGGCGCGGTCGCGCAGATAGATCAGGAACATGCCGTTCATCAGCGCCATCGACAGCAGGCTGAGCAGCACGAACGTGGTGATCGCCACCGCGGTCCGGTCGCGCGAGGCGAACACTTCCCACGGAGTGACGGCGAAGGCCAGCCGTGACGGGACCTGGTCGCTCACCTGTACGTAGAAGGTGCCACCGGGCAACTCGCGCGGCAGCGCGAAGGCGTAGCAGCACACGCTGAAGAGTGCGGTCGAAGGTGCGTCGAGCGTGCCATCGGGCAACGCGCGCCAGTTGCCGCCGGACGCGGGCACGTGGACCACGATCGCATCGATCGGAAGTCGATCGATGGTGAACACCAGATCGGTGGCGGGTGCATCCGCGCCGATGCGGATCCGGAACCAGCGTGTGGTGTGGGCGCCTTCCGGCAACCAGCGCGGACCGGCAAGTTTCACGAATCGCGCGTCGTAGCTGCCGGCCAGCACCTCGGACGCGGGTGCGGCGACCGCAAGCTCCGCGACCTCGATGGGCACGTCGGCGCGCGCCGCAGCACAAGGCAGCAGCGCCAGCAGCATCGCCAACAGGGGCCCCACGCCTTGCATCCGGTGTTCCTTTACAACGCTCCGGAACGATCCGCTCCAGGCGAACGATCACCCTACACGGAGTGCCCACGGCAGGACAATCGGGGGCGCGCACAGTTTGGCGAATCCGTTCCCGCCGCCGGCGGCCGCGGCAGGTCGCGCCCGGGGGTGGCTCCGACCACCTCGCCCACCCGCGGGACCCCGCCAGGGCTGCACCCGGACTACACCGGCACGCTGTGCGGCAGCTCGTCGTCACCGGCCGCGGCTGACGCCCGCGCCTCGCACAACTGGGCATGCACGCCGTCGGCTACCGCACGCGCGGCCGGCAGGCAGGCCTCCGGCACCATGACCGACACCAGCCCCATGGCCGGCAGCTCCCCGATCGCACCGGTCAGGTACTCGCCGGCCACGTAGGCCGGAATACCCTCGGCCTCCAGCGCACCCTTGAGCAGGTGGGCATCGAGTATGTTCTCGGCTTGGTAGACGGTTCGCATTGGCTGGGCCCGACGCTAGCCCATGCGCCGCCTGCGGTAAACCACCGGCGCTGCACAGCGCAGGCAACCGCCGACTGCTGAGGCGACTATTCGAGCATGGTGTCAACAAATGCAACACGCGCGCGCTTTGCACTATGCTGGACAGCGGAGTAGGGGTCAGGACCATGCTCGACGGCGTTCTATTCGAAGCACACGAACCGCAGGTGGAGGTGGACGGTGAGCTCACCGACCGCATCCACGACGTCATGTTGCGCCTGCTGGAAGCGCGCCGCACCACCGCGACCATCTGCCCCAGCGACGCTGCGCGCGCGCTGGCCGAAGATTTGAAGTGCGAGTGGCGCGACCTGATGCGCCCGGTCCGTTACGTTGCCGGCCTGATGGTCGAACAAGGCGTGATCGAGATCGTGCAGAACGGTCGGCGGGTCGCGATCGGCGACGCACGCGGCCCGATCCGCCTGCGCCTGCGCCAACCGCGCATGCGCTGAGGCTCCCGCCGCAGGCACGCGCGTCACGATGATGCAGCCGTGCGCCCACCAATGACGCACGGCGGCGGGCTGTTAAACTCGCGGGCTCGGTTTCCTCGACACCCCGCGCCATGAATCACACGCCCGCTCCGGTCAACCATTTCATCCGCCAGATCGTGCGCGACGACCTTGCGGCGGGCAAGCACGGCGGGCGCGTGTCGACCCGCTTCCCACCAGAGCCCAATGGCTATCTCCACCTGGGCCACGGCAAGTCGATCTGCCTCAATTTCGGGATCGCCAACGAGTTCGGCGGCACCTGCAACCTGCGCTTCGACGATACCAATCCGGCCAGGGAAGACCTCGAGTACGTCGAGTCGATCAAGGCCGACGTGCAGTGGCTGGGCTTTGCATGGAACGCGCAACTGCACGCCTCGGATTATTTCGAGGTGATGTACCGCTGCGGCGAGAAGTTGATCAACGATGGCAAGGCCTTCGTGTGCGACCTCAGCGCCGACGAGGTTCGCGCGTATCGAGGCACCCTGACCGAGCCGGGGCGCAACAGTCCCTACCGCGAGCGCAGTGCCGCACAGAACCTCGACCTGTTCCGCCGCATGCGCGCGGGCGAATTCGCCGACGGCGCGAAGACCCTGCGCGCGAAGATCGACATGGCATCGGGCAACATCAACCTGCGCGATCCGGCGCTGTACCGGATCCGCAAGGTGACGCACCAGAACACCGGCGACGCGTGGTGCATCTATCCGATGTACGACTACGCGCACTGCATCAGCGATGCGGTCGAGGGCATCACCCATTCGCTTTGCACGCTGGAGTTCGAAGACCATCGGCCGCTGTACGACTGGTGCCTCGACCAGCTCGATCTGGCCCACGACCCGCAGTTGACCCAACCGCTACGCGACGCGGGCCTGCACATGCCGGTATCGCGGCCGCAGCAGATCGAGTTCGCGCGCGGCAATCTCGACTACACGGTGATGAGCAAACGCAAGCTGATCGGCCTGGTGCAGGACGGCCTGGTCGACGGCTGGGACGATCCGCGCATGCCGACCTTGTCGGGCGCGCGCCGACGCGGTTATCCGCCGGCGGCGATCCGCAACTTCTGGGAGCGCGCGGGCATCACCAAGCAGGTCAGCGTGATCGGCTTCGACGTGCTCGAAGGCTGCGTGCGCGAGGAACTCGATGCGCACGCGGAGCGCCGATTGGCAGTGCTCGA
>JANOEA010000033.1:0-3298 GCA_031412975.1 Pseudomonadota bacterium | reverse complement strand
ACTACTTCGCGCGCGCCTTCATCATCGCATCGGCGTACTGGTAGGCCGCGTCGGCCATGCCGTCCATCGACAGCAGCAGCACGCCCGGCGAGCGCGGCATCGGAATGACGCAGGGGAACGCGTCGCGCAACAGCGCATGAGCCCCGTGCAGGGACTTTCGCGTTTATTTGAAGGACATCTCGATAGGAGTGACCTGAAATGCCCATGCGAACGATGCTGCGAGCCTGCCCATCGACCATGCTCGGACTGGCCACCCTGTTGTGCGCCCCCGCACAGGCCGAAACCTGGTGCGCCGACACCACCTCCGAGCTGGTCTTCGCGCTGGCCACCGCCGCGAACAGCGCGGAAGACGACGATGTGCGCGTGCGCAGCGGCACGTTCAGCATCACCAGCAACATCGACCTGGTGGTCAATGGCGCGCTGACCGTGCGCGGCGGCTGGTCGCTGAACTGCCTGCTCCAGTCCAACGATCCCGGCGCCAGCGTGATCACGACCGCGACGCCGGGTCAGTACAACATCCGGCTGCGACCGCGCGACGGCGGCCTGACGATCGAGCGGCTGACCTTCGACCGCCTCGACGGCGTGGTGCTGCAGGACAGCGGCGACAGCGCCAGCGTCGTGGCAGACATCAACCTGCAGCGCAACCGCTTCATCATCAACGACTTCGGGCCCATCGTACGCGTGCGCGACAAGCGCGTGCGGATCGAGAACAACATCATCACCGGGTCGCTGCAGCGCTCCTTGCAGTTCGATCGCAGCACCGCCACCGCGCCGATCACCGCCGATATCCACAACAACACCCTGGTCGGCGGGACCGAAGGCATCCGCGTCTCGGGCACGGTCGGCGCCGTGCGCGTGCGCAACAATGTGTTGGACGGCAACTACGCCGGCGGTGGCCTCGTCATCGTCGACGGCGTGGTCGCGGTCAACCACAACTCGCTCGATGGCGGATTCAGCTACATCGGCGGCGGCAGTGCTTCGCCGTCGTTCGACAACGATCTGGTGATCGACCCGATGTTCGACGCAGCGTTCGTGCCGCAGGCCGGCTCGCCACTGATCAACTCGGGCACCAACAGCATCGTCGGCGGCCTGCCAAGCGTCGACTTCGCCGGCGGCCAGCGCCGGATCGGCAGCCGTGTCGATCGCGGTGCGCGCGAGAGCACGATCAGCGATGTCGATACCCTGACCGTCACCAGCAGCGCGAACTCCGGGGCCGGCACGCTGCGCCAGGCGATCCTCGATGCCAACGTCACCGCGATCGAGGAGACCATCGCCTTCGACATCCCCGGCAGTTGCCCGCGCGTCATCACGCTCAGCACGCCGCTGCCGACGATTTCCAGCACGCTGACCCTGGATGGCTTTACCCAGCCCGGCAGCTCGCCCAACGACCGCCCCGACGATTCCAACCCAGCCGACAACAGCGTGCACTGCGTGGTGCTGGCCAGCGACGCGACCGCGACCCTGAACCTGACGCCGGGCCCCGGCCAGATGGTCACCGTCAGGGGCTTCGCTTTCTATCGTGCGACCGAGGCCCAGATCCGGGTCAGCGGCAGCGGCGGCGCGACGGTGCTCGGCAACACCTTCAGCACCGGCACCTCGCTGCTCGAACCCAACGTGCCGCAGTACGCGATTTCGGTCGACGATGCGCCGGACACGCGCATCGGCGGCAACGATCCGGCAGACCGCAACATCATCGGCCGCGCGAGCCTCGCAGGCGTGCGCCTGGGCCCCGGCATGGGCCGCGAGGTGATCCGCAACTTCATCGGCCTGAGCAAGAGCTCTGGCGACGCCGGCAACAGGGTCGGCGTCCTGGTCATCGACGGCCAGTTCGATTCGGTGGATGGCAACTGCATCGGACACAACGACCTGCATGGCCTGCGCGTCGAGGGGGCGCAGTCGGTCATGAGCGTGCAGCGCAACCAGATCGGCCTCAGGCGGGCCGGTGTGGGTCTGATCGTGCAGACGCCGAACGGCAGCGGCGGCATCTGGCTCGCGGCCGGCGAGATCGACCCATTCGGCCAGAACACGATTGCCTTCAACCGTGGCGACGGGATCGCGGTGCTCAGTGCCGCCCGGCGCATCGATCTCGGGATCAATCGCATCTACGAAAATGACGGACTGGGGTTCGATCTCCCACCCAACGGAGTCAATTCCAACGACACCGACACCGGCGGGTCCGGCACGAACGGCGGTCAAAACTACCCGGTGTTGAGCGCAGCGAGCGGCGCGACGAACGCGGGGCAGGTGGCGGGGACACTGCAATCGGCCAACGGGACCTACGAGATCACGCTCTACGCTTCGGCGGACTGCGACCCCACCGGTCACGGCGAAGGTCGCGACTTCATCGGCACCGCGTCGGTGACCATCAGCAACGGCACGGCGAGCGTAGATGGCAACGCCAGCTTCATCGCGAACGTGGCCAACGCCAGCATCAATCTCAACAACGATGCGATCACCGCGACGGCGGCCCACCGCGGCGGGCCCAACGACGGCAACACCAGCGAGTTCTCGGCCTGCACTACGCCGACCTCTATGGCGGGGCGGTCGAGAGCGGCAATAATGTGGAAATGTTCCGCACCGCTCAATCGATTGAAGGCGAGTTTGGGCTCTGGGGCCGACGCTTCTACTGGGACGGTTCGTACGTCTACGGTCAGAACGACGTCGAAAACATTGCCGAAAACATCCTGGACACCGAGTTCGCTCTGGCGACCGATGTGGTCATGGGTGCCAACGGTCAGCCGGTTTGCCGCCAGCAGACCCTGGCGGCACCCGAAAGCATCGCGACGACGTTCTTTTGGATCCTGAGTGTGACACCTCGAGTTCTCCCGGCAGGTCACCCGAACCGGAACTGAGGAAGTTCCACTGCATTCACTGTGGGCAGAAGGTAGCCATAGAGGCATCGCAAGCTGGCATGACAGTGAGGTGCCATGCTTGCAATGGTGAGTTTGTGGTGCCGGGCGAACCCGTTGACCCAACACCACCCGTTCCGGTCGGTCTCTCTCTCATGGACAGCGCCCACGCAGCTGCGGACAAACTGAAGGACGGCCTGGGGAAGATCAAGGAGAAGCTCCTCGACAAAGAGACTCGGGATCGCCTTCTCGCGCAGGCAAAGGAAACCGCCAAGAAGGCGAAGACACGCATTGGGAAGAGCGAGATTGGTAACCAAGCCGTGGGCAAGTTCAGGGATCTATGGGTGAAGCTGGATGCGCCGGCCTCCGCCTTTTCGACATGGAGCGCGGGGAAGCGCAACTGCTGCCTACGCCCGAGGGGTTTGCCTCCATTCAGTTCGCCGCCATTT
>JANOEA010000032.1:0-9628 GCA_031412975.1 Pseudomonadota bacterium | reverse complement strand
CAGTTGCAGCTAGGCTGCGCCGAAACGCGACATTCCAAATAGACGAGCAGGGGGAAATGATCATGGTCGGACGGCTTTCTGCCGAGTTCCTCGGTACGTTGTGGCTGGTGCTGGGCGGTTGCGGCAGTGCGGTGCTTGCCGCGGCCTTTCCCGATGTCGGTATCGGCCTCCTCGGCGTGTCCTTCGCGTTCGGCCTGACCGTGGTCACCATGGCCTACACGATCGGTCCGATCTCCGGCTGCCACCTCAATCCCGCGGTCACCGCGGGTCTGGTTGCGGCAGGCCGCTTCTCCGCGCGCGATCTGTTGCCGTACTGGGTCGCGCAGACTCTCGGCGCGGTCGCCGCGATCGCGATCCTCGCGGTGATCGTCGGCGGCAAGACGGGCTTTGATGCGAGCACCGCAAGCTACGCCGCGAACGGCTTCGGCGCGCTCTCGCCGGGCGGATTCAACCTGCTCTCCGGTGCGGTGACCGAGATCGTGATGACCCTGTTCTTCCTGCTGGTGATCCTCGGCGCCACTGATCGCCGCGCGCCGGCCGGTTTCGCGCCGCTGGCGATCGGGCTTGCGCTGACCCTGATCCACCTGATCAGCATCCCGGTCACCAACACCTCGGTGAATCCGGCGCGTTCGACCGGGCCTGCACTGTTCGCCGCGGACCCGGCGTTCCTGCAGCAGCTGTGGTTCTTCTGGGTGATGCCGATCGCCGGCGCGGTGGCCGGTGGCCTGATCTGGCGCGGTTTGTTCGAGAAGCGCGAAGGCTGAACTGCGCGGGGCGACGCGCTTTGCGTTACCCCTCAGTCAGTGGCGCCGGCCAGCAGGTCGGCGTGCAGCAGCCGATGGAACAGATGCTCGCCCGCCTCGCGACGGATCGACAACCGGCCGGTCGAGTACGCGCGTGAGTTCAGGCCGCGCTGCACCGACTTGCAGATCGCCATGTCCTCGTCCTGGATGAGGTTGCCGACATCGATGCTGGCGCGATTGTGTTCGCGCGCGGCATCCGAGACATCGGCGAACCAGAAGTCGAAGATCACTTCGGTGCGATCCAGGCCCAGCGGCAGCACGAGGTTGGTGTCCATCACGCCCTCGTACCAGTTGATCATGAAGTTCGGATGCAGCCAGTAGTAGTGCGCGCGATCGCCGCGGCGCACGGCGCTGAACTGCGCATCCTTGCCGCTGACGATCGGGCTCGATTGCAGGCAATGATGCAGGCCGTTCTCGATCGTGTAGTTCTTGAAGTCCAGCACGCTGTCGAGGCCCTTGTGCAGATGCGGCACGTGGTAGCCGCCGTCGAGGTAGTTGTCGACGAACACCTTCCAGTTGCAATCGAAGAAGTAGTGGCGGCGTTCGAACCAGTGCAAACGGTCCAGCTCGAGCGCCTTGATTTCATCGATCAGCTGCGGGCCGAGGAATGCTTCCAGGCTCGGACCCTGCGCATCCAGTCGCACGAACACCCATTGTTCCCAGGTGGCGATCGCCACCGGCACCAGGCCGTGCGCGCTGCGATCGAAATGACATTCGTTGACGAAGCTCGGGGTGCCCTTGAGCGCGCCATCCAGCCCGTAGGTCCAGCCGTGGTACGGACAGCGCAGGTTCCTGGTACAGCCGGACGGCTCGGTCATCACCGCTGCGGCGTGGTGGCGGCAGACATTGAAGAAGCCGCGCAGCACGCCGTCGTCGCCGCGCACCACGATGATCGGCTCGCCGGCGATCTCGCAAGTCACGTACTGCCCCGGCTCGCGCAGCTGATCGAGTCGCGCAGCGAACTGCCAGGCGCGCGCAAAGGTGGTGCGCCGTTCGAGCGCGAGCATCCGCTCGTCGATGTACCACGAGGCCGGAATGGTCGATGCCTCCGCGAGTGGCGCATGCGGATCGTATTGCTGCAGCAGTTCGATGACCGGGGGTCTCATGCTGGGTGTCCGGGTGGCGGGGACCGAATGGCATGATCTTGCCGGGTTTCCGGCCCGCCGTCAGGATTTTGCAGCCGAGTGCGGGCGCTCGGCGGCGACCGCGCCGGTTCGATGGTCCATCCCGCTTATTCGAAGCCGTCGACCAGCAGCGTGTCGAATTCCGCCAGCGCCTCGCGATGGAACGCCCAGAATTCCGCCCCGAGCACACCGACCAGCCCGGGTACCGAGTGGCCGACGTTGGGGACTTCGCGGTAGGCATGGTCGATGCCGAGTGCATCGAGGCGCGCGGCAAAGTCGCGGTTCGGACCCAGGGTGAAATCCAGCGTGCCGATCAACTGGCGCAGGCGATAGCCGGGTGCGGGCGGCAGCAGTTCCGCGAGTCGCCACGGGCTGCGCGCCTCGAACACCGCGGGGCTGTTGCCATACACCTCGGCGAGGATGCGTCGGCGCAGCTCGATCGGCTGCAGGTCCGGATTGTCGACCAGGAAGTCCAGTTGCAGGGGCCCCGCGCCCAGCATCGACGCCGCGCCGAAGCGATCCGGATACAACAGGGCGAGGCGCGCGGTGCCATAGCCACCCATGCTGAAGCCCTCGAGCAGGCGTGCGCGCGCCTGCGGCAGCGTGCGGAAGCGGGCGTCGACCACCGGCAGCAGGTCGTCGGCCAGCATCGACTCCACCGGCTGCAGTCCGCTTTCGGCGTCGCACCACATGCCGTATTCGAGCCCGTTGGGGAACACCACCAGCAGGGGCGGGATCCGGCCGGCGGCGATTGCGGCGTCGAACATGCCGGCCACGGTGGCGATGCCCGCCAGCACGCTGCCGCTGCCGTGCAGCCAATACAGCACCGGGAAACGCTGCAGTGGCTGCGCGTCGTAAGCCGGCGGGCGGTACACGTGGAAGCTCACCGGCGCACCGACCGCGGCGCTGTCGAACACCTGTCGGGTGACGCCGGGTGCAGTCACTGCCGGGGTGACCCAGACCGGACCTTCGCCGGCACTGGCGCTACGCTGTGGCAGCACGAGCGCAAGCACGGCGATGCATGCAGGAATGCCGATGATGCGGATCAGGGACACGCGGCACTCCTGGCTGGGGCCATGATGGTAGGCACAACGCGCCACGCGGCCAAGGGTTGACGATCAGGCGGCGACCCGGCTTGTGCGGGCGTGCACTATCGCGCACAGTGGGCGGACCTTTCCCTGCCCGGAAACCCCCCATGCGGATCGTTGCAACCGTGTTGTGCCTGGCGCTTGCCGCGCTGTCGCCGCTGCATGCGGCGAGCGAGGAGTTCACCGTCATCATCGGCGGCAATCCGGTCGGCCACGTCAAGGTCACTCAGGATGCGGCGAACATCGCGATCGACTTCGACATCAAGAACAATGGTCGCGGGCCGACCATCGCCGAAACCCTGCGCCTCGATGCCGCCGGCCTGCCGACCGCGTGGACCATCACCGGGGCGACCACGTTCGGCAGCAAGGTCGACGAAATGTTCGCGCGCGACGATGAGTCCGCACGCTGGCGCGACAGCACCGGCGAAGGTCGCGCGGAATCCGCAGCGCCTCGTTTGTACATCGGCCAGAGCGCCAGCCCGTGGGCGCTGGGCATGTATGCGCGCGCGCTGCTCGCCGCGGCCGATCGCAAATTGCCGGTGCATCCGGGCGGCGAGTTGACGCTGGCAGCCGGCGACGCGCTGCAGGTAAGCGATGGCAAGACCGCGATCGAGGTGCGCCAGTACACGATCAGCGGGCTCGACCTGGACCCTTCCTACATCCTGCTCGACGCCGACAACGCGCTGTTCGCGACGATCTCATCGCGCGGGG
This sequence comes from Pseudomonadota bacterium, assembly GCA_031412975.1. Taxonomy (GTDB): domain Bacteria; phylum Pseudomonadota; class Gammaproteobacteria; order Xanthomonadales; family Ahniellaceae; genus UBA4656. The sequence goes on along the minus strand of JANOEA010000032.1, from coordinate 5,902 downwards.
TGGTGGTGCGCCGTGGCTTCGAAGCGGAAGAGCAGCGCCTGCGCGAGATCGCGGTCGCGCTCGGCCAGCAGCGCTTCGAGTCGATCCAGGCCAGGACCGCGCATCGCTACGCGGCGCCCGTGCGGATCAGCAACGTGCGCGTGTTCGATCCAGCCAGCATGCGCCTGTCGGCTGCGCAAAGCGTGCTGGTCCATGATCGCAGGATCACCGGGCTGCAGCCGCTCGACACGCCCGCGGTGCCCGGCGAAGTGCTGATCGACGGCGAAGGTGGCACCCTGGTGCCGGGCATGTACGAGATGCATGCGCACGGCGGTGAGAACGGCGCGATCCTCAACATCGCCGCGGGTGTCACCTCCAGCCGCGACATGGGCAACGACAACGCGGTGCTCGATGCGCTGATCCGCAGCATCGAGGCCGGCAGGGTCGGCGGCCCGCGGATCGCGCGCAGCGGCTTCATCGAGGGCAAGAGCCCGTTCAACTCCAACAACGGCATCCTGGTGTCGAGCCAGGCGCAGGCGCTCGATGCGGTGCGCTGGTATGCCGCGCGTGGCTTCATCCAGGTCAAGCTCTACAACAGCATGAATCCGGCGTGGACGGCCGCGGCCGTGACCGACGCGCATCGGCTGGGCCTGCGCGCGAGCGGTCATGTGCCGGCGTTCTCCAACGCCGACGCGATGATCGCGGCCGGCTACGACGAGCTGACCCACATCAACCAGATCATGCTCGGCTGGGTGCTCGCCGAAGGCGAGGACACCCGCACCCTGCTGCGCCTGACCGCGCTCAAGCGGCTGCAGGATCTCGACCTGAAGTCGCCGCCGGTGCGCAAGACCTTCGAGCTGATCCTCGCGAACAAGGTCGCGGTGGAGCCGACCATCGCGATCCACGAGAACCTGCTGCTGCACCAGTCCGGCCGGGTGCCGCGCGGCGCGGCCGACATCATCGACAACATGCCGACCGGCTGGCAGCGCAATGCCAAGCAAGGCTGGACCGACATGTCGGCCCCCGGCGATGCCGAGGCCTATGCGGCTGCGTGGGACAAGCTGCTCGCGACGGTGCGCGAGATGCATCAGCGCGGCGTGCTGCTGATCCCCGGCACCGACCTCGGCGGCGGGCTGGCCTACCATCGTGAGCTGATGCTGTTCGAAAAAGTCGGCTTCAGCCCGGCGCAGACGCTCAAGCGCGCCACCCTGGACATGGCCGAGTACCTCGAGCAGGAACAATCGCTGGGCTCGATCGAGCGCGGCAAGCTCGCCGATTTTTTCCTGGTGCCCGGCGATCCGACGACCGATCTCGCACAGCTGCGCAAGATCCGCATGGTGGTCAAGGACGGCACCGTGTATTTCCCGTCCGAGATCTACACCGAGTTCGGGATCAAGCCGTTCGCGAGTGCGCCGGTGGTCAGCGGGCCCTGATTGCGGCGCACGGCACACCCCAGGCTCGGGCAACATCGCACTCTCCTTGTGGGAGCTGCCATGGCAGCGACTGCGGCGATCGGGTGGTTCCGCGGTCGCCGCTATAGCGGCTCCCACACGGCACACCCCAGGCTCGCGGCTGCATCCGGCGAGGTTGTCGGGGCCCGCGCCAGGCTCTACGCTGCCCGCCTGGCCCAGGAGTACCCGCCATGCGCATCATGATTCCGCGGTTTCTGCTTGCAGCGCTGATGTTCGTGGGCATGGGTGCGCTTGCCCAGGAGCCCGCCGCGCCGCTGTCGTACGCCGGCAAGACCGTGCTGGTCACCGGCTCCACCGATGGCCTCGGACGCGAGCTCGCGCGCGCGCTGGCCGCCGATGGCGCGAACGTGATCGTGCACGGTCGCAATGCCGAGCGCGGGATGGCGCTGGTCGATGAGATCAACGCGACCGGTGTCGGAACAGCACGCTTCGTGGCGGCCGACTTCGCCTCGCTCGACGCGGTCAAGACGTTTGCGAACACGATCGCGCGCGAGGTGCCCAAGCTCGATCTGCTGGTCAACAACGCGGGCGTTGCTTTCAACAACGAACAGCCTCGGCGCAGCAGCGCCGATGGCCATGAGCTGCAGTTCGCAGTGAACTACCTCGCCGGCTGGGTGCTGGTGCACACGTTGCGTCCGGCGCTCGAGGCCGCCGCACCCTCGCGCGTGGTCAACATCGCCTCGCGCAGCGCCGACCCGATCGATTTCGACGACGTGATGCTCGAGCAACCCGGCGCCCACGCGCGCGGCTACGGCCAGAGCAAGCTCTCCCAGGTGATGATGACGATGGAGCTCGCGCCCTCGTTCGCCAGTGACGGCATCACGATGATCTCGCTGCATCCGGCGACCCTGATGGACACCACGATGGTCAAGAACCTCGGTATCCCGGTGCGCACCACGGTGGCCGAAGGCCGCGACACCGTGATGGGACTGATCACCGCGCCGACGCTCGAGGCCGGCGCCTTCTACGTCGACGGCAAGGTCGCTACGCCGCATGAGCAAGCCGCCGACGCCGCAGTGCGTTCACGACTGGTGGCGCTCAGCGCCGAGCTGACCGGCGTGGGCGCGAAGTAGCGCACACGGGAGCTGCCATCGCGCATCGTTCGCGCGATGGCGCGATCACCCTTCGCAGCGATCACTGCCTTGCGCCGCTGGGCCCGCTTCTCGCCGGACCGCCAGCATCGCTATCTGCTCGGCCGCGAGATCGGCAAGGCACAGGGTGATCTGCTCGCCGGTTGGCAATCGCCGGCCGGCGATGGACCGCTGCTGTTCGTGATGCTCAATCCCAGCATGGCCGATGGGCGCCGCGACGATCCGACCATCCGCCGCTGCATCGGCTTCGCCACGGCCTGGGGATTCACCCGGCTCGAAGTGGTGAACCTGTACAGCCGGGTGTGCACCGATCCCGATGGGTTGTTCGATGTGCCCGACCCTGTCGGTGAACGCAACGATGCCTGGATCAAGCGTTGCGCGCGACGTGCCTCGCTGGTGGTGTGTGGCTGGGGTGCGGCGGGCGGACGGCGCGGGATCGAGCGCGCGGCCGAAGTGGTCGGCATGCTGCACGCGACTGGCGTGCGACTGCATCATCTGGGCCTCACGGCCAGTGGATTGCCGCGGCACCCGCTGTACCTGCCGGCGGACGCGTTTCCGACGCCGTGGCTGGAGCTGGTGCGTTGAGGGTGGCGGCGCCAGCGATTGCGGATCCAGGCCCTGGGTCTGGTGCGGATCGCCGCGGACGTGTCGCCGCAACTCGCCGCCGACAGCATCGAATCGATCGTCGTACTCGGGGTCCTGCAGGCCAGCGCCGAGGTCAAGGCAGCACTGGCCGGTCGTATCCAATAACCAGGACCCAATCATGAACAGCATGACCCGCACGATGCAGCAGGCGATGCGCCTGATGCGCGAGGGCGACCTTGCCGCTGCAACGCGGACACTGCAGCAGCGACTCGGGGCCGGCCTTCCCGCCGCAGGCAATCCGCGCGCGGCGCCGTTTGCGTCGGACCCATCCGATCCCTCCGATGCAGCCGGCGCGTCGAATGATGCGAACTGCATCAACGGGGAGTTCGTGGTGGTCGACGATGAGGGTGCGCCGATCGAATTGCGCACATCGCGTGTCGATGGCACCGACAGCCCATTCCTGCAGCAGCATTTCAGCTGCAGCGCGGGCGCACTCGATTACAAGCTTTATGTGCCCGCCCCGGTGGACGACCGGCGTGCACCGCTGCTGCTGATGCTGCACGGCTGCACGCAAACCGCCGACGATTTCGCGCTCGGCACGCGGATGAATCAGCACGCCCGTGACCATGGTTATGTCGTCGCCTGGCCGCAGCAATCGGCGACGCGCAACCGCAATCGTTGCTGGAACTGGTTCCGCAGCAGCGACCAGCAGCGCGAGCGCGGCGAACCTGCGATGCTCGCCGCGCTGACCCGTCGTCTCATCGAGCAACATGGCCTCGATCAACGTCGCGTCTATGTTGCCGGCCTGTCGGCCGGAGGGGCGATGGCCGCGGTACTCGCGCACACCCACCCTGACATCTACGCCGCGATCGGCGTGCACTCAGGCCTGCCAATTGGTCTGGCCACCGACGTGCCATCCGCATTCGCCGCGATGCGTACCGCCGAAGCCAAAGTACGCGGCCGCGGTGTCGAGGCCACCCACGCTCGCGTGCCGGCGATCGTATTCCACGGTGATGCCGACACCACGGTGCATCCGCGCAATGGCGAAGGCTTGATCATCCAAAGTCTCGGTGGCACCGCTACCGCGGACGCCGCACACTGCGCACCCACCATCGAGCGCGGCATCTCCGATGGTGGTCGACGCTATACGCGAACGCTGCACCTGCAATCCGGCCGGGTCTGCGCCGAACATTGGGTCACCCACGGCGCCGCACACGCATGGTCCGGCGGCGATCCCGGCGGCAGCTACACCGACCCGAGCGGTCCCGATGCTTCGGCGCAGATGCTGCGGTTCTTCGAAACCTGCGTGCAGTCCGAACGCGGTTGATGACGACGACTCGTGCGCGAACAGCGCTGCAGTCGGTTGCGGCGACCAATGGACTTGTCGATCCGGCGCGATTGCGGGCTACCGCAACTCGCGCTGCGGCAGTGGGCCGGGCTCCAGATCGAGCATCACATGCCAATAGGCCCAGGACCGCGGATCGATGATCCCGGGCGGCGCATGGCGCAGTGCCGCGCGCAGCTGCACATCGTCGACCCACTCGCGTAACGTGTCCATCTCCTGCACTCGCGCATACGCGAATGCATAGGCGAGAAAGCGCGTTGCGTCGGCCAGCGCCTGCTCGGGTGGTTCGAACCAGATCAGACGCCGCGCGAGCGCCAAAGTCCGGTCATTGACGGGCAACGTGATCACAGCGTGGGCAAGCGCGTCGGGTCGCACTCACGCGCCGCCCGCAGCAGGTCGCGCCTGACCCCCGCGGGAACGAATGCCAGGTTGCCATCGTCGAAGTAGCACAGGCTCTTGAGCGTGAGTTCCGGAGTGAAGCTCGGCCGATACAGGAAGTCCGCCGCCGCCAGCAGCTCGGCGAGCGAGTATCCGCCGAGGGTAAGCAGCGCGTGGATATCGAGGTAGTCCTTCGCCTCCGCGCGCTTTTGCACGACCAGCGCCTTCATGCCACCCAACTCCAGCAGATCGCCGATCTTGAGCGCCGGAGCATCGAGCTGTTGCGGCTCGCGCAACACCGGCAATCGCGGGACACCGAAGAACGACAGCAGCACCGCGCCCGCGCGATCGACCCGCGCGGTCAGGGTGTTGCTGTCCATCTGCAGCGGTTCACAATCGGCAAGGCACGCAACCTGCGCGATCAGCTGCGCCGGATCGATGTTTGCGCGTGCGAAGAAGTCGAAGTCGAGACTCTCGCGGTGTCCAAGCCGCAGCGCGATCGCCGTGCCACCGTAGAGCACGAAGTCGTCCGGTATGCACGACAGCTCGTCCCACAGACGGCGCTGCGGTGGTGGAAGGACCGAAAGATGCAGCGAGGACATGCGGGCACGCTAGCCCAAGCTGGGCTCGCTCTCAAGATCGGCCCGTCCACGCGGGTTCTCCTGCACAAGCTCGAAGAATGGACCGGATCCGGGATCCAGACTCGCCGCCGAGCTCGGCGCCGGCATCATCAGTTCCATCGCAATGACGTGAAAGTCGGTGCTATCCGAGGCGACGACGCGGTGCGAGTAGGGTCCCTGCGCAGTCGAGGCAAAACCCACCCGGCCAGCCGAGAACGACGAGTTCGTCGTCGCGCCGTCGAGCAGTTCAATGCTTATCCTGGTATCGCGAAAGATCACCGAGAAGCTGTCGGCGAGGTGTTCATGCATCAAGGTTGCCTGACCCTTGGCCCGGCGAACCTCGTACATGCGCACCTGGCCGTTGCGTTCGGACTTTTTGCCATTTTTTCCATTTTAAGATATAGAACCAATTCAATTCCGGTAAGAGAAATG
>JANOEA010000031.1:0-3172 GCA_031412975.1 Pseudomonadota bacterium | reverse complement strand
TACCAGGCCGTCGATTTGTTCACCAACGGCTTCGAATGAGGCGCAACCCGCGCCGCGCATCGCGCCATCAGATCGATCACACCGGAGCCGCCATCATGCATCGAACGCTCGCCATCCTCCTGTTGCTCGCGCCCGGCCTGGCCGCCGCCCAGCCGCAGACCATCCCCGGCCCGCCCGGCAGCGAGCGCTTCGGCGCCGCGGTGCGCTGGCTGCCGAACGGCAACCTGGTGGTGGTCGATCCCAACTTCGACCGCGAGGACGGCACGGTCAACGTCGGTGCGGTGTGGATCTATCGTCCCGATGGCAGCCTGCTCAGTCGCTTCACCGGCGCGAACGCCAACGACACACTCGGCAACGGCGAGGTAGTCAATCAGGCCGGGATCGCGCTGGTGGGTGGCGGCAACATCGTGGTGCGATCGACCGAATTCGACAACGGCGCAGGCTCGGTCACCTACATCAACGGCGCGGTCGGGCTGAACGGCGTGATCTCGGCGAGCAATTCCCTGGTCGGCAGCAGCCCCGGGGATCGCGTCGGCTCGACCGGCGGCAATGCCGGCATCACGGTGCTGCCGAACGGCGACTATGTGGTCGAGAGTCCGACCTGGGACGGACCCGGCGCGGTCGATGCCGGCGCGATTACCCATTGTTCGGGCGCCACCGGCTGCGTCGGCGTGGTGTCGGCCGCGAACTCCCTGGTCGGAACGCGCACCGAGGACTATGTCGGCGACCGCATCGTGGTGCTGACCAACGGCAGCTACGTCGTGGTGAGTTCGCGCTGGGACCGCGCGGTCGGCGTCGACGTGCTGCCCAACGCCGGCGCGGTCACCTGGCGCAGCGCGACAAACCCCGAGGTCGGTCCGGTGAGCGCGACGAATTCGCTGGTCACCGACAACACCTTCGGCGCAGGCACCTCCATGGTCATGACGATCGCGCCGCTGGTGCAGGGTCACTACGTGGTCGGCATGGCGAGCTGGGACGATGTCGCGGGCAATCGCGCCAACCTCGGTGCGGTGACCTGGCGTCGTGGCGACGCAAGCGCGGCGGGCGTGGTCAGCCCGGCAATCGCGTTGGTCGGCAGTGCGGTCGGGGACCAACTCGGCGAGACGGTCACCGCGTTAGCCGACGGCCACTTCGTCGTCACGAGCCGGGACTTCGACCAGTCGCGCGGCCTCGTGCGCTGGGTGTCGGGCAGCGGACCGACCACCGGCGTGATTGCAGCGGCCGGCAGCCTGGTGGGATCGGCGCCGAACGACATTCTCGGCAACGGCGGCATCCTCGGACTGCCCAACGGGGCATATCTCGTGTTGAGCCGGGCGTGGGATCGCAACGGCGTCGCCAACGTCGGCGCGCTCACCTACGGCGCGGCGGGCATCGGCGTCAGCGGCACGATCAGTCCAGCCAATTCACTGGTCGGCGCGCGCACGGGCGACATCAATGGCGACGTAATCAGAAGTATCACGGTGCTCGCCAACGGCAACTACGTCCTTGCGGCCGACGGCTGGGACAATGGCGCCATCGTCGACGCCGGGGCTGCGGTCTGGGGCCATCGCGATATCGGCGTTACCGGCGAGATCAGCGCCGCCAATGCGCTGGTCGGCAGTACGGCGTTCGACAACGTCGGTGGCACCACGCTGGTGTCGGGGCGCAGCGGCGTGGTCGCACTCGACAACGGCCACTACGTGGTCGGCTCGGACCAATGGGCCAACGGCGCGATCGCCGGTGCCGGTGCGGCGACCTGGGGCGATGGCAACATCGGCACCACGGGCGTCATCGGTCCCGCCAACTCGCTGATCGGTGCGGTCAGCGGGCACGCCGTTGGTGGGACGGTGCCGCTGCGCAACGGACACTATGTCGTGCGCAGTACCTACAGCGAGTCCGGCCTGGGTGCTCGGGGTGCGGTCACCTGGTGCGACGGCAGCGGGCCGACCAGCGCGCTGTTGTCGCCGGCCAACTCCCTGGTGGGCACCCGCTTCAACGACAATGTCGGCAGCCGGATGACCGCACTCGCCAACGGCCACTACGTGGTGACCAGCTGGGACTGGAACGACGCCACGCGCACGCGGGTCGGCGCAATCACCTGGGGCAATGGCACGGGGGGCACCGTCGGCACCATCAGCACGACGAACTCGCTGATCGGCGGCCGCACCGACGATCGCCTGGGTCTCACCGACTTTACGCTCGTCGGCCCCGGCGCCATCGCATTGCCCGACAGCAACTACTTCGTGGCCTCGCAATATGCGGTGGTCGGCCTCGTGCGCGGCGCGGTCACGCTTGCGCGCGGCACCGGCGGCACGACCGGCGTGGTCGACGCCGTGAACAGCGCGCTCGGCGGCCGGGAAAGCAACGGCAACTTCACGGTCAGGGTCGAGTACCACGTGCCGACCGCCACCCTCGCCGTCGGCCAGTCGGCGAACAACCGGGTCATGCTGCTGCGGCTGGCCGACACCCCGATCTTCGTCAACGGCTTCGAATAATGCGACGCCATGCCGGTTCGCAACCGCACCGGCTTCGATCCGGTGCACACCGCGTTCCGGCATCCGATGGTGTCGCGCCGCGCGGCGCGCGGCGCGAGTCACAGCGCACTACTTCGCGCGCGCCTTCATCATCGCATCGGCGTACTGGTAGGCGGCGTCGGCCATTCCATCCATCGACAGCACCAGCACGCCGGGCGAGCGCGGCATCGGAATCATGCCGACCAGGGCCTGGCCGGCGAACCAGTCGCGCAACGGGATGCTGCTGGATGGATCGGCGATTGCGGGACTGGCGGCGGCGTTCATGGCAGGTGACTCGACAGGTGGGCGAGCACCTTAGCGCGAACGATGCACCCCCGCTCAGGGCAGCGCGGCCACCAGCTGCAGGATGCGCCCGGTGACCGACTGCATGTTGAACTGGCCGATCTCGCGGCCGACGCTGCTTGCCCTCGCGATGACCACATACGCAACGGCCCGCCGTTGCTAGGTCCGCAGCGGGACGATCTGGTTCGCGACGAACGGCTGTTACAACGGTCTGGCTGCCGCTGACGCGGGATCCCCGCCACCCTGCGGCGGCGGGAGTCTTCAGCCGAAAACTACTTCAGCGTATCCCAGAGGAACTTGTACGCCAGCGCCGACATGAACGCGGCCTGCTCGTTGTTGGCAGCCCCTCCGTGGCCGCCTTCGATGTTCTCGTAGTA
>JANOEA010000030.1:0-48296 GCA_031412975.1 Pseudomonadota bacterium | reverse complement strand
TACCACCTGCGCACGCCGCTTGATCGCATCGAAGGCGCCTTCGACCTGCGCCTGCCGACACCGGTCCGCTGGCTGTTCCTGAACTTCAACTACAACCTGCAGCACCACCGTAGCCCCAACGCGCCGTGGCAGGCGTTGCATGCACGCGTCGATCCGCGCGAGACGCAGCCGCTGTGGTGGCGCTGGCTGGGCGTGTTCCGGCCGCCCGAGCCGTATCCCGCCGATCCGACGCAACTGTTGAAGGTGTACTTCTGAATCCCGCCGCGGAGCACGCAACGGCATCGCCGCTGCATGAGTTTTGGTATGCGGTGTGTCGCAGCAGCGACCTCGGCGCGCGCCGGCCGCTCGGCCTCCAGCTGTTCGAGCAGCCCTTGGTCGCATTCCGCGATGCACAGGGCCGCGCTGCGGTGCTGGAGGATCGTTGCGCGCATCGGCATGCGCCGCTGTCGGCGGGCCGCGTGTGTGCGGGCAAACTGCGCTGCCCGTATCACGGCTGGGAATACGACGGCAGCGGACGAGTCGCCCATGTGCCGGCGCTGGGGCACGACGCGCAGCCTTCCGATGAACTGCGCGGCGTGAGCTATCCCGCACAGGAACAGGATGGACTGCTGTGGGTATGGCCAGGTGCGGGCGTGCCGGCAGCCGTGCCGCGCATCGCCACCGTGGGCGAACCCGGCTGGACGCGCTTCATCATGAAGACCCGCTTCCGCGCGGGCGTCGAGGCCTGTCTCGAGAACTTCCTCGACTGCCCGCACGCGACCTTCGTGCATCGCGGCTGGTTCCGCTCGCCGACCGGCAAACCGGTGCGGGCCACGGTCACCATGCTCGACGACGGGGCGGTGGCGGAGTACTTCGAGGAGCCGCGCAAGCGCAGCGTGATCTGGGCGATGTTCGCACCACCCGCGAGCACGATGCGCCACACCGACCGCTTCATCGCGCCGGCGACCAGTTGCGTGGACTATGTGTTCTCCGACGGCCGCGCCTACAACATCACCTCGACCTGCTGCCCGCTGGTGGATGGCGCCGTCGAGGTGTTCACCGTGATGTCGTTCCGCTTTCCGCTGTGGGGGCCGCTGGTGCGGCTCGCGTTCGAACCGGTGTCGCGCTGGATCATCCGCCAGGACGTGCGCATGCTCGACATGGTCGCCGACAACCAGCGTCGTTTCCCGCCGCGGCGCGCGCTGAGCACGCGCGCCGACCTGCTGGGGCCGGCGATCCGCGGCTGGCGTCGCGCGCTGGCCGAGCGCCGCACGACGCCGGCCGCGGGCGAATGCCGCGAAGTGAGTCTGGTGCTTTGAGCGCGCCTGCAACCGCACCCCGCTTGCTGTCGCGGGTCGTCGCGGTAAACGCGCTCGACGACGCGCTGGTCGCATCGATGCATGCGCTGCATGCGCAGTACTACGATGCCTGCGAACGCGCACGCTTCGAGCGCGATCTGGCCAACAAGCGCTATGTGATCGTGCTCGACTCGCCGGATGGCCTGGCCGGGTTTTCGACCGTGGCGCTCGATCGCCATGAGACGCCCAGCGGCCCGGCGCTGGTGCTGTTCTCCGGCGACACCATCATCGATCGCGAGTGGTGGGGCGACCAGACCCTGAGCCGCCGTTTCGCGCGCCTCGCCGGCGCGCTGCACGCGGCCGAGCCCGGGCTTCCGCTGTACTGGCTGCTGATCTCGAAAGGCCACCGCACCTATCGCTACCTGGGCCTGTTTTCGCGGCGCTACTTCCCGCATCACGAGCGCGACGAGCCGCAGCTGCGTGCGCTTGCGGAGCAATTTGCGCGCGCGCGCTTCGGATCCGACTACGATCCCGCGTCGGGCGTGATCCGCTTCGCGCAATCGCAGGGCCATCTGAAGGCGGATCTTGCGGACATTCCGCCGCACGTGGCGGCACGACCCGAGGCAGCGTTCTTCCTCGCCCGCAATCCGGGCTACCGGCACGGCGACGAGTTAGTCTGCCTGACCCGACTGTGCGTCGACAACCTGCGTGCTGCGGTGCGCTCGGGTTTCGAGCAAGGCATGCGCGATGGGATGGGCTGAGGTCGCCGCGCACGTGCATGGTGCGCGTGCGCGCCTGGCGGCCGCGGCAGCTTCGCCGCGCAGCGCGCAGGACGGATTGCTCGCATCGATCATGGCGCGCCACGCCGGCAGCGATTTCGGACGTCGCCACGGTTTTGCGGGAATCGACGGGATGCACGCGTTCCAGCGCGCAGTGCCGCTGCGCGATCCGCAACTGCATGCAGACGACATCGAAGCGATGGCCGATGGAGATACGCGGCGGCTGGTCGATGAACCGCTGCTCGGATTCGAAACCACCGGCGGCAGTAGCGGCGCTGCGCGCCTGATCCCGTTGACCGCCAGCGGACTGGCCGCGTTGCAGCAGGGCCTGTACGCATGGATCGATGATCTGTGCACGGCGCGGCCGGCGGTGACCGCGGGCAGCAGTTACTGGTCGATCAGCCCGGTGGCGCGCACGCGGGCAGCGACGCGCGGTGGTTTGCCGATCGGACTCGGCAGCGATGCGGCCTATTTCGGCGCCGCAGCGCCTGCGCTGGCGTCGGTACTCGCGGTTCCGCCGGGCGTCGCAGCGATCACCGCGGTGGATGGCTGGCGCATGCTGACGCTGCAGATCCTGCTCGGCGATGCCAGCCTGTCGCTGGTCTCGGTGTGGAGTCCGACCTTCTGGCTGGAGTTGTGCCGGCACGCAGCCCTCCATCGCGATGAACTGGTGCGGGCAATCGCGGACGGACGCTGGGCGGTGGTGGTTGCAGCGGAATTGCGCGACGCGTTGCCGATTCCGAAAGCCGACCCGACCCGCGCGCGGGTGCTCGCCTGCGCGCTGTCGGCCACGCGCCCCGATTGGACGGCGATCTGGCCGCGGCTGTCGCTGATCTCGTGCTGGGCCGATGCCAGCTCCCGCCCATGGGCAGTGCAGTTGGGGACCGCGTTTCCGGCGGTGGAAGTGCAGGGCAAGGGCCTGCTCGCGACCGAAGGCATGGTCAGCGTGGCGCTCAGCGATGGCGGCGATCCGGTCGCGGCGATCACTTCCAGCGTGCTCGAGTTCGAGGATGACGAGGGTCGCGCGCTGGCCTGCGACCAGGTGCAGTCGGGGTCCGAGTATGCGGTGGTGATGACCACTTCGGCGGGACTTTATCGCTACCGCCTCGGCGATCGCGTGCTGATCACGGGCTGGTGGCACGGCGCGCCGCGTTTGCGCCTGCTGGGGCGCGGCAACGACTGCAGCGACCTGTGTGGCGAGAAGCTCACCGAAGCATTCGTGCTGGCGTGCTGTGCAGCGCTTGGCCTGCGGCCCGGCATCGCCGCGCAGCTGCTGCCGCGACAGTTGCCTGCGCCGCACTATCGGCTGCTGCTCGATTCACAGGCGCTCGATGCGGATGCGGCACACACGCTGGCGAATCGACTCGACCAGGCGTTGTGCGCCAATCCGCAATACGCATATGCCCGTGCACTCGGGCAGCTCGGCGCGGTTGCCGCCCATCGGGTCGAGCTGCTCGCCGCACGCATGCAGGCGCTGTCGCTCGCGCGCGGACAGGGTCTGGGCGATGCCAAGCCCGCTGTGCTCGGGCGCATCGACGATCCCGACCTGGCGCTGCTCGCGCCATGAGCCGCTACCGCTTCAGCGTGGCCGATGCGGCCGACGATGCGGCGCTGCGCGCGCGCATGGCGCAGGACTGGATGAAAGGTTCGCTGTCGCTGAGCTTCCGCCGCGAGCCCTCGTACTTCGCCGGCTGCGGTGTGCAGGGCGAGGCGCCGCAGGTGCTCAAGTGCGTCGACCAGCACGATGGCGCGCTGGTGGGCATGGCCACCCGGATGATGACCCGTGTGTTCGTCAATGGCGCGCCACGGCGGGTGGGGTTGCTGTCGGATTTCCGCCTCGCGCCGCAGGCCCGCGGCGGCACGCTGCTCGCGCGTGGCCTGCGCGTGTTCCGCCAATGGCATGCCGATGATCCCGTCGACTTCTACCTGGCCGTGATCCTCGACGGCAACCGCCGCGCGATCGACACCTTCACCAGTGGGCGCGCGGGTTTTCCGGTGCTGCGCGATTGCGGACGCATGCTGTCGCCGGCGATCCATCTCGACCTGCCGCGCGCAGCATTGCCGCTGCCCGGCGTGCAGTTTCGTCGCGCGAGCGCCGACGACGCTGCGGCGTTGCGTGAACTGCACGCGACGGCCGCGCCGCGCCGGCAATTCGCGCGCGTCGACTATGCGAACCTGCCTGGCCTCGCTGCGAGCGATTATTTCGTCGCCGAGCGAGGCAGCCGGCTGCTCGGGTGCGTGGCCGCGTGGGACCAGAAGGACGTGCGGCAGACCCATATCGAGGCGTACTCGCCATGGCTGGGAGCGTGGCGACCGGCCTACAACGCGCTCGCACGCTGGCTGCCGCTCAAGCCGCTGCCCGCGCCCGGACAACGCATTCCCCATGTCTATCTCGCGAACATCCTGCTGCGCGACGACGACCTGCCTCTGTGGCGCGGACTGCTGCGTCACGTCTACCGATGCCTGCGCGGTGGCCCGTGGCATTACGCGATCGCCGCGCTGCATGAGCGCGATCCGCTGGCCGCGGTTTTGGCCGACTACCGCTCGATTGCATCCGCGGGCCGCCTGTTCGTGGTGCATTTCCCGGAGGACGCGCAGGCGGCGGCGCGAATCGACGATCGGGTGCCGTACATGGACCTCGCACGCGCATGAGCGGGCCGACCCGCGCACATGATCTGCCCGCGCAGTTGCGCGAGCCGGCGCACGTCGGCGCGCTGCTGCGTACCGCACTGGCCGACTGGTCGGTGATCGGGTGTTGCTGGATCGTGATGGCGCTGGCCCCCGCATCGTGGTGGCCACTGCACGGTCTGTGCATCGTGCTGATCGCGGGGCGTCTGCACGCGCTGGGCGTGGTGCTGCACGACGCCTGTCATCTGCGCCAGCGACCCGCGCCGGCACAGGTGCGATGGCTGCAGCTGTTGGCTGGATACCCGATCACCACCACGCTCGCGGCGATGCGTTATCACCACCTGCGCCACCATCGGAACAGCTGCATGGCGCAGGACCCGTACTTCAAGCCGGGCGCATCGGAACACTGGTGGCCGGCACTGCGCGCCCGGCTGCAGGGATTGCTGCTGCCGCCCGCGTGGGTCGTGCGCAGCTTCATCGGCTGCGCCGCACTGCGCTGGCCCGCGCTGCGCAACGGTTACGCCCGCGTGCTGCTCGGCGATCGCAGTGGCAGCGACCTGCGCGACGATGCCGAGCTGCTCGAGTGCCTGCGCGCCGAGCCGGGACAGGCGTCGTTCTTCGTGCTGGTGGCCGTGGTCGCCTGGATATACCCGATTGAAGTGGCGCTCGGATACCTGCTGCCATTGATGCTCGCAGCGCTGCTCAACGCGAACCGCGTGGCGGCCGAGCACCATCACGTGCTGGTGCACGATCGCGAGCCCACCACCGTGGTCGGCGTCACTCGCGATCACACCGGCGGTTGGACCAACCGGTTGCTGCTGTATCCGCACAACATCGGGTATCACGTGATGCACCACCTGCACCCGGCAGTGGCGTGGCACAAGCTGCCGGCACTGCAGGTGTGGTACCGCGAGCACACGCAGGGTTACAAGGCTCCCTAGCGGTTCGGGCCCAGCTCGCGATCGAGCGCGGCCAGCCGCTCGGGTGTTCCCACATCGGTCCAGCGGCCGTGGTGGTGGATGCCGCGAACCTGTCCCCGCTGCATGGCCGCGCGCAGCAACGGCGCCAGCGGGAATCGCGGTGGATCGAGTGCCGCGCCGGGCGTATCTCCGATCGTGCTGCGCCAGCCGTCGAGCAGCTCGCGGCGGTAGCTGCCGATGCCGGCGAAGGTCAGGCGTCGCGCATCGGCAGGGGGCGGGTTGCCATCGGTGACTGAACCGTCGCTTTCGAGCCAGAAATCCCCGTGCGGATGCTGCGGCGGATTGTCGACCAGCACGATGGTCGCGAGACCCTCCGGTGCTGTCGCGAACAACGCCGGTTCGAAATCGCAGTGGATGTCGCCGTTGATCGCAATGAACCAGGCCGCGTCCAGCAGCGGCAGCGCATGCAGGATGCCGCCACCGGTCTCCAGCGGTTCATCGCCCTCGAAGGAGTAGCGGATCGACAGGCCGTAGCGCGTGCCATCGCCCAGCGCCGCGGGAAACTGTGCGGCCAGGTGCGCGGTGTTGATCACCACCTCGCGCCAGCCCGCGCGCGCCAGCGCGTGCAGATGCGATTCGATCAAGCGCGTGCCGCCGACTTGCAGCAGGGGCTTGGGCGTGGCATCGGTCAGCGGCCGCATGCGCTCGCCGCGACCGGCCGCGAGGATCAGGGCCGGAGGCTGTGGGCTCATGCGGCGACCGTCAGGTCGCGCTCGCCGACCACGCGGCGCAGCCACTCGGCGAAACCGCGCAGCTCGGCGTATTCATCGACCACATCGAGCGTGTAGCGCAGCACCAGCGGCAGGTCCTTGAGGTACCCGGCCTTGCCGTCGCGATAGCACAGCCGGCAGAAGATGCCGAGCACCTTGAGGTGGCGCTGCACTCCCATCAGGTCGAACCAGCGTTTCCAGGTGGCGGCATCGGCATCGGTGGCGCCGGCTGCGCGCAGGTGCAGGCGATGCGACTCGGCCCAGTCGAGGACCTGCGCGCGCGGCCACGCGATGTAGCAGTCGCGCAGCAGCGAGACCAGGTCGTAGGTCAGCGGCCCGCGCAGCGCGTCCTGGAAATCGATGATGCCGGGATTGGCGCCGGGCACCAGCATCAGGTTGCGCGAGTGGAAATCGCGATGCACGAAGCGGCGGGGTTGCGCGAGCGCGCTGCGGGTCAAGCTGCCGAACATGGATTCGATGACGTCCCAGTCCTCGCACTCGGGCTTGATGCCCAGGTGCCGCTGCACGAACCAGGTCGGCATCAGCTCCATCTCGTCGACCAGGCGCCGGTGGTCGTAGTCAGGGAGTCCATCGGTGTCGACGCCGAGCTGCATGCGCAGCAGCGCGGCGAGCGCGTCGCCGTACAGTGCATCGACCGTGCCCGCTTCGAGCTCCGGCAGGTATGGCCGGGTGCCCAGGTCGTCCATCAACACGAAGCCGGCAACGACGTCGCAGGCGAGCACGCGTGGAGCGTTGAGTCCTGCAGTGCGCAGGCGGCGGCCCACGTCCAGCCACGGGCCGATGTCCTCCTTGTCCGGCGGTGCATCCATCAGCACGTAGCTGCGTCCCGCGCTGTGCACGCGCCAATAGCTGCGGAAGCTCGCATCGGCCGACGCCGGCTGCGGCTGCACCTGGTCGTCGGCGAGGTGCAGGGCGGCGAACGCGCGCAGCGCGTCGGATCGGGGCGTGGTCGGACTCATGGACGCATCGCGGGTGGGCAGAGTGCAGTCTACGCAGCGGCGTCGCGGGCGGCCAATGCCGGCGATCGCGCAACACGGTGTGTAGCGCGCGATCCGCAGCGGAACCGGGTGCAGCCCTTGACAGGATTCCATGATTCGACAAATATCGAATCATGAAGCGTCATCGTTGCGCGGCTGCGTGCACGCGGGACTTCGTTGCGGGCGCCGCCGACAAACGTCACGGATACAGCCGATGCTGTAGGCCCGCAGTCACCTAGCCCCGCCATCGACCATGAGCCAGCCACTGACCGTGCTTTTCCTGTGCACCGGCAATTCCGCGCGCAGCGTACTCGCCGAGGCCACCTTGAACCACCTCGCGCGCGGACGCTTCATCGCCAGCAGCGCGGGCAGTTTTCCGACCGCAACCGTCAACCCCGCCGCGCTCGCGCAACTGCAGCGCAGCGGTATCTCCATCGCCGGCCTGCGCTCGAAATCCTGGGACGAATTCACCGACGATGGCGCGCCGGCGTTCGATATCGTGGTGACCGTGTGCGACCGCGCCGCAGGGGAAACCTGCCCGGTATTCTTCGGCGGCTATGTACGCGCGCACTGGGGCCAGCCCGACCCGGCCGCAGTGACCGCGCCGCCTGCCGCGGTGGAGCGCGCCTTCGCCGCTGCGCATGCGACCGCGATCGGCCGCGTGCGCAGGCTGCTCGATTTGCCGCTGGAGTCGCTGCCGCGCAGCGAATGGCGCGGCATGCTCGACCGCATCGGGCGCGACGACGCATGAACCTGTTCGAGCGCTACCTGACGCTGTGGGTGGCGCTGTGCATCGTCGCAGGCACCATGCTCGGGCATTTCTTCCCGGCCACGTTCGTGGCGCTCGGCGAGGCCGAAGTAGCCAAGGTCAACCTGCCGGTGGCGGTGCTGGTCTGGCTGATGATCGTGCCGATGTTGCTGAAGATCGACTTCGGCGCGATGGGCGAAGTGCGCGCGCACTGGAAGGGCATCGGCGTCACGGTATTCGTCAACTGGGCGGTCAAGCCGTTCAGCATGGCGCTGTTGGCGTGGATCTTCATCCGCCATCTGTTCGCCGATTTGCTGCCGGCCGACCAGCTCGATGCCTACATCGCGGGATTGATCCTGCTGGCGGCAGCACCCTGCACGGCGATGGTGTTTGTATGGAGCAACCTGTGCGGCGGCGAGCCGCGTTTCACGCTCAGCCAGGTCGCGCTGAACGATGCGATCATGGTGGTGGCCTTCGCACCGATCGTGGCGCTGCTGCTGGGCTTGTCGTCGATCGTGGTGCCGTGGCAGACCCTGCTGCTGTCGGTCGCGCTGTACATCGTGGTGCCGGTGGTGGTGGCGGCACTGTGGCGGCGCGCGTTGCTCGCACGCAGCGGCGAGCCGGCGCTCGCTGCATTGCTCGCGCGGCTCGGACCGCTGTCGCTGCTGGCATTGCTGGCGACGCTGGTGCTGTTGTTCGGTTTCCAGGGCAAGCAGATCCTGGCCGAGCCGCTGATCATCGCGCTGCTGGCGGTGCCGATCCTGATCCAGGTGTACTTCAATGCCGGGCTTGCCTACTGGCTCAATCGCCGCTTCGGCGTCGCGCACTGCGTGGCGGGTCCTTCGGCGCTGATCGGCGCGAGCAACTTCTTCGAACTCGCGGTGGCCGCTGCGGTCAGCCTGTTCGGCGTGCAGTCGGGTGCGGCGCTGGCCACCGTGGTCGGGGTGCTGATCGAGGTGCCGGTCATGCTGACCGTGGTCGCGCTGGTCAACCGTACGCGCGGCTGGTACGAACGTGGCGCCATGCGCCACCGCGTGCACGAGCCGTGAGCGTGCGGCGTTTTTGACGCGGGGCACGGTTAAACAGTACCATTCCAGTCCTGATTGAGGAGTGGACCGTGCTGCGGATCGCCAAACTCACCGACTATGCCACCGTGCTGCTGACGGCGATGGCCGCCGAAGATGGCGCGCAGTCCAGTGCTGCCGAGCTGGCAGCACGTTCCCGCCTGGAAACGCCGACCGCCGCCAAGGTACTCAAGACCCTCGCCAATGCGGGTCTGGTGGAGTCGCGCCGCGGCGCCGGTGGCGGCTATCGGCTTGCGCGCGCGCCGTCGGCGATCACCATGGCCGACGTGGTCGCCGCGATGGAGGGCCCGATCGGCATGACCGAGTGCGTGGTCGATGAAGGCGCCTGCGGCCACGAGGGCCACTGCGGCGTGCAGGCCAACTGGCGCCGGATCAGCATCGCGATCGAAGCCGCGCTGCGCGCGGTGACCCTCGCGGACATGTTGCCCAAACCCGTGCCGCGGCGGATTCCGATCCGCGTGCTGCGCACCGATGCCGCGACCCCCTGAGGATCATCATGGCCGTCACCGAACAAGCCGTACACGACCAGCTCGCCAAGCGTTACGACGCGGGCTTCGTGACCGATATCGCCACCGACATCATGGCCAAGGGGCTCGACGAGGACGTGGTGCGCGCGATCTCGGCGCGCAAGAACGAGCCCGCGTGGATGACCGACTGGCGCCTTGCGGCCTATCGGCACTGGTTGACGATGACCCCGCCCGACTGGGCCAAGCTGAACATCGCGCCGATCGACTACCAGTCGATCAGCTACTTCGCCGCGCCGAAGAAGAAGTTCGCCTCGCTCGACGAGGTCGATCCGAAGCTGCTGGAGACCTACGAAAAGCTCGGCGTGCCGCTGCACGAGCGCGCGCGACTGGCCGGCGTCGCGGTCGACGCGGTGTTCGACTCGGTCTCGGTCGGCACCACCTTCAAGGCCGAGCTGCGCAAGGCCGGGGTGATCTTCTCCTCGTTCAGCGAGGCCGTGCATGAGCACCCCGAACTGATCCGCAAGTACCTCGGCACGGTGGTACCACAGGGCGACAACTACTTCGCGGCGCTGAACTCCGCGGTGTTTTCCGACGGCAGCTTCGTGTTCATTCCCAAGGGCGTGCGCTGCCCGATGGAGCTGAGTACCTATTTCCGCATCAATGCGGCCGAAACCGGCCAGTTCGAACGCACCCTGATCGTCGCCGAGGAAGGCAGCCACGTGTCCTACCTCGAGGGCTGCACCGCGCCGATGCGCGACGAGAACCAGCTGCATGCCGCGGTGGTGGAACTGGTCGCGCTCGACGATGCGCAGATCAAGTACTCGACGGTGCAGAACTGGTATCCCGGCGACGAGAACGGCGTCGGCGGCATCTACAACTTCGTGACCAAACGCGGCGAGTGCCGCGGCGCGCGCAGCAAGATCTCCTGGACCCAGGTCGAGACCGGCTCGGCGATCACCTGGAAGTATCCGAGCTGCGTGCTGCGCGGCGACGACTCGGTGGGCGAGTTCTACTCGGTCGCATTGACCAACCATTGGCAGCAGGCCGATACCGGCACCAAGATGATCCACCTCGGCCGCAATACACGCTCGAAGATCATCGCCAAGGGCATCTCCGCGGGCCGTGGCCAGAACACCTATCGCGGGCTGGTCAAGGTCGAGCGCAATGCCAGCGGCGCACGCAACTACACCCAGTGCGACTCGCTGCTGATCGGAAAGCGCTGCGGCGCCCACACATTCCCGTACATCGAGGTCAAGAACCCCGGCGCGATCGTCGAGCACGAGGCCACCACCTCGAAGATCTCCGACGACCAGTTGTTCTATTGCCTCTCGCGCGGCATCGGCGAAGAAGACGCGGTGTCGATGATCGTCGACGGCTTCTGCAAGCAGGTGTTCAAGGAACTGCCGATGGAATTCGCGGTGGAGGCGAAGAAGTTGCTGGAGGTGTCGTTGGAGGGGGCGGTGGGGTGAATCAGCCATCGGCAAGCGCAAGAACCGGTTGCCTCGCGAAGACACGCATCACCCCGTTCGCATGTCCGTACGTGCCACCCACCCATCACCAATAGCCGAAGCCGCCAGCATGCTCTCCATCACAAATCTCCACGTCCGCGTCGCCGGCAAGGAAATTCTCAAGGGTCTTTCGCTCGAGGTCGCTGCCGGCGAAGTGCACGCGATCATGGGCCCCAACGGCGCGGGCAAGTCGACGCTGGGCTACGTGCTGGCCGGGCGCGAGGGTTACGAGGTGACCGCCGGCAGCGTGGTGTACCAGGGTGAGGACCTGCTCGCCTTGCCGCCGGAGCAGCGCGCGGCGAGGGGCGTGTTCCTGGCCTTCCAATACCCGGTCGAGATTCCGGGGGTGAACAACACCTATTTCCTGCGTGCCGCGCTCAACGCGCAGCGGCGTGCGCGCGGCGAAGCGGAGCTCGACTCGATGCAGTTCCTCAAGCGCGTGCGCGAGAAGCTGCGCGTGCTGCACATCTCCGACGAACTGCTGCATCGTGCGGTCAACGAGGGCTTCTCCGGCGGCGAGAAGAAGCGCAACGAGATCTTCCAGATGGCGGTGCTCGAGCCGCAGCTGGCGATCCTCGACGAGACCGACTCCGGACTCGACATCGACGCGCTCAAGCTGGTCGCCGACGGCGTGAACAAGCTGCGCGATCCGGCGCGCGCGTTCGTGGTGATCACCCACTACCA
The DNA here is from genome assembly GCA_031412975.1 of Pseudomonadota bacterium. GTDB lineage: Bacteria > Pseudomonadota > Gammaproteobacteria > Xanthomonadales > Ahniellaceae > UBA4656. The sequence goes on along the minus strand of JANOEA010000030.1, from coordinate 36,432 downwards.
GCGCCTGCTCGACTACATCGTGCCCGACCGCGTGCACGTGCTCGACCAAGGCCGCATCGTGCAGTCCGGCGACAAGGACCTGGCGCTGAAGCTGGAAGATCAGGGTTACGCGTGGATCCGCGAGCGCCAGCTTGCGGGCGCGGCATGAACGCGTTCGTGCGGTCGCAGCTGGATGCCGCGACCCGACCGGCGCAGTCCGCGCCGGGGTGGCTGCACGAATTGCGTGAGGCAGCACGCCTCGGTGCAGAGGCGACCGGCCTGCCGGGGCCGCGTGACGAGGCGTGGAAGTACACCCAGCTCAAGGCATTGCAGAGCCTTTCGCCAGTGGTCGGCGATCCCGACGCAGGTGAACGTGCGGTTGCGCTCGACGGACTGCTGCTGGATGGAGTGACCGGTCCGCGCCTGGTGTTCCTCAATGGCACTTTCCGACCTGACCTGTCGCGCCTGGCGGAATTGCCGACCGGTGTCGACCTGCGGCCACTGGCCGCCGTGCTGGACCGCGAGCCGGAGCGCGCGCGAGTGGCGTTCGCCAACGGCGATGACGAACACGGCGTCGGTCTCGCGCAGCTGAACACCGCGCTGGCGTCCGACGGCGTGTGGTTGCACATCGCGCCCGGCACGCTGGTCGAGCAACCGATCCACCTGGTGTTCGCGGGTGCGGAAACCGGTTCCGATCTCGCCTGGCATCTGCGCCACGCGATCACGCTCGGAGCCGGTGCATCGGCGACCGTGGTCGAGCAGCACGTCGGTCTGGCGGAGTCCGCGCAGTTCGGCAACATCGTCGAGTCGCTGCGCATCGGCGCGCGCGCCTCGCTGCGCCACGTGCGGCTGCAACAGTCGCCGCTGGCCGCGACGCTGGTTTCGCGCAGCAGCGCCCGACTGGATGTGGATTCGGTGCTCGAGAGCGTGGCGCTGGAACTCGGCGCGGGACTGAGCCGTCGCGATGTGCAGGTGCTGCTCGAAGGCAGCGGTGCGAGTCTGGACGCCCGCGGTGCGACCGCGCTGCGCGGCCGCCAGCACGCCGATTCGCACTACGAGGTGCGCCACATCGCACGCGATACCCGCTGCGACGTGCGCTGGCGCGGCATTGCGGACGACCGGGCACGCGCGGTTTTCGGCGGCACCATCGTGGTCGAAGTCGGCGCCGACGGTTCCGACGCCCGGCTGTCGAACAAGAACCTGCTGCTTTCGCCGCATGCCGAGATCGATACCCGGCCGGTGCTCGAAATCCATGCCGACGAGGTCAAGGCCGCGCACGGCGCGACGGTCGGCCGCCTCGACGACAATGCGCTGTTCTACCTGCGCTCGCGCGGCGTGCCGGAGGTGCAGGCACGTACCATGCTGACCTACGCCTTCTGCGCCGATGTGCTGTCCGGCGTGGAGCCGGAGTCGCTGCGCGCGCAACTGGGCGCGCGACTCGCCGCGCACCTGCCGCAGCAATCCGAGGTGGACGCATGAACGCCGTGCGTGTCGATTCATCGGCGCCACCGCTCGACGTGCAGCGGGTGCGCGCGGACTTTCCGGGACTGGCGCGGCGCATCAACGGCAAGCCGCTGGTTTACCTGGACAATGCGAATACCGCGCAGAAGCCGCAGTGCGTGATCGATGCGGTGGCCGCGTATTACACCCAACACAACGCCAACGTGTCGCGCGCGGTTCACACGCTCGGCTCCGAAGCAACCGCGCTGTACGAGGGCACGCGCGACAAGCTCGCGCAGTGGATCAACGCCGGCTCACGCGAACAGGTGGTGCTGACCAGTGGCACCACCATGTCGATCAACCTGGTTGCATGGTCGTGGGCGCTGCCGCGGCTGCGTGCGGGCGAATCGATCGTGCTCACCACGATGGAGCACCACGCCAACATCGTGCCCTGGCAGCTGGTCTGCGAGCGCACTGGCGCCACCATCAAGGTGGCACCGATCACGCAGACGGGCGAGCTGATCATCGAGGAGCTGTTCAAGCTGCTCACACCCGAGGTGCGTTTGCTGGCCCTGACCCATGTGTCGAACGCCCTCGGCACGGTCAACCCGATCGCGCTGATCGCCGCCGAGGCCCGCAAGCGCGGCATCACCGTGCTGGTGGACGGCTCGCAGGCGCTACCGCACATGGCGGTCGACGTGCAGGCGCTCGGCGTGGATTTCTACGCGTTCACCGGCCACAAGATGTTCGGCCCGACCGGCACCGGTGTGCTGTGGGCGCGCGCGGGTCTGCTCGACGGGATGCCGCCGTTCCTCGGCGGCGGCGAGATGATCCGGGTGGTGAAGTTCAGCGGCAGCACCTACGCCGATCCACCGCACCGTTTCGAGGCCGGCACGCCCAACATCGCGGGCTTCATCGGGCTGGGCGCCGCGCTGGACTACATGCAATCGATCGGTATCGCGCGCATCGCCGCCGCCGAGCGCGAGCTGCTGCACTATGCCACCGCGCGGCTGCTGGATATTCCGGGACTGCGCATCCTCGGACAGGCCGCGGACAAGGCGGCCGTGATCTCGTTCCTGATCGACGGCGTGCATGCCCACGACTTGGCGACCTTGATCGATGCCGACGGCATCGCGGTGCGCTCCGGCCACCACTGCGCGCATCCGCTGATGCAGTTCTATGGAGTCGCGGCGACTGCGCGCGCATCGCTGAGCTTCTACAACACCACCGAAGAAGTGGATCGCTGCGTCGACGCGCTCGAGCGCGCGCGCAAGATGCTGGCCTGAACGCGGCGCAGGCCGGTCGGGGCAGACTGCGCGGTTCGCCACGGGAGTCGCTGGCGTACAATTCACCGATGGCCGTCGAAAATCTCTATCGTCAAGTGGTGCTCGCGCACAATCGCGAGCCCAAGCGCTTTGGTGAGATGCCGCAGCCTACCCACGCTGGCGCCGGCGAAAACCCCGCGTGCGGCGACATGCTGCATGTGGCGTTGCGTGTGGACGACGGCCGGATCGTCGACCTGCGCTTCAGTGGCGAAGCCTGTGCGGTCACGATTGCGGCAGCCTCGATGCTGGGCGATCTGATGGTCGATGCCGGCGCGGACCGGCTGCAGGAGCTGCGCGTGAGGTTCGCGCGGCTGCTGCTTGGCGAAGCCTGCGACCCCGCCCTGGGCGAGTTGGCCGCGCTGGCCGAACTGGCCCGCCATCCGGCGCGCCATCGCTGTGCGCTGCTCGCGTTCGAGGCCGTGCAGGCGGCGCTGTCGAATGCGCCCATTGATGCAGCAGCGGCGGATGCTGCCCGCGCCGCCACCACTGCGGCCGGCGGCGACCGATGACGGCGGTCGTGGATCTTCGTTGTCGCGCTGCGGTGGCCGGCGACGTGGATCAAATCGTGGCGCTGGTCGAATCGGGCTATCGCGGCGACAGCAGTCGCGCTGGCTGGACCACCGAGGCCGACCTGCTCGATGGCCAGCGCACCGACCGCGACGACGTATCGGGCCTGATCGCCGCGGCCGGGTCGCAGATCGTGCTGATGCATGTCGATGCTGCACTGGTGGCCTGCGCGCATATCCAGCGCCACGATGATTGGTGCTACTTCGGCATGTTCTGCGTGCGCCCGGCGTTGCAGGGCGGGGGCATCGGCGATGCGATGCTGCGCGAGTGCGAGCGCATCGCGCGCGAGCAATGGGGCCTGCTGCAGCTGCGCATGACGGTGATCTGGACGCGCGAGGAGCTGATCGCGTGGTACCTGCGCCGGGGTTATGCGCTCACCGGCGAACGCAAGCCGTTCCCGTATGGCAATGCGCGTTTCGGCCTGCCGCGTCGCGACGATCTGGAGTTCATCGTGTTGTGCAAGGATCTCTGAAGACCATGTCGACCCATCATGCTGCGCGGATTGCGTGCCGGCTGCCGCAGGCAGCCGCGGTTCCTGCATCGACGCGGGGCCTTCGATGAGCCAGTGGACGCGCGTATGCGAGACCCATGAGCTGCTGCCGGGCGAGTACCGGGTTGCGCTGGCCGACGGCGTGCAGGTGGCCGTGTTCAACATCGACGGCGCGCTGTACGCCATCGAGGACGTGTGCACCCACGATGGCGGCGAGCTCACCGGCGGCCCGTTGCTGGGCGTCGAGATCGAGTGCCCCCGGCATGGCGCGCGATTCGACGTGCGCAGTGGCGCCGCCTTGTGCGCCCCTGCCTACGAGGCGACCGCGAAGTTCCCGACCAAGGTCGAGGCGGGCGCCGTGTGGACGCGCGACGATCGCTGGGATTGAGCACGGGGATTTCTGCGAACGCGGTGTTGGGTCCCGCCGCGCCTGCGGCCGGCCCTGCCGTGAATCACTGCCACGCTGGCCTTGTGGCACCATGCGCATTGCGCCACGGCGAGGTTCGACGATGCGATTCGTGATCATTGCAGTCATGGTGTTGGCGGGCTGGTCGGTGGCGCACGCCGAGTGCCCGCCTGCAGGGCTGACGTCGGCGCAGGTCGCGCAGCTGCGTGTGCAGCGGTTCGCAATCGAAGACGACGACACCCGCAACCGGCTGGCGATCGCGCTGCTCGACTGTGGCGGCGATCGCGATCCGGCCTTGCGCGACGGCCTTGCCTTCGAGGCGGTGTCCGCGTGGTTGCGCGGCAAGGCGTTGTCCGCGGATACGGTGCTGCAGCTCCACGAAGGACTGCTGGCGCAAGTGCGCGATCCGCGCGATCCATACGGATTCCGCCGCCCGTTCGCGGTGCTGATGCTCTCGGAGGTCGCGCGCGCGGATCGGATCGACCCGCTGTTCGCGCCATCGCAGCGCGCGGCGATGGTCGATGCGGCGATCGCCTACCTCAACGAGGTCAACGACTACCGTGGGTTCTCCGACGCCGAAGGCTGGCGCCATGGCGTGGCGCATGCGGCCGACCTGGTCCTGCAACTGGCGATCAACCCGCAGGTCGACGCGCCCGCGGTCGGGCGGCTGATGAATGCACTGGCGAGTCGGATTGCGCCGAACGTCACGGTGTACTACATCCACGGCGAACCCGATCGGCTGGTGCGCGCGGTGTACTTCACCTTCAGTCGCGGCGTGCTGGACGCGGAATTCTGGACCCGCTGGTTCGACGCGATCTCCTCGCCGCAACCTGTCGCCGACTGGGCCCAGCTGACGCGCACCGAACGCGGCCTGGCCCGGCGCCACAACACACAGGCGTTCCTGCTCAATCTCGCTTACGCCGCCCGCAAGGGCAGTGGTCCGCGCGATCCCGCCCTGCTGGCTGAAGCCGATCGCGCATTGGCGCGCTTCTACGGCCAATAGGTTGCGGGGCAACCGATTTGCGCGGATATCGCGGGATCGAGGTCAGCCAGGCTCGATCTTGACCAGCACCAGCTCGCCGCCGCCGCTGAGCACGATTTGCCGACCACCCGGTTGCGCCTCGAGGATCAGTGTATCGCCGGCATGCGCAGCGACGCCCGGCTCGGCGTGCTGCTGCTGCACGGTGCCGGAGACCACGAACACGATCCACGTCGTGTCCGGTCCGGGAAACAGCACCATCGGTCCGACCAGGGGCCTGAAGAAGGCCTTGTGGCGGAGCACCGCGCGACGCGTGAACACGTTGAAGTCGCGGGTGGTGCCGTCGATCAGCTTGCAGCGCGCATGCTCGTCGCCGCGAAACGCGAGCAGTTGTCCGCGCTGGTGCAGCAGCACCGGATTGGAGGTCTCGAAGAACATCTCGATTCCCGCCCCTTCGAGCAATATCAGGCTGCGGTCGCAGTCGTCGAAGTGCGAGAATTCGCCGTCGCGCTCGATGTCGGCCAACGACACACGCCAGTCGAATGGCGCATCGTCGGCGCCGCGCGGATGGCGCGCGATCTCGGTCGTCGATCCGCCATCGTTGCGCCAGCGCATGCGGCGATAGTCGGCGCGCGTGAGGTGGGTGATCTTCATGCAGCGAGCACCTCGCGCAGTTGCTCGGTCGACAGGCGCAGGCTCTCCGACCACGGCAGCCCGATGATCGGCGTGCGGGTGACCGCGTCGAGGAACACTTCCTGCTGGCCTTCGCCGAGCAGGTGCCGATAGTCGATCGTGACTTCGGCGCCTCGCGCGAGCGCGCTGGCGGCGAATACGAAACCCAGGTGCCAGATGCCGGTGGGCGCGAACGCGTGGTTGACGTAGCACTCGTCCGGCCACTCGGGCGTGACGGTGAACTGGTCTTCAAACCAGCGGATGCAGCTCGGCAGCAGCGCTTCGGCGTCGGGTCGCGCGACGATCTGATCCCAGCGCCAGGTGCGCGGGACCGCGTCGGGTGCGATCAGCACGCTGCCGCGGTCGACGGCTTGCTCCAGATACAGGCCCATGCCGGCACCGGGAATCCCGGATGCTGCGATTCGGTAGCGCGGAAGGATCATTCGATGCTGCTGGCGGAACGCTCGATACAGTGTACGCGGCCCAGCGTGCGCTTCGCGAGGCTCTCGGGGTCGGCGATCGGCCGGTTGCGCGAGAGCCGCAACAGGCCAACCCCCCGGTGAACCCGGGGGGCTGGGGCCTTCCCTGGCCTTGTCGTCCCTGACCCGGCGCGTCCGTGCGCCGATCCCTTGAAGCCATCGCGGCTCAGGGGGTGGTGGTCGGCTTGACCATCTCGCTGGCGGCAACCGCCTTGGCAGGCGCGCTGGTGCCGCCGATCGTCAGGCGCTCGCGGTTCTTCTCGACGGTCTTCAGGCCGACGCCCTTGACCTCGGCGAGTTGCTCGACGCTGCGGAACGGGCCGTTGGCCTGGCGCCAGGCGATGATCGCCGCCGCCTTCGATTCGCCGATGCCGTTGAGCGAAGCCAGCTGCTCGACGGATGCGCTGTTGATGTTGACCGCGGGACCTGCCGCGTGGACGGCGAAGGTGCAGGCGAGGGCGAGGACCATCGAAACCAGGAATGCCTTGATCGTGTTCATCGTGAAGTTCTCCTTGCAGTGGTTGGGATTTCCGTATCCGGACGATGTGTTCCGGACGAGACATAGGTTGCCGATGCGGCCGCGCCTGCGGCAGCGCAAATCAACGCGCCGATGTGTACGAGCATGACGGCTGCTGCTGTAGGAAATCGCCTACATCACGGTGGTGGCGTAAACTGCGTGTCCCACAGCCGGGATCGCCGCCATGAACAGCGACAAGCTCTACGATTTCGTTTCCGAGATGTGGGACCGCCAGATCGTCCCCGAGCTCACCGAGTACATCAAGATCCCGAACAAGTCGCCGATGTTCGATCGCGACTGGGTCGAACATGGCTACATGAACGAAGCGCTGGATTTGATCGAGAACTGGGTCCGCGCGCAACCGATCAGCGGCATGCTGGTCGAACGCATCCAGCTGCCCGGCCGCACCCCGCTGCTGCTCATCGAGATCCCCGGCAAGGGCGACGACACCGTGCTGCTCTACGGCCACATGGACAAGCAGCCGGAAATGATCGGCTGGGCCAACGACCTCGGCCCGTGGAAGCCGGTGCTCAGCGGCGACAAGCTGTACGGCCGCGGCGGCGCCGACGACGGCTACGCGACCTATGCGTCGCTGACCGCGATCATGGCGCTCGCCGAGCGCGGCATCGCGCACTCGCGCTGCGTGGTGCTGATCGAAGGCTGCGAGGAATCCGGCAGCTACGACCTGCCGTTCTACATCAACCACCTGGTCGCGCGGATCGGTACGCCCTCGCTGGTGGTGTGCCTGGACTCCGGCTGCGGCAACTACGACCAGCTGTGGCTGACCACCTCGCTGCGCGGGATCGCCGGCGGCACGCTGCGGGTCAAGGTGCTGGAAGAAGGCGTGCACTCGGGCGATGCCAGCGGCGTGGTGCCGTCGAGCTTCCGCATCCTGCGCGCGCTGCTCGATCGCATCGAGGACCCGCTGACCGGGCGCCTGCGGGCCGACATCATGTACGTCGACATTCCCAGCGAACGCATCGCGCAGGCGCGCGAGGTCGCGGGCGTACTCGGCCAGGGCGTGTTCGACAAGTATCCATGGGCCGGCGGTACCCGGCCGATGGCCGATGATTTGTCCGAGATGGTGCTCAATCGCACCTGGCGACCGACGCTGTCGGTGACCGGTGCCGAGGGGCTGCCGAGCCTGCAGGACGCGGGCAACGTGCTGCGTCCGCAGACCGCGGTGAAACTGTCGGTGCGCATTCCGCCCACGCTCGATCCGGTGCGCGCGTCGGCTGCGCTCAAGGAAATGCTCGAACGCGATCCGCCGTACGGCGCGCGGGTCGAATTCGAAGTCGAGAAATCATCCACCGGCTGGGCCGCACCGAGCCTCAAGCACTGGCTGGCGGATTCGATCGACACCGCGTCGAAGACCTACTTCGGTCCGAAGTCGGCGGCGATGGGCGAGGGCGGCACGATTCCCTTCATGGGCATGCTGCAGGAGCGTTTCCCGCAGGCGCAGTTCATGGTCACCGGCCTGCTGGGCCCGAAGTCGAACGCGCATGGGCCGAACGAGTTCCTGCACATCCCCACCGGCAAGAAGCTCACCGCGGCGGTAGCCAGGGTGGTGGCCGACCACTACGTCAATCGCGGCGAACCACTGCCGGCCTGAGCGGCCAGTGCGACCGACGATCGCCGCATCAACGCGGCGGCCGCGGCTGCGCGCAGGGTACGTGCATGGTGCCAGCGCTGCTGCACGTAGAACCGGCAGTTGCGCGCGAACTCGGCCTGCGCTGCGTCTTCCAGCTCGTTGGTGAAACCAGCGCAGCAGTCGCTGTCGTGCGTATTCCCCGTGTCCGGCTACGCCGTCATGCCGGTGAAGACGCGGCGTCCGCCTGCAGTGCCGCCGCGCGCCCGCGCTCGACATCGATCCCGCGCAGGACCCACAGTCCGATCACGAAGAAGCCGCCCGTCGCCAACATCGCGGCGCGGTGGTTGCCGGCGGCCGCCCAGGTGATGGTGCCGTAGGTCAGCGGGCCGATGATCGATGCGAGCTTTACCGCCAGGCCCCACAGGCCGAAGAATTCGGCGCGCCGCACGACCGGCGAGAGCCAGCCGACCAGTGCGCGGCCGGCCGACTGCGCAGCACCCAGCCCGAGTCCGGCGAGGTTGGCCGCCACCCAGAACGTGGCCTCGTCGCGCGCGAGCCACGCCACCACGACCGTCGCGATCCACAGCCACAGCGTAAGCGTGAGCGTGCGCCGATGACCGAGGCGATCCTGCACCTGGCCGAACAGCAAAGCGCCGATCGCCGCGGTGACGTTGACCACCAGCAGCATCACCAGGGTCTGCTGGGTGCCGAATCCGAGCGCCTGGGTGGCGTAGATCGCGGCCAGTGCGATCACGGTCTGCACGCCGGCCTGGTAGCAGACGATGCAGCCGAGCAGGCGGCGCAGGTCGCGGAACTGCGCGGCATGCGCGAGCGTCTCGCGCAGGCGCGCGAAGCTGCCGCGCAGCAGGTGCGCACTGCTGCTCGACTGCGGCTGCGCGCGTTCGCGCAGCAACAGGAAGGTCGGTGTCGCCGCGAGCGCGAACAGGGTCGCCGTGATCAACATGGTGACCGGAACGAACTGCGCGGCGGTTTGCCCGCGCGACTGCGCGAATCCGACCCACGCCACGCACACGCCGAGCGCCAGCAGCCCGCCCAGGTAGCCCAGCGCCCAACCCCAGCCCGAGACCCGGCCGAGCGCATCGGGCTTGGCGAGCTCCGGCAGGAACGCGGCACTGAGGTTCTCGCCGCTGCCGTAGCAGAAGTTCGACACCACGATCAGCACGATCGCCAAAGCCAGGGTGCCGGGACCGGTGAACGCCAGCGCGGCGGTTGCCGCGACGCAGCCGATGGTGGTGAGCAACAGCAGGCGCTTCTTGATGCCGCGCAGGTCGGCGAGCGCACCGACGATCGGCGCGCTGAGCACGATCAGCGCGTAGGACACGGCCAGCGAAGCGGTCCACGCGAAGGTGGCCCAATCGGCGCCGGCGGCGATGGTGCTCACGAAATAGGCGTTGAATACCGCAGTGATGACCACCGTGGTGTAGCCGGAGTTGGCGAAGTCGTACATCGCCCACGCCCACAGCTCGCGCTTTCGCACACCCGGCGCGAGCGCCGCATCGATGCGGGTGCCGACTGCCATCAGCGCAGGTCCTGCCCGAAGCGGATGCCGCAGGCGGGGGCAGCAGTCTGGTTGTCGCAGGCGTGCTGGCGCCGCCGGCTGCTGCGTTGGAGTCGAGGCTGGTTCATCGCCGGGATGTTAGCCCGTACGCAAGCGATCGGGTCGCGCAGGCGGATGGCCGCAAGGCGCCGGGCGCAGGTGACGTCCGTCATCAGTGCGACTTGACGACGGTGACCATCGCGAGCCGCGATCAGGCGCGGCCTGCCCGCTGGGGATGCTGTTCAGCATGTTCGACTCGCGTTGGCCTGGCATTGGTCAGGCGCGGGTTTTCTTCACCGTCTGTCCCGAGCGGTCGCTTGTTGCTGGTCGCGATCGCCGTGGCGGCGCCCACCACCAGGTCGCCGCCACCAGCGCGGCAAACGCGGTGTAGGCGAGCACGAACGCCCACCAGGGCGCCTCGACATACAGCAGCCTGCCGAGCCAGTACTCGATGAATCCCGCGCGGTAGGTCGCAGCGCCGGCTTGCTCGCGGAGCGCCTGTTCCCAGACGGTCAGCGGGCACAGGGCGCCCATCCAGCTTTGCATCGCGATGAACAGGATGCAGCCCAGGTGCGCAAGACGCAGCCAGTAGCGCCGCACCCAGCGCCAACCGCGCAGCGCGCCGATCATGATCAGGGCCTGGCCGGCGACCACCGCGATGACCACCACGACATGCAGCAGCAGGATCGCGTCGGCGAGCCGGCCTGCGGTAGCGGGTGCGAGGGCTGCAATGCTGTCCACGGTGGCAGGTCCCGGCTTTGGTGGACGGCTTGCCCGCGCGCGCAACCTGCGTCAGGCTTGCCGCATGCGAATCTTCCTTGGCTTGATGGTGCTGTGCGCGGTCGCTTCGCAGCCGGCGCAGGCCAGTGTATTCAAGTGTACCGACAGCAGCGGCAAGGTCAGCTTCACCGATCGTCCGTGCCCGACGGGCAGCGACACCGAAGCGTTGGCGATTCGCGGGAGCGACCCGAACCAGCCGCCGCCGACACCCGGCGCGCGCGAAAGGCGCCGCGAATGCGCGCAGATCGCGCGTCCTGCGTGGGAGCTGCTCACGCGCGAGGCCTCCGGGCAGCTCGACGCCAGCGAGGCGCGGCAGTTGCAGGACGCACGCGACCAGCTCGCGAGCCAATGCCAGCAGCGTTTGACCACCTCACCGCTGGCGTATGCATGTCGCGAGCAGGCGGCAACCTTGACCCGCGCGACTGCACGCGCGGTCGACCCGCAGTACGCGGCCGACCGCGATCGCCTGCAGGCCGAGTATGACCGCCGCTGCGGCGACGAGGCCGTGCTGCTGGATATCGCCGAGCATTTGCGCGACCTCGATGGCAGCGCGCCGACGCCCGATCCCGATTCGCCGCAGTAGCCGCTGGTTTCAAGCCTCCAGCTGTCCTTCGGCCGCCCATTCGCGGATCCGCCGAATGGTGTCGATATCCGATTCCCGATACGCCGAGCGCCGTGCCTCGTCGTAGCGCGGACCCGCATCGGAAGCGTCTGCCGGCACCGTCTGATAGACGAAACGCACCCACAGGGCGCCCGGCTGCGGCTCCTCGATGGTCACCACCAGGCTGCTGCCCGCGTGGCGGTCGGCCAGATCGCTGTCGTAGCGGATCCGCAGACCCGGCTGCAGGTGCACATGGTCGACGAAGCGCAGTGCTCCGAAGTGCAGCTCGCGCTTGCGGTAGTTCTCGCGCTGCTCGAGGATCACGCAGCCATCCAGCCCCGGCATGAACGGCTTCGGGTCGTCGACCCGGCGCGCGAGGCCGCGCCAGAGCTGCTCGCGGCTCAGCGGGTCGAGCAGCGGCATCAGCGGGTCGTTGATCTGCAGCAGGTGTTCGAAACGCATCGTGTCGCCCATGCACCGCAATGCGGCCGGATGGGGCAAGCCTAAGCGCGCCCGGCTGCGCTGTCGACTCGCGCAGGCGTGGCGCGGACGCGCGTTAGTCGGCAGAATTGCGCGCCTCCCCTCCACCGCGACCACCATGACCCGACGAATCGCAACCCGCCGCTCGCCGATCCACGGCAATGGCGTGTTTGCCGTGCGCGACATCCCGGCCGGCGCCGCCCTGATCGAATACCGCGGACAGGTAATCACCCAGGCACAGGCGGATCGGCTTTACGACGGAACCACCGATTCGGGGCACACGTTCCTGTTCATCCTCAACGAGGATTACGTGATCGATGCCAACCACGATGGCAACGCCGCGCGCTGGATCAACCACAGCTGCGATCCGAACTGCGAGGCGGTGATCCACGAGCACGCCAGCAAGCGGCGGCTGGATCGCGTGCTCATCGAGAGCGTGCGGCCGATCCGCTCCGGCGAGGAGATCACCTACGATTACGGCATCGTGCTCGAAGAGCGCTATACGCCGGCGCTCAAGCGAATCTGGGCCTGCCGCTGCGGCAAGCCCGACTGCACCGGCACGCTGCTCAAGCCCAAGCTCAAGCCCAAGGCGAAGGCGAAGGGAACGCAGCGCAGCACCGCCTGAGCGGCGCTGTGCCACGCCAAGATCACAGGAACCGGATCGTCAGCGGATAGCGATAGCGATAACCATCGTTGGCGCGCAGTGCGGCGATGATGGTGACCACGATGCCGAACACCCACAGCGCGACTGCGAGCACGAAGCCGATCAGGATCAGGGTCAGGATGATCGCGCCGAGCGCGTACAGCAGCATCGACAGGTTGAAGTTCACCACTTCGCGGCCCACCGCGTCGATGTCGGCCGAGTCGTTCTTCTTGACCTGCCAGATCACCAGCGGAATGATCAGGTTGGCGAACGGAACGAAGTAGCCGGTCAGCGACGACAGGTGCATCAGCACCGCGAGCTGGCGGTCCTTGTCGCCGATGGTGCCGATGGTGTCGGGCGGTGCCGCGGCAACGCTCGGGCCAGGCGGGGGCGAGGGTGGGATCGCGGCGGATTCTTCGGAGCTCATCGGCGCGTACTCCAGCGGGGGAACACGCCCGCATCATGCCACTGCGGTCGGCAGCGGCATGTGCATGAAGGCAGGATGCCTTTCAGCGGTTCAGCGCGGCGCGTCGCCGGCTGGCGGGTCGCTGGAAGTGCCGTTGCAAATATTGTACTCGTCGAGCGACAGGCGCTGGTCGCCATCGGTGTCGCAGGCGCGTGCCGCGCGGACGTGCGCGGCCTCCACCAGCGACTCGACTTCTGCGACCGTGACGATGCCGTCGCCGTTGCTGTCGTAATCGAGGAAGGTGGTCAGGAAGCCTGGGGCCATCTTGTCGGCCTCGCGCTGCGCGGCTGCGCCGGCGGAAAGCGCGAGTAGTGCAATCAGCAATGCGATGCGATGCATGGGAGCCTCTGCGGTCGGTGCGTGGTATTGCATCGTCGCGCGCCTTCACGCGATCGGCAATCGCCGCTGGATGAACGGCAGCCGGTTGCGGCGCGGGCGGTCGCCTGTGGCCCCGTACAGGGTGCCGTGCCAGAACCTGGGGCCCCGCCCGAGAGCGGTGTGGTGGCGGCCATTCGCGCATGATGAAACGCAGCGCGAGTTGGCCGCGAAGCCGCCTTGATCGCGGTCTGCATTACATGCGCCGCAAGGCTTGCGGCACGATCCTTGCTCTTGCACCCGCAAGGAGCGGGTCGATGCTCCCGCAATCACGGCGTCGCCGCGCCGGTTGCCCGCGCCAGCGCCAGCGCCGTGCCCGGGCTATCGCAGTCCGGAAACCCCCAGCAGAACGAACTCCGTATCGTCGGCGCGGGTCAGGAAGCGCCCCGCCGAGAACGGCAGGTTGTTGTCGTTGACGACCAGGATCCGATCCGGCGCGATCCGCAGCACGCTTTCGATGGTCTCGAACGGCATCGCGAAGCGTCGCCGGGTTGGTCGACCGCGATCGCCATGCTGGCGCGCGCGGGCCTGCGGATCGGCAATGTCGAGCAGATCGATCACGCCGAGTTTGCGCAGGTTCGGATCGGCAGCACCAGGGTCGAACGCAACCACCACGATCCGGCGCTGGCCAGCCGGGGTCGCGAAGCAGTCCGGCGCGCGGCGCTGCCCGCTGCAGGCGAGGCCCGCATCACCCTCGCCGCCGTCGCGTTCGACCAGCAGTGCGCGATCGCCGTCGATCATGTGCAGATCGCCCACCGCGGTCGCGCCATCGCCCAGCGCGTAGCGCATCGATCGGCCGCTCCATATCTCGCGGCGCATATCGAATTCGAGCACGCGCAGGAAACGGCCTTCGGGCGCGCCATCGGCGCCATGCAGCGGCTTCTCGAGCATGGCGTACAGGTGGCGGCCATCCGCACCGAGCGCGAGGCTTTCCAGGCCGCCGGAGCGCGCGACTTCGAAAGCGACGCGCTCGGACGGGCTGCCGCCCAACTGCATCTGCGGGTGGTCGGGGCTGCGCAGCGTGCGGCCATCGAACTGCACCTCGACGATGCGCTGCACCACGCCGTCGCGGTCGAGCTTGACCAGGAACGGTCCGAATTCGTCGCCGATCCAGAAGCCGTCGGGCACCATCTGGATGCTCTCGGGGTCCAGATCCGCGCCGGTCAGGTAGCGCTGCGCGGTGCCCTCATGGGTGATCCGAAAGCCGATCACTCGGCGCGGATCGCGAATCCACAGCGTCTGCTCGCGGCGGACCCCGCCGCGCTCAAAATCGGGGCGCAATCGATGGATCGCGAGCAGCGCATCCGGGCTGTTGCGCTTGCTGCCGAAACCGTTGTCGGAAAGGGCCCAATAGCTGCCGTCGCCGATCGCCACCATGCCGGAGATTCCCTGCACCGGCTGGCCGTCCAACGGCAGCGCAAGGCCGGTCGGACGTCCGCCAGACGAGGCTGCGGTGCGCGTCGGCGTGCTTTCCACCACGCTGTTGCGCAGGTTTTCGGTGCCGGTGAATTTGCCGGACACCAATGCGTCCAGCGGTGCATCCGGGGGTGCCGCAACGAAGGTCCTGGCGTCGAGGATGGCGTGGCCCAGGAGCGTGGCTGCGACCGCCTTCGGCGGCGTGTCGGCTGCATGCAGCCGTGGCGCGCCCAGGAATCCGATCGCCACGCCGAGGACCAGTCGGCCTGCGGCCAGCCGCTGGGTGTTCGAAGCCATCATCGGTACTCCTGCTGCGCTACGTCGAATTGCACCACACCGAGCGCATGCGAGAGGTTAGCGCGGCGTCGCGATCACGCCGCCTGGCGTTTGAGCAGCGGCAGGCTGACCGCCAGTTCGGGCGGCCAGCCGCGTCGGATCCTCTGGCAAATGGCCGCCGAGCTCAGCTGCGCGGGCCTATCCTGGTCGGGCAACCATTCGGCCAGCGCCAGTGGCGTATCGCCGTCGCGCGGGATCGTGGGTCGGAACCCGGCATCGATCAGTTCGCGCGGCAGCAGCGGCCCGCGCGCGCGATCGGGCGCATTGGGTACCGCGTAGCAGACTCCGAAGCCGTCGATGCTGTCGCGGCGCAGCCGGCCACGGCGGGCCAGCATGCACAGCGTCGCCGAGACGCGCGAGACCTGCCGCGCGTCGTCGGGCAGTCCGGCCAGCAGCACCACTTCAGCGGTCCGCATCGGTACCCGATGGTGTTCGAGCACGTCGAGCAGGCGGCGGGTGAGGGTGCCCGGCCGCTTGCCCGCGGTGCTGCCGAGGGTTTCGGTGCAGACCGCCGGCACGGGCAGTGGCATCGCGGCCTGCGGCAGTGCGTAAGCCAGGGCGCCCGGCCCTGCGTGAACCCGCGCCAGGCGCCCTGCGCGCAGCAGTGCACGTACCGAGCGCTCCACGGTCAAACGATCGACATCCAGACGTGCTGCGATCTGTGCCAGATCGAGGTGGATGGTCGGCGCGTCGAACAGCGACAATACGCTGCGCGAAAGTTGTTCGGACATGGGCAGGCTCCGTATCCTCGGGATCCACTCCTACGACGCAGCAGTGGCGCGGAACCCCCACGACCGCCTGGCGAGCCGCGGGCGTGCGGCGGAACTTCGTTGCGGCTGCCCGCGTGCGAAAACAGCCCAACCGCAGGACAGCGCCGCGCTAGACTGCACTCCCGGCATTGAAGGATTTCTGAATGAGCATTCTCTGGACCATCCTGATCGGCTTCGTCGTCGGCCTGCTCGCGCGCGCGCTCAAGCCCGGCAACGACCAACTGGGCTTCATCCTGACCACCGTGGTCGGCGTGGGCGGCGCACTGCTGGCCACCTTCATCGGGCAAGCGCTGGGCTGGTACCAGGCGGGCCAGAATGCCGGTTTCCTGGCGGCCCTGGTCGGCGCGATCGTGCTGCTCGTGATCGTGGGCGCGCTGCGCAAGAAGTAGCGCGAATCGGGTGCACGTCCGCCTTCGATCCGGCATCGCGGGTCGCGGGCGCGAAGCCTCCCATCCTGGAACCGAACGCACGACCATGTCCGCGACCTCCATGGCCCACCCCGACCAGCCGCTACGCCTGGACCTGGCCTGCGGCACCGCGAAGAAGCCCGGGTTCTTCGGTGTCGACATCGTCGCCACCCCGCATACCGACCTCGTGCTCGACCTCACCAGCACGCCGTGGCCGTTCGACAGCGGCAGCGTGGCCGAAGTGCACTGCGCGCATTTCTTCGAGCACCTGAGCGGCGCCCAGCGCATCGTGTTCATGCGCGAGTTGCAGCGCATCCTGGTCGCCGGCGGCAAGGCGACCATCGTGGTGCCGTATGCGCGCAGCGATGGCGCGATCCAGGATCCCACCCACCAGTGGCCGCCGCTGACCGAGAATTCGTTCAGCTACTTCAATGCGGCAGCGCGTCGCAGCATGGGCGTGGAACACTACGGGATCGATTGCGACTTCGATTTCGAGGTCGACCTGGTACTGGCCCCCGAGTGGCAGCAGCGCTCGGCGGCCGAGCGGATGTCCGCAGTGCGGCATTTCTGGAACGTGGCGAGCGAGTTGATCGTGCACCTGACCCGGCGTTGAGAACGGAGGCGTCCATGCGCAAATTGATAGCGACGATGTTGCTGATCGCGAGTGGCATCGCCAGCGCGGCGGAACCCGCGCCCGCCGAGTCGCCTGTTGCTCCGCCGGTATTCGATGCCGCGCTCGCCGCGCAGCTTGGCGCCGACCAGCGCGGCATGCGCAGCTATGTGCTGGTGATCCTCAAGTCCGGGCCCCGCCGCATGCCCGATGGCGACGAACGCAAGGCGATGTTCGCCGGCCACTTCGCCAACATCAACCGCCTCGCCGAGCAGGGCAAACTGGTTCTTGCCGGCCCGTTCTCCGACGATCCGCAACAATGGCGCGGCCTGTATGTTTTCGCGGTCTCCGACTTCGATGAAGCCAGGGCGCTCACTGCCACCGACCCGGTGATCGTCAATGGCGAGATGGTGGCCGAATACCACCGCTGGTATGGATCGGCTGCGGTGATGAAGGTGCCCGCGATCCATGCGACGCTGACGCCGCCTGCCGCAGCGGCCGACTGAGCAAGGTGCACGGCGGTTCGCCGAAGATCGATCGCATGCCTGTTGAACCGGCACCCCGGCGCATCCTCGTGATCCAGCTGCGCTACCTCGGCGATGTCCTGCTGACCACGCCGGCGCTGCGCGCGCTGCGACGCACCTATCCGTCGGCGCAGATCGATTTCCTGGTCGACCGCGGTTCGCGCGCGGTCCTGCTCGGCAACCCGGATCTGGACGCGATCATCGAACGCCCCTCGCGCGCGACCCTGCGCGAAGGCGTGCAGCTCGTGCTGGCGGTGCGGCGCAGCCGCTACGACCTGGTGATCGACTTCCAGCACAAGATGCGCAGCGCGCTGGTCGCGCTGGGCAGCGGCGCGCCGCGTAGTGTGTCGTGGGGGCACACAGCGCGTCGGCTGTTCTATCGCCCGCCCGTTCGCCGTCCCGATCCGCAGGGCTACATGGCTACGACCAAGATCGACCTGCTGCGCGAGGCCGGCGTGATCGCCGCGGCCATGCAGGAATCGCCGCGGCCGAACCTGGCGATCAGCGGTCCAGCGCACGAATGGGCGACGGCAGCGTGGGACTCGCTGGGGCTGCCCGGCGGCAGGGTCGTGGTGGCGATCAACCCCGGCGCGCGCCGCGCGGATCGCCGGTGGGCGGGATTTGCAGCGCTGGCACGTCGGATCGCCAGCTCGACCGGCGCGCCTGTGCTGGTGCTGTGGGGCCCGGGTGAGCGCGAACTCGCCGAGCAGGTCGTGGCAGCGTGCGAGGGCAGCGGTGTGCTCGCGCCCGCGACCAGCATCGAACAGCTCGGCGCCCTGCTGGCGCACTGCGCGTTGCTGATCGGCAACGACACTTCCGCGCGGCATATCGCGGTGGCGGTCGGTACGCCGACCCTGACCATCAGCATCGATACCACGCCGTCGACCTGGACCTTCCCGGGTCCTGGCCACCGATGCGTCAAGGCGTCGGGCGATACTTCCAGCGAGGCCCTGCTGGAGCGGCTGCTAGCCGAGTTCGAACGGCTCGTTCAGGAGCAGTCGAGCGCCGGCGGGTTTTCCGCAGACGTGACTTAGCAGGTTCCTCGCTACGCCCCGGATATCCCGTGGTCGACGCTACCGCGCCGATCACGCGCATTGGCAGCGCCCGCCAGTCGTTCACTCGAAACCGTTCGCGAACACCACGCCGGTCGATGCCCGGAACGCTGCCACGATCGGCGCGGTCTGGTTGCCGGCGCGCGCGTTGTCGCGTTGCTCGGCGATGCCGGTGGCGGCACCCTGGAAGCTCACGGCCGGATTGGAGAAGTACGGACGACGCGTGCAGCCGCCGACGCATTGGGTCGAATAGCTCATCACGGTGCGGTAGCTGCCATCCACGAAGTGGCCGTAGGCATACGGGAATGCGGCGCCGCTGCCATTGGCGGGGTCGTGCTGGAATCCCATGTTGTGGCCGTGCTCGTGCGCGTAGGTGAGGTTGCCGATCGCGCAGTTGCGCGCGGTCACCTGGAATCCCGACGGCGCGAAACCCGCGCCGGGTGGATTGCCCATCAGGTACCCCACGCCGCAGGAGCCGCCGAACTCGGAGATCATGCCGACCAGGTCGGCGCCGACCTGATTGCGCCACCCAGCGACCTCGGGATCGCCGCGCAGCCAGCCCAGATCGGTGCCCGCGGAGCCGGAGTCGGCGCGGGTGGTGAAGCGCACGCCCGCAAGGCGGAACTCGGCCAGCATCTGGCTGTTGTCGAAGGCGAGGTTGGCGGAATCGACCGCGCCCTGGGCGAAGGTCAGGGCGGCCGCTGGTCCGCCCACCTGGGTCGTGGATGCCGGCGAGAACACGATCAGCACGTCGATCAGATTCGGCCCGCCGGACGGTGCCATGACTGCCGCAGGCTCGCGATCCTCGTGCACGCCGGCGACGGGAACCGCGCCAGCGCAGGGCGGAAAGCGTTCGGTGTCGAGCTTGAGCAGCAGCGGTCCCTGCGGGGTGGGGGTCAGTTCGTAGACGGCATCGCGCAGGCTCAGGTAGGCGGTCATGTGCTCGCCCACGCGGGTGATGACGACCTGCTGTTGCGGGTCCGCGTCGACGTGGCCGACCCAGCGGAAGTCGTCCGCATCGCGTACCTGCCCTGCGTGGCGGACCGCAATCACCCGCGTGCCATCGGTCAACGGCAGGCTGATCGTGGTGCTGTCGGCATGCATGGCATCGAGTGCGAGCTCAACCCGCACGGCCGCGACCGCCGCGGGGCTGCTCGCGCTGGCGAGCTGCGGGGCGAGCGACTCACGCAGTTGCCACGGCGCATCCGCGGCAGCCGCGGGCGCGGGCGCGCCGAGCATGATCAACCACAACCAATGCTTCATCGAAGCCGCTCATGCAGGAAGGTCCGGGCAGGATAGGCGACCGCACTGCGAACGCCAACCCAGCGTCGCGGGCGTCACAAACCAATACAATCGGCGGATGAAATTCACCCTGCATGGCAGCGACGGCGCTGCGCGCCGCGGCACCCTCGAGTTCGCGCGCGGAACCGTCGAGACCCCCGCGTTCATGCCGGTCGGCACCTATGGTTCGGTCAAGGCGATGATGCCGCGCGACCTGCGCGAGATCGGTGCGCAGATCATCCTCGGCAACACCTTCCACCTGTGCCTGCGCCCGGGAACGCATGTCATCGAACGCTTCGGCGGGCTGCACCGGTTCATCGGCTGGGACGGGCCGATCCTCACCGATTCCGGTGGTTTCCAGGTGTTTTCGCTGGCCCATCGGCGCAAGATCAGCGAGGACGGCGTGTGGTTCGCATCGCCGGTCGATGGCGCCAAGGTGTTCCTGTCGCCGGAGGAGTCGATGCGCATCCAGCGCGCCCTCGACTCCGACGTGGCGATGATCTTCGACGAGTGCACCCCGTATCCGGCCACCGAGGCGCAGGCGCGTGATTCGATGGAGCTGTCGCTGCGCTGGGCTGCGCGCAGCGCGCGCGCGCACGAGGGCAATCGCAATGCCCTGTTCGGCATCGTGCAGGGCGGCGTGTATCCGCAGCTGCGCGAGCGCTCTGCCAGCGGGCTGGTCGACATCGGCTTCGATGGATATGCGGTCGGCGGCCTCGCGGTGGGTGAGCCCGAGCACGAGCGTAATCGCACCCTCGAGGACACGGTCCCGCTGCTGCCCGCCGATCGCCCGCGGTATCTGATGGGCGTCGGCCGGCCGGAGGACATCGTGGAGGCGGTGCGCCGCGGCATCGACATGTTCGACTGCGTGATGCCGACCCGCAACGCACGCAACGGGCACTACTTCACCCGCTTCGGCACCCTGCGCATCCGCAACGCGAAACACGAATCCGATCCGCTGCCGATCGATCCGGAATGCACCTGCCACGCCTGCGCAAGCGGCTTCTCGCGGGCCTACCTGCGGCACCTGGACCGCTGCAACGAAATCCTCGGCTCGGTGCTGGGCACCATCCACAACCTGCACTACTACCAGCAGCTGATGCGCGGACTGCGCGATGCGATCGCCGAGCGCCGGCTGGAGTCGTTCAGCGCCGCGTTCTACGCCGCACGGACGCCGCAGGCTGCGGCAGGATGATTCGCTTTCGACTGGCGGTCCGCCTCGGTTAAGCTTGCCGCCTGATGAGTCCAACCCGCCAAGCCGCCCGGACCGCCGTTTATCCGGGCACCTTCGACCCGATCACCAACGGCCACGCCGACCTGGTGACCCGGGCGGCCCCGCTGTTCGACCGCATCGTGGTGGGAATCGCCGAGAGTCCCGGCAAGGGGCCGACCCTGCCGCTGGCACAGCGCATCGAGCTGGCGCAGCAGGCGCTGCAGGGTCTGGACAACGTCGAGGTCGTGGGCTTCGATTCACTGCTGGCGACCTTCGTCAGCCAGATCGGCGCCGGGGTGATCCTGCGCGGTTTGCGCGCGGTATCGGACTTCGAATACGAGTTCCAGCTGGCCAGCATGAACCGCCATCTGATCCCCGAGGTCGAGACCTTGTTCCTGACCCCGGCCGAGCAGTACAGCTTCATCTCGTCGTCGCTGGTGCGAGAGATCGCGCGCCTCGGCGGCGACGTGTCGGGTTTTGTCCATCCCTCGGTGCAGCAGGCGCTGCGCGAGCGCTGGCAGCGGGCGTAAGGCCGCTGCGTCGTGGTCCGCATCCAGCAGAGGTCCTCCATGTCCCCAAGCATCCGCATCGTCGTGGCCGCCGCGCTCGCTGTTGCGCTCGGCGCCTGCCAGAAGTCCGATGACCCGGCCGCCGCGCCGACTGCCGCACCCGCAGTCGTATTGGCGACACCCGCCGACGGCAATCCCGAAGCGTGGAAGGCATTCCTCGGGCAGCAGCTGCAGCCCTACATCGATCGACGCTTCCGCCGGCCGTTCGTGTATTTCATCCCGGACGTCGATCCGGCGTCGCCGGACGCCACCGAGCAGCAGCGTCAATACGATTCGCAGCTCGAAGCGGTCGAGAACACCATCGGTCGCGGCGTGCAGGCAGGATCGATGCTCGCATTCGGTGGACCGAACTCGGCCAAGGTCGGCGACGTGATCGTCTCGGCATTCGCGTACGCCGGACCGAAGTCGCTCAAGGGCGTGCGCGTGGTGGTGATCGCCCGGCCGGAGGAACGCGCGCGGATCGAGGCTGCCGTGCTGCCCGCCGAGCCGGAGTTCATCTGGGTTGATATGAAGTAGTGCAGGTTGCTGCGGTGGCACGCGCTGGGCGCGCGACACCGCGCGCGCCGGCGCTGTACCCTGTTCCGGCGCGCTGGGCGCGCGTTCGAATCCTGCGAGTTGCCCCCGATGGCGCTGTACATCACCGACCAGTGCGTCAATTGCGATGTGTGCGAACCGGTGTGTCCGAACCGCGCGATCAGCCAGGGGCCGCAGGTGTACGTGATCGCACCGGCCCTGTGCACCGAGTGCATCGGCCATCATGACGAACCGCAGTGCGTGCAGGTATGCCCGGTCGAGTGCATCTTCGTCGACCCGCAGCATGTCGAATCGCGCGCGACCCTCGAATCGAAGTACCTGCAGTTGACGGGAGCCGCTCCATGATCTTGCGTTGCCTTGCCGTGATCCTCGTTCTGCTGGTGCCCTCGGCGCACGCAGCCGACGCGCCCGCCACCCGGCCGCCAATGGCCGCGGTAGCGAGCGCCAATGCGGCGGCAACCGATGCCGGCCTCGAGGTGTTGCGTGCCGGCGGCAACGCATTCGATGCCGCGGTCGCGGTCAGCGCGACGCTGGGGCTGGTCGAGCCGGAAAGCTCCGGTTTGGGTGGCGGAGGGTTTTTCCTGCTGCGCCTGGCCGCCGATGGGCGCGAGGTGTTCGTCGACGCACGCGAGCGCGCACCGCTGGCTGCCACGCGCGACATGTACCTCGACGCACAGGGCAACCCCAATCGCGAGCAGACCGTCAACGGGCCGCTCGCGGCGGCGATCCCGGGCCTGCCGGCGGGACTGGTGCACGTGTCGCGCGACTACGGCCGACTGCCGCTGTCGAAATCGCTCGCGCCGGCGATCCGGCTCGCGCAGCGCGGCTGGGAGTTCGGCGACAAGAACATCGCGATGCTGGGCTGGCGCAAGGACGTGCTGGCGAACTACCCCGCGGCGGCGGCCTTGTTCCTGCGCGCCGGCGGCGTGCCCGCCAAGGGCACGCGGATGCGCAATCCGGATTACGCGAGGGTGCTTGGCCTGCTCGCAAGCCAAGGCCATGATGGCTTCTATCGCGGCAAGTTCGCGCAGAAGCTGGTCGACGGCGTGCGCGCGGCCGGCGGCAACTGGACGCTGGAAGACCTCGCCGGGTACGCCGTGGTGGAGCGCGCGCCGCTGGTGTTCGACTATCGCGGCTGGCGTCTGGTGACCGCGCCACCGCCGTCGTCGGGCGGCGCGGCGCTGGCGCAGATCTTCCACGTGCTGTCGGGCTACGATCTGGCGTCGATGTCGCGCGTGCAGCGGGTCCACCTGCTGACCGAGGCGATGCGTCGCGCCTATCGCGATCGCGCGATCTACCTCGGCGATCCCGACCAGGTGAAGATTCCGGTCGATTTGATCACCAGTCCCGCTTACGCTGCCGGCCTGCGCGCCTCGATCAACCTGCAGCGCGCCACGCCGAGCGATTTGTTGCCCGGCATCAGCGCGCCGTCGGAGGGCGAGGACACCACACATTTTTCGATCATCGACGGCGAAGGCAACATGGCGGCGGTCACCCAAACCGTGAACCTGCCTTACGGCAACGCGTTCGTGGTGCCGGGCACCGGGTTCCTGCTCAACAACGAGATGGATGATTTTTCGGTCAAGCCGGGCGTGCCGAATGCGTTCGGGCTGGTCGGCGAGGACGCCAATGCGATCGCACCCGGCAAGCGCCCGCTGTCGTCGATGACGCCGACCTTCCTGATCGGTGCCGACCGCACTGCGGTCATCGGCACGCCCGGTGGCAGCCGCATCATCACCATGGTGTTGCTCGGATTGCTGGACCTGATGGACGGCAAGGGCGCGCAGGCGACGGTCGACGCGGTGCGCTTCCACCACCAGTACCTGCCGGATGCGCTGTCGGCCGAGCCCGGTGCGTTCTCCGACGACGAGATCGCGCAGCTGAAGGCGCGCGGCCACACCGTCTCGCCGGGTGAGCGCGCATGGGGCAACATGCAGGTGGTGCTGTGGGATCGGATCAGCGGGCGTGTCGAGGCCGGTACCGATCCGCGCTGGAAGGGCGTGGGCAAGGGGGGGGCGGTGAACCAGACCTTCCAGTGAGATAGGGCTTGCGGGGTTGGGGGCAGCGTATGGGGCTCAGGGTATAGGGCCAAGGGCATGGGGCCCAAGGCCCAGGGCCCGGTAAAGAGCGCGCACTTTTGGGCTGCGGGCGCGTCCCAACCCATGCTTTTCACTGGGCCCTGTACTCTGGGCCCTGGGCCCCTAACAGCTAACCTCCAGGCTTGCGGAACATCGCCATGCGCATCTGGTCCATCCAAGGCAATTCGCAGGCCCTCGACGGCGGCGCGATGTTCGGCAACGCGCCGCGCGCGGTGTGGTCGCAGTGGCTGCAACCGGATGCGCAGAACCGCGTCGCGCTGGCCTGCCGCGGCTTGCTGGTGGAAGGCATCAATGGCGGGTTGCGGGTGCTGTTCGAAACCGGGATCGGCGCGTTCTTCGAACCGAAGCTGCGCGAGCGCTACGGTGTGGTCGAGGCCGAGCACGTGCTGCTGGACTCGCTGCGCGCGGCAGGCTTCGGCCACGAGGACATCGACGCGGTGGTGCTCTCGCACCTGCATTTCGACCATGCCGGGGGATTGCTCGCTGAGTGGCGCGAGGGGCAGCCGCCGCAGCTGCTGTTTCCGAATGCGCGCTACATCGTCAGCCGAAAGGCCTTCGAGCGCGCCTGCGCCCCGCATCCGCGCGACCGCGCCTCGTTCATTCCGGAACTGCCGGGGCTGCTGCAGGCCAGTGGTCGGCTGGAGCTGGTCGACTCGGCCCACTGCGGATTCCTCGGCGAGGATGTCGCATTCGAATTCAGCGATGGCCACACGCCGGGCCTGATGCTGGCCACCGTCGGCGGCGACGGCGGGCTGAGTTTCTGCGCCGATTTGATTCCGGGCCGCGCGTGGGTGCATGTGCCGATCACGATGGGCTACGACCGCTTCCCCGAATTGCTGATCGACGAAAAGCAGCATTTCCTCGCCGACAAACTCGCGCGCGGCGTGCGCCTGTTCTTCACCCACGACGATCGGTTCGCGGTCGCCGGCGTGACGCTCGATGCGCGGGGCCGCTACGGCACCTGCAACGAGCGCGATGCGCTGCGCGGCGAAGCGCTCGCCGCATGAACTTCATCATCTCGAATCCAAGGACCCCGCCATGCGCCTGATGACTGTTGCCCTGTTGCTCGCCGCCGGCCCGCTCGTCGCGGCCGATTTCGGCGATCCGATGCCCGTCGATGCCAAGCCGATTCCGATCGCCGCTGCGCTGGCCACCGCGCCCGCACTGGCCGAGGGCCCGCACGCATTCAGCGGGCGGATCGGCAAGGTGTGCCAGAAGAAGGGCTGCTGGATGACCCTCACCGAAGGCGATGCGGTGGTACGCGTGATGACCGGTTACCGCTACTTCTTTCCGATCGACGCGCAGGGCGATGCGTTGGTGTACGGCACGCTGACCGCCACGACCGTCGAAGCCAAGACCGCCGCGCACATGGCCAAGGACGCCGGCGAAGCCGCGGACAAGCTGGCCGCGGAGTCGGTCGAATGGCAGATCGACGCGCTGGCGGTGCGCATCGATTGATGGCAGCCGCCGAGCCTCAGCCCTGCGGCCAGGGATCGCCGGACGCGTCGCGCTCGAGGAAATACAGGCCCGCGTAGAGCTTGGGGTCGATCGCGAATCCCTCGCGCATGGCGCGCGCGAGGAACTCCGCGCAGCGCGCGCGGGGGACCCGGTGCACGATGATCTGCTCGCTCGCGTCGCCGCCCCCGGGTCCGACACGGACCAGGCCGAAGGCGCGCACGAAGGTCATCACCTCGGTGCTCATGCCCGCCGACGAGGGGCCAGCCATCACGATCGCGAGGCGTGCCGCGCGATAGCCGGTTTCCTCCTCCAGTTCACGCGCGGCCGAGGCCAGCAGGTCTTCGTTCTCCTGGCCGGCGAGGTCGCCGACCAGCCCGGCCGGCATCTCGATCGTGCGCTGCCCGAGCGGAACGCGGAACTGCTCGACGAACAGCACTTCGTGATCGTCGGTGACCGCGACGATGATCACCGCACCCTGCGGATTGACGCGTTCGACGAATTCCCAGGTGCCGCGCCGCCTGATGCGCAGCCAGCGCCCGTTGAAAAGGGTTTCCGTTTCGGTCATGGTGCGCGCCCTTCGGGCAACATGGCCCGTTGACCGCATGGTAAGGCCGAATGCGAACTTTCCGCCGCTACCGATGTCCCTTGTAGCCACTCCTGGTTGAATGCCCTCATGATCCGAATCCTCGTCCTTTTCGCCACCACGGCCCTGTTGTTGGCAGGTGCCGCGTCTGCGCAGGACGCGCCGCCGGTTGCCGCGGCTCCTGCGGCGAGCACCGCCGCGCTGCCGCCGCTGCCGGCCGACATCGCCGAGCAGATCGCCAAAGCCAACGTGGTGCCGCCGCTGCTGGCCCTCGGTCGGCGCTTCGAGAGCGAGGCCAACTGGCCGCTGTACCAGGCCACCATGCAGCGGATCACGCAGTTGCGCCCGCATGCGGGCAACATCCGCCTCGAGCTTGCCGCCGCGTTCGCGATGCAGGACAACAAGCCGGGCGCCTACGAACAGCTGCTGTATCTGAAGGACCAGGGCTACTCGTTCGACGTCGCCAAGGACGCGCGCTTCGACAATCTGCACGGCACCGAACTGTGGAGATTCCTGGTCGATGGATTCGAGACCAACGGCACCCCGAAGGGAGCGGGCCGCGTGGTGATGCAGTTGCCGCCCGGCGACCTGCTGGTCGAGTCGCTGGCCTGGGATCCCGAGCGCAAGACCCTGCTCGCCGGCAGCGTGCGCAGCGGTGAGATCTCGCGCGTCGATGCGGATGGCAAGCTCAGCGCGTTCATCAAGCCCGACGCGGAAAACGGCCTGTGGGGTGTGTTCGAAATGGCGGTGGATGCACAACGCGATGCGCTGTGGGTCGCCAGCGCCGCGATTCCGCACGTGCGCCACGCCAAGGGCGTGGACTACGGCCGCGTGGGGGTGTTCCAGTTCAGGTTGTCCACCGGCGAGTTCGTGTCGCGCGCGCTGCTGCCCAGCGATGGCCGCAACCATTTGCTGACCGGACTCGCGGTGGCGCCCGATGGCAGCGTGTATGCGGCCGACAGCCAGACCCGGCAGATCTTCAAGGTCGAGGGCGAGAGCCTGCGCAGCGTGGTCGACAACCAGCGTCTGACCTCGATCCGCGGCATCGTGGTCAGCGGCGACGGCAAGCGTCTTTACTTCTCCGATCATGAGTTGGGCCTGTTCGGTCTCGAACTGGCGACCGGCAAACCGTTCGACGTCAAGGTCGGCCCCACCACCAGCCTGTTCGGCATCGAGAGCCTCTACTGGCAGGACGACAGCCTCGTCGCGGTGCAGAACGGTACGCGTCCGGTACGGATCGTGCGGCTGGCGCTGAGTCCCGACGGCGCCAGCATCACCGGTGCGCAGCCGATCGACGTCGCGCAGCCGGAGTTCGGACAGCCCACCCGCGGTGCGCTGGCGGGTGATCGCCTGTACGTGATCGCCAACTCGCAGAAGGGCGGCTACGACTCGCTCGGCGTTCCGCGCGACGTGGCCAAGCTCGAGCGCATCCGGATCTGGATCAGCGTGCTCGACGCGGCGCGCAATCCGGGCTGAGCTGCGCCCTCAGCCCGCGCGGCTCGCCAGTTCGCGCACCCGCCGGCGGGTCAGCGGGCCAAAACGCAGGCGGTCGAGGATAGCGTCCGCGCGCTCGATATCGGGCACGCGCAGCGCGTAGTCCGCAGGTGCAGCCGGTGCCGGGGCGTCTGTCGCGATGATGCTGAGCCGGCGCGACAGCAGCGCGAGGTCGCGGTTGGCGCGGATCTTTGCCGCCGCGGTCGCGGCGCCGCGGATGCCGCGCAGGTACGCCGCTTCGTCGATCCGCTCGAGCAGCGCATCGAGATTGCCGAAGTGCGCCAGCAAGGCTGCGGCGGTCTTGGGTCCGATCCCCGGCACGCCGGGTATGTTGTCGACCGCATCGCCGGTGAGGGCCAGGAAGTCGGCCACCTGGTCGGCGCGCACGCCCATCCGCGCGGGCATGTCCGCCGCGCCGAAGCGCTCGCGTCGCGCGTAGTCCCAGACCTGGTCGTGGGGACCGAGCAGCTGGGTCAGGTCCTTGTCGCCGCTCACGATGACCCCGCGAAAGCCGTGCGCGCGGACCTGTTCGAGCGCACTGCCGATCAAATCGTCGGCTTCGAATTCGAGATCCGACAGCACGCAGGCACCCAGCGCGTGCGCGAGTTCGCGGCAATAGTCGAACTGCCGCGCGAGGTCCGCCGGCGGCAGTTCGCGATTGGCCTTGTATTCGGGATAGATCCGGTTGCGGAACGAGCTCGTCAGCGACTGGTCGAAGGCCACCATCAAATGGCTCGGGCGCGCCTGTTCGATCAGCGACAGCAGGAACCCCAGGAACCCATGCACTGCGTGCACCGGCTGGTCATCGTGGTCGCGAAACTCCGGCGCGACCGAATAGTAGGCGCGGAACACGTACATGCTCGCATCGACCAGGTGCAGGGTCTCGCGCGCCACGATGTGCCGCCTCAACTGCCGGGCAGGCTGAGATCGGACAGCAGACTCGCCGCCGCTGGCCGCGCCCGTTCTGCTGCGGATTCGCGCGGCGTGCCGATATGCACGAAGGCCACGATGCTCTCGTTGGGTGCAAGTCCGAACAAGGCGCCGACCGCAGCATCGTAGGCCGCCCAGCCCGTCAACCATTGTGCGCCGAAGCCCAGCGCCTGCGCCCCGAGCAGCAAGTTGTAGGCGGCCAGGCCGGCCGACAACAGCTGTTCGCGCTCAGGCACCTTGTGGCCGCGCACGATCGAGGCCACCACGGCCAACACCAGCGGCGCATGCGTGAAGCGCTGGCGGTCCTTGTCGAGGGTCGCCGCATCGGCCTGCGGGTCGCGGGTCAGCGCGATCGCCACCAGTCGCTCGCCGAGCGCCTGCCGTACCGCGCCCGCTACCCGCACGAAACGCCACGGTGTCAGCCGCCCGTGGTCGGGCACGCGCACGGCCAGTTCGAGCAGCGCCTGCAGCTGTACAGGATCCGGGCCGGGCTCGCTGAGCAGGCGCGACGCTACGGACAAGCGACGCTGCAGGAACTCCCAGGCTTCGGTGGACATGATCGGGTGCAGGCGCGTGGCGGGTGCACAGTGTAGCTGCATGCGCCGGGCACCCCGCGTCGATCGGCTCACCTGTGAGCGCAGGAAAGCCGGCTCGATCGATCGCCAGCGGTACAAAGCCCGGCGCGCATGGGGTAGCATCGACCTACGTTGCCGGCTTGGGGAGAAGTCATGGCGGTCACCATCGGAGTCGTGCGCGAAACCGCGCCGAACGAGCGTCGCGTCGCGCTCGTGCCCGACATCGTCAAGAAACTCAAGCCGCTCGGCGCCCAGGTGCTGATCCAGACCGGTGCCGGCGATCCGACCCATCTGCCGGATGCCAGTTTCGGCGAAACGGTCGAGACGCAGCCCGACCCGCTGGCCGTGCTGGGGCGCGCCGACGTGGTGTTCAAGGTGCAGCCGCCGACGCTCGATCAGATCGCGGCGATGCGCGAGGGCACGATCCTGCTTTCGATCCTGCAGCCGCACACGGCGCCCGAGCGCACCCGCGCGCTGCGCGACCGCAAGATCACCGCGTTCGCGATGGAACTGCTGCCGCGCACCACGCGCGCGCAGGCGATGGACATCCTGTCCTCGCAGGCGGGCATGGCCGGCTACAAGGCAGTGCTGATCGCCGCGCTCGAAAGCCCCAAGTTCTTTCCGATGCTGACCACCGCTGCCGGCACCATCCGGCCCAGCAAGGTGCTGATCGTCGGCGCCGGCGTCGCCGGCCTGCAGGCGATCGCCACCGCGCGCCGGCTCGGCGCGCAGGTCGAAGGCTTCGATGTGCGACCCGAGGTGAAGGAGCAGATCCAGTCGCTGGGTGCAAAGTTCCTCGATCTGGGCGTGTCGGCTTCCGGCAGTGGCGGCTATGCGCGCGAACTGACCGCCGACGAGCGCGCCGAACAGCAGCGCAAGCTCGGCGAGCATCTGAAGGGCATCGACGTGATCGTGACCACCGCCGCGGTACCCGGCCGGCCGGCGCCGAAGATCATCCTGCGCTGGATGGTCGAGGGCATGAAGCCGGGCAGCGTGATCGTCGACCTGGCCGCCGAAACCGGCGGCAACTGCGAACTGACCCGCGCCGGCGAGACCGTGGTGCACAACGCGGTCACCATCGTCGGTCCGGTCAACCTGCCGAGCATGGGCGCGATCCATTCCAGCGACATGTACGCCAGGAACCTGTTCAACTTCGCGAGCCTGTTCATCAAGGACGGCGCGATCGCGCTGGACTGGGAGGACGAGCTGATCGCCAAGACCTGCCTGACGCACGCCGGCGAAATCCGCCACGAGCCGACGAAGAAGCTGGTCGACGGCGGCTGAGCGCGCAGCGCGGGCGGTTCGGGGCGATGAGTCATCCATCAGCGGTCGCACGGCGATCGCGGCACCTTGGGGAACAACGATGATCGACGGATTCCTGGCTCTGTACATCTTCATGCTCGCGGCGATCACCGGCCACGTGATCATCTCGCGGGTGCCGGTAATCCTGCATACGCCACTGATGTCGGGCTCCAACTTCGTGCACGGCATCGTGGTGGTCGGCGCGATGATCACGCTGGCGCATGCCAACACCAACCTCGAGCGCGCGGTCGGCTTCATCGCCGTGCTGCTGGGCGCCGGCAACGCGGTCGGCGGCTACGTGGTCACCGAGCGCATGCTCGAGATGTTCAAGTCCAGCAAGAAGCCGGGAGCCCAGTGAGATGACGATCCCCGCCATCCTCGACTTCCTGGCCAAGGCGAGCTACTTCGCGGCCGCGGTGCTGTTCATCATCGGCCTGATGCAGATGGGCTCGCCGGTGACCGCGAAAAAGGGCATCCGCTGGGCCGGTTACGGCATGCTGATCGCCACTTTCGTGACCTTCTTCGCGCCCAAGACCTGGGGCTCGCACGGCATCGATCCGATCAACCTCGGGTTGATGATCGTGGCGATCGCGCTGTCGTACGTGTTCTGGATCTGGGGCAAGCGGGTCCCGATCACCGACATGCCGCAGATGGTCGCGATCTTCAACGGCATGGGCGGCGGTTCGGCCGCCGCGATCGGTGCCGCGGCGATGCTCAGTGCCGCGACCTTCACCGGCGAATGCACCGCAGTGGCGATAGCCGACCATGCTTGCATGGATCGCACCAAGACCATCCTCGCCATTCTCGGCGCGTTGATCGGCGCGGTGTCGTTCTCGGGCTCGGTGATCGCCTGGGCCAAGCTCGACGGCCGGCTCGACAAGCGGTTCACTTTCCCGGGCCAGCAGGTGTTCAACCTGCTGGTGTTCGTGGCCGCGGCGGGCATCGGTGCCTACCTCGTATTCGTGCTCGACATACCGCTGATCATCACCTTCTTCGTGCTGTGTCTCGCGTTCGGCGTGCTGATGACGCTGCCGATCGGCGGTGCCGACATGCCGGTGGTGATCTCGCTGTTCAACGCCTTCACCGGCCTGGCAGTGGCGTTCGAGGGCTTCGTGCTGCAGAACGAGGCATTGATCATCGCCGGTACCGTAGTGGGAGCCGCCGGCATGCTGCTGACCCAGTTGATGGCCAAGGCGATGAATCGCCCGATCAGCGGCGTGCTGTTCTCCAACTTCGGCGGCGGTGGCAGCGGCGAGGCGATCACCGGCAACATGAAGCCGATCGAGGCCTCGGATGCCGCATCGCTGCTGTACATGGCCGAGAAGGTGATCGTGGTGCCCGGCTACGGCATGGCCGTGGCGCAGGCCCAGCACAAGATGTGGGAGCTGTGCCAGCAGCTGATCAAGCGCGAGAAACAGGTCAAGTTCGCCATCCATCCGGTGGCCGGGCGCATGCCGGGCCACATGAACGTGCTGCTCGCGGAAGCCGGCGTGCCCTACGATCTGATCGCCGACATGGAAGACATCAACCCCGAGTTCGCGACCTGCGACGTCGCGATCGTGATCGGCGCCAACGACGTGGTCAATCCGGTCGCCAAGACCGACAAGTCGTCGCCGATCTACGGCATGCCGATCCTCGATGTGATCAACGCGAAGAAAGTGATCGTGATCAAGCGTGGCAAGGGCACCGGTTTCGCCGGCATCGAGAATGCGCTGTTTTACGCCGACAACTGCAGCATGCTGTACGCCGACGGGCAGGAAGCGGCGACCAAGCTGATCTCCGAACTCAAGGCGGTGGATGCCGGCGGCGGCCACTGAGCCGGGCGGCAGGCGTTCGCCCGCAAGAGCCCCGCACGCGCCGGGGATTTCGGGCGATCGCCGCCTGCAACGTGCGACAGCGGGCTCAACCGTGTCGCTTTATTCGCTAGGCTGGTGGGCCACGATGCCGGAAGCCACGACGCCATGACGGGTTCCAGTTGCCTCGAGCGCGTGCAAACGCGTGGATTCCTGCGTTGAGCCGCTCGGCGGCACCTTCGCTGTCGGGCTGGCGGATCGACACCTACGGCGACGCTGCGATCGAACTGCGCTGCGCGGAACAAATCGGCGATGCGTCGAGTGCGCGCGTGCACGCGGCCCTTGCGGCCTTGCGCGCCGCGGCCCTGCCGGAAGTCGACGATCTGGTCCCCGGCTACGTCGGGTTGACCGTGCTGTTGCGCGATCTGCCGCGCAGCGAACGTGAGCGGGTAACCGCAACCGTGAAGCAGATCGTCGCCGCGGCAGTCGAGGGTGCCGACGTCGCGCCGCATCGTTGCGTGGTGATTCCCGCGTGTTATGGCGGCAGCAGCGGGCCGGACCTCGCAGCCGTTGCCGAGTCCACCGGCCTGAGCGAAGCCGAAGTGGTCGCACGGCATGTCGCACCGGTCTATCGCGTGGCGTTCATCGGCTTCCTGCCCGGATTTCCGTACCTTATCGGGCTCGATCCGACGCTCGCGATGGCGCGGCGTGCGACGCCACGCACGCGCGTGCCGGCCGGATCGGTGGCCATCGGCGGCGCCCAAACCGGCATCTACCCGGTGGCGAGTCCGGGCGGCTGGCACCTGCTCGCGCGCACCCACGCGCGCCTGTTCGATCCCGATCATGCGCGGCCGAGCCTGCTGGGCGCCGGCGACCGGGTGCGGTTCCGCGCGGTCGACGCCGCCGCGCTTGCGGAATCGACGGTGGAGATCGTGGATGCTTGAGGTCATCGCGCCCGGGCCGCTCACCTCGGTGCAGGATCTGGGCCGGCCGGGCCATCGCGCACTGGGTGTGCCGATCGCCGGCGCTGCGGATGCCGATGCGCTGCGCGTGGCGAACCTGCTGGTCGGCAACTCCGAACATGCGGCCGGCCTCGAGTTCACGCTGTCCGGTCCGGTGTTGCGCTTCAGCGGACCGCGGGTGATCGCGCTGACCGGCGGCAACCTGGATGCGAGCATCGACGGTGAGCCGGTGCCGGGCTGGCGCCCCGTCGCGCTCGCCGCAGGCAGCGAACTGCGCATCGGTCGCGTGGTGTTGGGGGCCCGCGGTTACCTCGCGATCAGCGGCGGCATCAACGTCAAGCCCGTGATGGGCAGCCGCAGCACCGACCTGCGTTGTGGTTTCGGTGGGCTGCACGGCCGTGCGCTGCGCGCGGGCGACCACCTGCCATTGGGACGCTCGGAGTCCGCGAGTGGCCGCAGCCTGCGGCGCAAGCGTGCGACATCGCAGCGCCGTTTCGTTGCCGCATCGTGGTGGGTCGCCGCCACCGGCGACCTTCGCGGCGATGTCGCATGGCTGCACGTGCTGCCGGGTCCCGACATCGCGGCGCTGAATCCGCGCGTGCTGCGCGTGTTGCGCAGCGGCACCTGGATCGTGTCGCGCGACAGCGACCGCATGGGCCTGCGATTCGAAGGTCCGGAAGTGCCGCGCGTGGTGGTGCCGGAACAGATCTCGGCAGCGGTGTTGCCGGGCACCGTGCAGCTGACGCCCGACGGGCGCCCGATCCTGCTCGGGGTCGATGCGCAAACCACCGGCGGGTACCCGCGGATCGCGCAGGTGATCCGGGCCGACCTGGGGCGGGCGATGCAGCTCAAGCCCGGCGATCGCGTGCGACCCGTGCTGGTCGACGAAGAGGCTGCCGAAGGCTTGCGCCGCTTGCGCACCTGCGAACTCGAACGCATGCGCTTCGCGATCGCCATGCGACTCGCCGAGGATTGAGCGATGGCCACCGCGATCGATCTGAACTGCGACATGGGCGAGTCCTTCGGCGCGTGGTCGATGGGTGCGGACGCGGCGGTGATGCCGCTGATCAGCTCGGCCAGCATCGCGTGCGGATTGCATGCCGGCGATCCTGCGGTGATGCACGCCAGCGTTCGGCTCGCGCTGGAGCATGCGGTGGCGATCGGCGCGCATGTAAGCCTGCCCGACCTGCAGGGCTTCGGCCGCCGCGAAATGGCGGTGAGTGCGCAGGAGGCCTACCAGCTCACGCTGTACCAGCTCGGCGCGCTGGACGCCTTCGTGCGTGCGAGCTCCGGCCGCATGGCGCACATCAAGCCGCATGGTGCGCTTTACAACATGGCCGCCCGCGACCGTACCCTGGCCGACGCGATCGCGCGCGCGGTGCGCGATTTCGATCCGGGCCTGATGCTGTTCGGCTTGTCCGGCAGCGCGCTGCCGGCTGCCGGCGAGGCGCTCGGCCTCGGCGTGGCGCATGAGGTGTTCGCCGATC
The DNA here is from genome assembly GCA_031412975.1 of Pseudomonadota bacterium. Lineage (GTDB taxonomy): Bacteria > Pseudomonadota > Gammaproteobacteria > Xanthomonadales > Ahniellaceae > UBA4656. Next base: position 1,689 of record JANOEA010000030.1, on the reverse strand, counting down.
GAAGTTATGAATCCGACGGCTCGCTGACGCCACGCAACATGCCGGGTGCGGTGCTTGCCGATGTCGCGGCGGTGGCAGCGCAGGCGACCCGGCTTGCCGTGCATGGCGAGCTGGTCGCGCGCGACGGTGGCCGCCTGCAGTTGCGTGCCGACAGCATCTGCGTGCATGGGGATCGCGATGCCGCCGCACACTTCGCGCGCGCGATCCGCACCGCGCTCGATGGAGCCGGGATCGCGGTACGGGCGCCGGGCGCGGCTGGCCGATGAACTGGTGGCCGCTGATCGGCGTACTGGTGGTCGCGCTGGGCTTCGTGCTGCGCCTGAATGCATTGCTGGTGGTCGTCGCGGCAGGCTTCGCGACCGGGATCGCCGCCGGCATGGACGTGCTCGAAATCCTGGTCGCCACCGGCGATGGATTCCTCGGCAACCGCTTCCTGATGATCTTCGTGCTGACGCTGCCGGTGATCGGACTGCTGGAGCGCAATGGTCTGCGCGAGCAGGCCGAACGCTGGGTCCTGGGCTTGCGCGGGCTGTCGACCGGGCGTCTGTTGATCGCCTACCAGGCGTTGCGCCAGGCCGCCGCGGCGATCAGCCTGACCCACCTCGGCGGACATCCGCAAACCGTGCGGCCGCTGCTCGCGCCGATGGCCGAGGCGACCGCGACGCGCACGCACGGTCCGCTTCCCGACGGCGTGCGCGAGCGGCTGCGTGCGATGTGCGCGGCGACCGACAACGTCGGCCTGTTCTTCGGCGAGGACGTGTTCGTGGCCTTCGGTGCGGTGTTGCTGGCGCAGGCCTTCCTGGCCCAGAACGGCATCACGGTCGAGCCGCTGGCGATCGCGCTGTGGGCGATCCCGACCGCGATCGCGGCGCTGTTGATCCACGGTGCGCGACTGTCGCGGCTTGACCATCGGATGGCGGTGGAGATCGAGCGCCTGCGTGCGGCAGGCAGCGCTGCATGAGCATGGTTGGCCCGCTGCCGGTGACTGCGTTGACGCCGGTCTACGTGTTGATCGGCGCGTTCCTGCTCGCAGCGGCCTGGCACGCCGCGCGCGATCGGAGCCATCCGCGCCGCTGGTCGTCGGCCACGTTCTGGGGACTGCTCGCGCTGTTGTTTTTGGTCGGCGATGCGCTGCCGAGCGGCGTGGTGGGTGCGGTGGTGGTGGCGCTGGCCCTGATCGCCGGTGCCGGCGGCGTGGGCCGCGGTGCGCGCCGGGAACGCAGCGCCGACGAGCGTGCCGAACAGGCCGCGCGGCTGGGCAATCGACTGTTCCTGCCGGTGCTCCTGATCCCGCTGGTCACGGTGGCCGGGGTGATCGCATCGAAGTTCGTGCTGGTCGACGACAAGCCGGTACTGAGCGGCCAGCAGGCGACCCTGCTGGCGCTCTCGCTGGGCTGCGTGTTCGCACTGTTGGCTGCGTGCCGGGCCACCCGCGAATCGCCCGCGCGTGCGGTCGACGCCGGACGCAGCCTGCTCGAAGCGATCGGCTGGGCGGCCCTGCTGCCGTTGGTACTGGCCGTGCTCGGTGGTTTGTTCGCCGCTGCGGGCGTCGGCGACAGCATCGCGAGCCTGGTCGCGAGCGTGGTGCCGACCGACAATCGGCTCGCCTGCGTGATGGCGTACTGCCTCGGCATGGCCGCCTTCACCATGGTGATGGGCAACGCGTTCGCGGCGTTTCCGGTGATCACC